>DASQRX010000129.1:0-7739 GCA_035642635.1 Xanthobacteraceae bacterium
CTATGCGTGCCGGCACAAATATGAATTCCGCCTTTCGGCAGCGACGCCAACAGACCGCCGGCTTGGCTGACGACATCCATAACGGCAGCATCATCGGCGAGCATGGTGAAAACGGCCTCGCCGTAAGTCGCCGCAGCAGCGACCGAGGCCACGGGCTTGGCGCCGAGATCGGTCAGGCCTTTAAGCTTTTCCGCGGTGCGATTGTAGACCCCGACGTCGTGGCCGGCATCGATCAAGCGGCGCGCCATGGCCTGGCCCATGCGGCCAAGCCCAATAAATCCGACCTTCATGATGTGTCTCTCTAGCTCAGTTGCCCGCGCACCCAGTCGAGCTCGCGGCAGACGTAGTCGACGATATCGCCGGTTTTCAGATTGTCGGGCAGTACGTCCCAGGTATAGGTCTCGATTTCGAGCTGCCGCGACAGGGGCTTCTGCTTGTGAAAGCGCAGCGCGTCTTCGATGGCAAAGCGCGTCGTCCGGAACGGCCCGAGATCATCGAGGAATACCGGCACATGAAAGTGCGTGCGCCATTCGCGCGGCCCCGGTTCTTTGTCCCAAGCGGCAAACGCATCTTCGAGGTTAAGGTAACGCGTGATCTTGCCGTCCTTCTTTTCGACGGTCTGCGTCAGATAAATGGTCTTCGAATAACGCTTGAGCGCATCGACCGTCGATTGTGTCACTTCCGGGACATGGAGCGCCGCTGCCTCCTGGAGCTTGAAGATCGGAATGCCGGCGTCGACCAGCTTCTGCAGCGACTCCGCCATATTCTCGTATTCCAGCGCCTGATGGCAAATGTCGAACACGGTGCCGAGATGCCGCCGCAGCGCAACATGCGCTTCCGAAATCGGAATATGTGCGAGCTTGGCGACGGTTTCCGCGGCGGCGCCCGAATAAAGGTGTTTGGTAAAATAATCGACCGTTTCGTCGGTGGTTTCGAGGAAACAATAGGGCTCCGGCTCGAGCGCGAGCGTCACGACGCATCCCGTGCGTTCTTCGAGCTCGACGAGATGCGCCACCACCCGCATGACATGGTCGGTATAGCTTGCCACGACGTTGTCGCCGGTGACGCGCGGCTTAAAGCCGAGCGGCGCGCTCTGGATCGACGGCGAGATATCGGGCGGGCACACGTCGGCCAGCACGTCTGCGACATTCATGGTGTAGCGCGTGCGCTCCTCGGAGCGCCAATCCGGCTCGTAGACCTGCTCCTTCACCACCGTGCCCTTGAACGCGCCGTAAGGAAAAGCGTTGACGGTGTAGAGATACATGTCGTTGTCGCCGAGAAACTTTTTCAGCTTCTCGCGTTCGGCTTTGCTGTTGACGAGCGTATGCGCCGAATCCGCAGACAGCCGCAGTGACACCCCGAACGGCTTGTTGCCGGCCACCCGCGCCTTCACTTTGGGCACATAAGTGTTGAGCGACGCCCACATCTGCTCCCAATTGTCGCCGGGATGCACAAGCGTCGAATAAGTCAAATGGCCGAGGCCGTTACCGAGATCCATATTTGTGTTCCAATTGTTGGTGTGTCGTCAGTTGACGTGTTCGACCTTTTCCGACCCCGCCGAGCGCACGATCGCCTCGGTCACGGCGACGCCGTGGATCATCTGGTCGTAGGGGATCGGATAAGCCGGTCCGCCTTCGGCCGCTTTGGCGAAGGCTTCAAGCGCGGCGCGCGAGATATCCATGGTCGCCGCCTGCCAGGTCTTGGCCTCGCCCTTGATAGGCTGAAACTTGCAGGCGCCGAACAGCCGCGTGCGGCGCTCGTCCGACGAGGCGCCGGCGACGTGGGTGACGCCTTCGAGGCGCAGCCAGCCTTTTGAGCCAAAGACCTGAAAGCTGAAACCCGGCCCGGTCGTGGTCATGGTGCCGAGATAGCCCGACATCCCCTCCTTCATGCGGAACAGGATCGAGGTGGTGTCGTCGGCGTCGATCGCGGCGGCGCGGCGAAAACTCTGCGTGAAGACATGATCGATCGGCCCGCACAGATCGATCATGGCATCGACCGCATGCACGCCCATCGGCATCAGGCCGCCGCACGGCGTCTCGGCTTTGTCGGCACGCCAATGGTTCGGATTGATGAACAGCACGTTGGGAAACGTCATGGTCGCTTCAACATGCAGGATGGTGCCGAGCTCGCCACCCCGGATCATGTCGCGCAGCTTGATCATCTCGGGGTGAATGCGGCGGTTATAGCCGAGCGCCAGCGTCACGCCGGCCTTCTGGACCGCGGCGACGGCGCTCTCGGCTTCCTGTTTGGTCAGCGTGAACGGCTTCTCGCAATAGATGTGCTTCTTCTTCTTCGCCGCCGCCGCCACCACCTGCGCGCCGTGCATGGAATGCGGCGTCGCCAGAACCACGGCATCGATGTCCGGATCGGCGAGCACCGCTTCGTAATTCGCCACGAGCTTGAAGCCGTTGTTTTTGGCGAAGTCCTGGATCTCCGGCGTCACGGTGCGCGTGGCGCCGGAGATGAAGCGGATCGCGTCGCTCTTGTCGGCCGCCTCGACGAGCGTCTTGCCCCACCAGCCAAGCCCGACAATAGCCGCGTTGATCATCTGCGGAAACTCCTCTTAAGGATTGGGGCGGCGCTTACCAGAAGACGATGCCGCTACGGTAATGCATCGCCACGACCAGACAGCAGATCGCCCAGAACAGGCAATATTCGCAGCCGCCGATATTCCATAGCCACTTGCCTTGCGTCACTCGGTGGACGGCATAACCGGCAACCAGCAAATGCACGAAGGCGAGCGCGCCGGCATAGAACGGCAAGATCGCGAAGATCAGCCCGATGGCGAGGAAGGTTTCGATGACGCAGGCCGTATACATCCATACGGCAGGCGGATCGAATTTCGCCGCCTTGAAGAAGCCGAGCGCCTCGGGCACGAAGAATTTGGCGTAGATATGCGGAATGAAAAACAGCCCGCAAATCAGCCGCAGGATGTTGAATTCATTGGTGAGATCGAAGCTTTGTGCAAAGCTGGACATTGTCCCCCGTGGTCCCCTTCATCGCCTTGTTTTTCCGGTCGCCAGCTTAGCCTGCCGGTTTGCGGATTGCTATTTGGCCGGCGGCGCTGACGCAATCGTCACTACAAATAGCCAAAGCGCTGGTCACAGCGCCAAGTCTCCATTGATTGCGTGGCCACCATTTTGCCTGAGAGGAATTCGAACTCAAGGACGGCCCAAAGGGCCGCCGCCAGAAGCGGTGCCCATAGCACGTTGCGTGCAATGGGCTATGGGCATCCCTGACTTCGAATTCCTCTCAGGCACCGTGTGGCCGTGCAATCAATGAAGGAATCTGCTCCAGTCGCGGCCCGTAGTCTTATGTGCCCCCGCACGCTCACCCGTCCAGCTGCTTGAAATACCGATAGATGCCCCACTGGCTGAACGGGATGCGCCGCTTCGACGCCAAGTACGCCTTGATGCGTGGGCGCCGTGCCACCCGATCGTGCAGCGCGACCAACCCCGGGATCTTCTTCTCGCACCGCTTCATGCGCTTGGGGAAGGCGTAACGCAGCCCCTCGACGATCTGGAATAATGACAGATCGACATAGCTGAGCCGGTGCCCAACTGTGTATGTGCCGCCGTTCTTCTGCAGCACGCGCTCGAAATAGCCCAAGAATTTCGGCACGCGATAACGCCAGAAATCCTGGCTGCGCCGCAGCGCCGCGGGCTTCTGCTCCTCGTAATA
This sequence comes from Xanthobacteraceae bacterium, assembly GCA_035642635.1. Taxonomy (GTDB): domain Bacteria; phylum Pseudomonadota; class Alphaproteobacteria; order Rhizobiales; family Xanthobacteraceae; genus BOG-931. The sequence goes on from DASQRX010000129.1 coordinate 3,685, forward strand.
GAGCCAGCCGGACACCGGATGGTGCGTATCGTGGATATGCGTGACCATGTCGGCGATCGTGAGCTGCAATTGATGCGCCCATAGCCGTCCGGCCTCGTCGCGCGGCGCGAGCTTCAGGCGCGGCCCGAGGTAGAACAGGATTTCCGCGGTCTGCGCGATGACGAGCTTTCCGGCTTTGAGGAACGGCGGCGCGTAAGGCGGATGCGTGACGACTTTGCCCTCGATCAGCTTCATCATCGCCGGCACGCCGCGTTGGCCCGGCCGCCGCGCGACATCGACATAGTCGGCGCAGGCCTCTTCGAGCGCGAGGCGGACGAATTCGCCGCGGCCCTGAATGCTCGGCCAATAATAAAATTCGTAGCGCATCGCTCGGTCCGATTGCTGTCCCGCTATCCCACCGGCACCTTGTACTGCTCGTCGGTCACATGCTCCATCCACTCCACATGCTTGCCGTCGAGCGATTCCTGCATGGCGACGTGAACCATGTTGGTATCCGGCGCGGCGCCGTGCCAATGCTTCTCGTGCGGCGGGATCCAGACGACATCGCCGGCGCGGATTTCGCGCACCTTGCCGCCCCAGCTCTGCACCCGGCCAGCGCCGGAAACAACGAACAGCGTCTGGCCGAGCGGATGGGTATGCCAGGCTGTGCGCGCACCGGGCTCGAAGCGCACCATGCCGGAGCGCACGCGCGCCGGCGCGGGAGCTTCGATGATCGGCTCCTGCCAGACGATCCCGGTAAAGCTGTCGGCTGGCCCGCGGCGCGACGGCCGGCTGCCACACGTGTAAATGTCCATCGTCGTCTCCTCCTTGGTGCAGCCCGCATTGCGGTCAACGGCTGCTGGGCGGCCGGTAAGATAGTGGAAATTCTCGCTCGATACTCTGGCAATCGCCGTCATATGCACGGTACACCTGCCTCGCGGTTTTCAACCCGGCGCGGTAATGTGGCGAGCGTGGGGAACGGGATTATGTCGAGGATCGCATTTCATAAAGCGCGGCGCGGCGTGCGGATTGTGGCCGTGCTCTGCGCTGCGGTGAGCTGTGGTCTGGCGCTCGCCGCCTGCTCAAAATGCGACGTGCCGAACCTGGCACCAAACCAAGCGGCGCCGCATGCGTGCCATGACGGGCCGCCGCCACAATGACGCGCGTAGGCGGGCAGCTTGATCGTGTTCTAGTCTTTTTTGTCGAAAGCGCCGCCATTCGCGTCGCTAAGCACCTCACCAAGGCCGGTGTCGGCGACGCAATCGATATCGGGGAGCGCTTCGTTCCGGAGCCGGCCATAAGCGTCGGCCAATTGCCGCGGCGACATTTCGGCGAACGCCGCGGACCGGTCCGCGCGCCACCACGTCCAAATCAGCCGGGCGAGCATCAAGATCAAAGTCAGCTGAAAGATCAAGCCGAGAATAGACGCGGCGCCGGTCAGCTCACTGGTCATGCCGTGGCCGAACACCAGCCCAAGCACGCCCGCGCCGAGGAAGCCGGCGGAAAAGCCGCCGACGACGCCGGGCCGATTGAACAATCCGCCAAGCGAGCCGCCGGCCGGCTGCGCCGCAAAAGGCAGCATCACACTGTCCGCCTTCGCAGTGCCGCCGATAGCGTCGTTGCCCATGACGTCGTTGCCCATGAATTCATTGCCGATGACGTCGTTATCGAAAACGCCCGAGCTAAACGGCAGCGACGTGAACCGCGCCAAGCTGCCGCCGAACTTCCATTCGCTTTTCAAGCGTGCGTCGGCACCCTCCGCCGAAATGAACAAGCTCATCGTCATCGCGACAAACATGGCAAGCGACCGGAACCAGGATAATCGGACCCATTGTGACCCGATCGATATCGGCCTGAACGACGGTTCGAACGATACCGTATCGATATGGTTGCAAACGAAACAGTTCACCTGAAGTCGCCCTTCCTGAACCGGCGTAGAATTAGCACATCCGGCCGTGTCCACCTGATCGTATTTGTCTGCGCCCAACGCCCCGAGACTCTCTATCTACGCTCAAGGCTTCGCGAACCGATCTGCCGCAAAGCGTCGCACGCGCCCATGTCGCACCCCATTGTTATGTACGGGCAGGACACAAAACCGGTTTAACGCAGCACACCGCGAGTTCCATCAGTCATCCGGCTGTCACACCGAATGGATAAGCCGCATAAGCCGCCACGGCGAACGCGGGTTTAGGCCGCCAGTGCTTCCTTCACGGCATTGACGAGCTGCTTGAGTGTGAACGGCTTCGCCAGGAACGCGAACCGACCGTCCGCCGGCAGATGTCTTTGGAACGCATCCTCGGCATAGCCGGAGACAAATATGACCTTCAGCGTCGGGTTGCGCGTGCGCAATTCGCGCAGCAGCGTCGGCCCGTCCATCTCCGGCATCACCACATCCGAGACGACAAGATCGACTTGCCCATCGGACTTCTCCAGCACGTCGATGGCCTCGACGCCATTGCCGGCTTCAAGCACGGTATAGCCGCGCGAGGCAAGCCCGCGGGCATTGAGTTGACGCAGGCCCTCCTCGTCTTCGACAAGCAGGATCGTACCCTCTCCGGTGAGATCGGCATTCGCCGCGCGCTTGCCCGGTTCAAGCGTCGTGACCGCGCCGCCGACCGCGGCCGCCGGCGTTTCGGTCTCGAGAGCGCGTTCCGCCGCAAGCTCCTTCGCGCTCGCGACATGGCGCGGCAGGAAAATACGGAATGTCGCGCCCTCTTGCTCCACCGAATCGACATATACGAAGCCGCCGGTCTGCTTGATGATACCGTAGACGGTGGAGAGACCGAGCCCGGTCCCCTTGCCGACTTCTTTGGTGGAAAAGAACGGCTCAAAGATCTTGTCGAGAATTTTGGCCGGAATGCCGGTGCCGCTGTCGGCCACCTCGACCATCACGTAATCGGCGGCCGGCATGCCCTTGGCGTGGAAGCGTTCGCTCTCCTGCCGGGTCACATTGGCGGTGCGCACTTGCAAGCGGCCGCCGCCCGGCATGGCATCGCGGGCATTGACCGCGAGATTCACGATCACCTGTTCGAATTGCGAGATATCAACCTTGACCGGCCACAGATCGCGGCCGTGCACCACCGTGAGCGTGACCTTTTCGCCGATCAGCCGCCGCAGCAGCATGGTGAGGTCGCTCAAAACCTCGCCGAGATCGAGCACCTGCGGGCGCAGCGTCTGCTTGCGCGAGAACGCCAAGAGATGCCGCACCAGGCTCGCGGCCCGGTTGGCATTCTGCTTGATCTGCATGATGTCGGCGAAAGAGGGATCGGTCGGCTTGTGCGCGTTGAGCAGAAAGTCGGTCGCCATCATGATGGCGGAAAGAACATTGTTGAAATCGTGCGCGATGCCGCCGGCGAGCTGGCCGACGAGCTCCATCTTCTGCTGCTGCGTCACCTTGTTCTCGAGTTCGCGCTGCGCCGTGGTCTCGAGCGCATAGACGATGGCCGCTTCCTGATCGCGCTCCTCTTCCTCGACCGCGGTCACGTAGAAGCGCCCGAATCTTTCGCTATCGCCCACGAGCATGGCGTCGACCGGCGCGATATCGCTTTTGCCTTGGGCCGCCTGCGCAATCGCCGAAGCCAGCGCCTCGCGGTCGCGCTCGACGACGGTGACGAGGATCGAGCGGTCCACGTTCTCGCCCTCCCCGCCTCTGGCGCCATGTTCCCCGCTGCGCGCGCCATATTCTCCGCTGCGCGCACCATGGAACAGCCGCGCGAACAGCGGATTGGTGCGCACCACACCGCCGTGCTTGTCGATGGTGGCAATCGCCATCGGGGTGTGGTGGAAGAACCGCATGAAGCGGATCTCGGCGGCGCGCTGCGGATCGGTGCCGTCGTCGCGGGCGCGGTTGAGCACCAGCGTGCGCGAGGCGCCGGGCGCGCCGTCGGCGCCGAAGGCGAGCTTGTGATAGAGCCGGACCGGCAGGTTGCGGCCGGCCCGCGTGCGCAGATCGAGGTCGAGCACCTCGGTTTTGACCTCGCCCGGGGCCGCCCGCAGCGTCGTCAACAGCGCCGCGCCGTCGCCCCAGATCAGGTCGGCGAGCTTCAAGCCGCCCGAGCCGACCTGGGCCAGATCCT
>DASQRX010000130.1:0-20449 GCA_035642635.1 Xanthobacteraceae bacterium
CGCAGATCGAGATCGAGGATTTCGGTTTTGACGTCGCCCGGCGCCGCCCGCAGCGTTGTCAGCAAAGCCGCGCCGTCGCCGGCGACAAGATCGGCGATTTTAAGCCCCCGCGAGCCGACCTGAGCCAAATCCTGATCGAGCCAATTGGCGAGCGTGGCGTTGAGATAAACAATATCGCCCTTGTCATCGACCGAGAAAAATCCGGCCGGCGCATGATCGAGATAGTCGATGGCGTGCTGCAAGTCTTGAAAGACATTTTCCTGGTGCGCCCGCTCGCGCGTCACGTCCGACAACGACCAGACGGTTAGACGCCCGTCGTGCCTGCCGCTGCCGAGCGGCCGGATGCGAAAGCGCAGCCAGCGCGCCGGCCGGCCCTTGGTGCCGACGATACGCACCTCTTCCTGCAGGCGCTTGCCGTCTTTTGCCGCTTTCAAGAGTCGATAGATCGCCTCGGACGCGTCGGCGTCCCCGATGAAGGCCCGCTCGACCGGCCTCATGTCGTTTGCGTCCGACGCGTCGGTGAGATCGAGATAGGCGGCATTGGCATAGACGACGCGGCCGTCGCTGCCGGTGACCACAATGCCGTCAAAGGCATTGTCCACCACCGACTTGATCATCGGGTGGTCGGCATCCGCCGTCGAGACCCGCAGGATGCCGCAGGCCAAGGCGAACAGCGAGAACACGCCGATCGTGGCGAGCACCGCCAAGAACGCCAGGATATACGGCTCGGCGTCGCTGCCGCCGATCATGACGATCCCGGTCGCGGCGCCGACCAGGACAGCTGCGACCAACAGCACAAGCGTGATGCTGCCGCTGCGGGCGGTGTCGGCCGCGCTGCGGTCGATCGATCGGCGCGCTTTGGCGGCGACGGGCGCCTCAATAAGCGGCCCAACAGCCTTGGTATCGGCGCCGCCGGACACTGTCATGGCCTGGTATGCCTCACTTTCAGCGCCCTGTTCCGTGCCATTTCAGTGCCTTGCGTCGCTGAATCGCGCAAGAGATTTTGGCGAAAAGCTGCACAATCATGCATCGATTTCATCCGCCTCCGATCGCTCGCGCGGGATCAGGGTCGCGGTTCATCTGCGGAAAGTCCCACGCAGCCGCATGACGTAGCCGATGATTTCGGCGACCGCGCGGTAATGTTCCTGCGGGATCTCCTGGTCGATCTCGACGGTCGCATGCAATGCGCGGGCCAAGGGCGGGTTCTCCATGATGGGGATATTGTGGGCCTCGGCAATCTCGCGGATTTTGTGGGCGATCAGATCGGCGCCCTTGGCGACGCAGACCGGCGCAGTCATGCCGCGCTCGTATTGCAGCGCGACGGCAAAGTGGGTCGGGTTGGTGATGACCACCGAGGCTTTCGGCACCGCGGCCATCATGCGCTTCCTTGCACGCGCCTGCCGCAATTGCCGGATTTTGCCTTTGACGGCCGGGTCGCCTTCGGTCTGGCGGAACTCTTCCTTCATCTCCCGCAACGACATTTTATGCCGGTCGTACCACTGCCGGTACTGAAACAGATAATCGGCTGCCGCCACGACCGCGAGGATCGCGACGATCGTGCCGAGCATCTGCATGGCAAGCGACCGGGTGATTGGAAGGATCAGCGCCGGATCCACGTCGATAAGCCCGCCCATGCGGCGACGCTGCGGCCACAACAGCGCTCCGATGACGGTGCCGAACAAGGCGAGCTTGGCGAAGCCCTTGGCGAAATTGGCGAGCGCCACTTTGGAGAACAGCCGCTTGAAACCGGCGATCGGCGAGATTTTCGACAGTTCGGGCTTCAGCGGCTCGAACGAGAAGATAATGCGGTGCTGAATCATCGTGCCGGCGAAGGCCGACAAAGCCAGTAGCAGGAGCGGAATGCCAAGCGTTGCGAGCAGCGTTTCGCCAAGCGACCGGGTGAGATCGACCAGCGATGGCCCGTCGGTCGGGATTTGCCAGGAATGCGCCAGCAAGCCGCGCAGCGCGTTTTGCAGGTTGGCGGCGGCGGGTCCCGCGAAGATCATCAGCGCGACGGTTGCGCCGCCAATCATGAACCATGTGCTGACTTCGATGCTTTTGACGACGTCACCGCGCTGGATGGCCTGTTCGAGCCGCCGTGGTGTCGGGTCTTCTGTTTGTTCCGAGTCGTCGGGTTCTTCGGCCATCGACGTCTAGATCTTCCGTTTGATGCTCAGCTCAGGCGTGAGGGGCGATGTCGTGCAGCACGCCGCCGGCGTAATCGAGGAACATTCCCATCATCGAGCCGAGCACCACCACGAGGAAAAGAAACCCGATCAGAATCGATAGCGGCAGCGCCAGGAAATAGACCTGCATCGCCGGCATAAGCCGCGACAGCGCGCCGAGCCCGATATTGAATAAGAGTCCGAACACCAGGAACGGCGCGGAGAGCTGAACACCGATGCGGAAAGCGCCGGCCACGGTTTTGGTCACCAGCGCAGCAACGTCGCCGGTCGAGGGCACTTCGCCCGGTTCGAACAACGTGTAGCTGTCGTTCAGCGCGGCAAGGACCAGGTGATGCATATCGGTCGCGAAGAACAAAGTGATCGCCAGCATGGTGAGAAAATTGCTGAGGATCATGCCCTGCTCGCCCTGACTTGGATCGACCGCGGTCACGAAACCCAAGCCGAGCTGCTGGGCGATCACCGAGCCCGCGACTTCGAGCGCCGAGATGGTGAGGCGGGCGGTGAGCCCCAGCACGGCGCCGATCAAGACCTCCTCGACGACCATCACGATCGCAGGTCCGAGCGCACCGGCATCGATGTGATAGGAGTTGCGATGCAGCGGCACCAGCACCGCAGCAAGGATGAGCGCAATAGTCAGCCGCATTCGCGGCGAGATGCCTTGCTCGCCGATCCCCGGCAACAGCATGATCATAGTTCCGGTGCGCGCGAAGATCAGGAGAAATGTTGCGCCAAGCGCCGGGAGAAACGACACGTCGATCCGCACGGTTGCACCCGCTCAGCCGTTGGTGATGTGAGCCGTGATCCGCATGAAATTCGAGTGCAGCCGGTCGGCCATGAACGGCAGGGCGATCAGCATCGCCAGGAAGATCGCGATGATTTTCGGCACGAAAACCAACGTCGTTTCCTGGATCTGCGTCAGCGCCTGCAGCAGCGAGATGATGACGCCGACAATTAGTCCCACCAGCATCAGGGGAGCCGACACGAGAAGCAGCGTCACGATCGCGTCGCGCGCCACATCCATCACTTCAGGACCCGTCAACATTCTTATTCTGTCCCCACCCCCGTCACGCCGTCCCCGAGCGGCCGCCGACGGCGGCCCCGCGGAAACCATTTCAGATTTGCATCTTCAAGATGTCTTCGTAGGCCGCGATCACCTTGTCGCGCACCGAGACGAGCGTCTGCACCGCGGTTTCGGTTTCGGCGACGGCGGTGACGACGTCGACCATATTGGCCTTGCCGTTGGCGACGGACCGCGCCTGCATGTCCGATTTTTGCGCCGCCTCGGCGACGTTATCGATGACGTTTTTGAGGACGGCGCTGAAATCTGGGCCGGAGCCTTGCGGCGTGCCGAGCCCGCCGGCGATGCTTGAGGTGTCGTTGCGCATCCGCGCAAGCGCGGCATAAGCATTGGCGGCGGCTGTCGGTGTCGGCATGACCATCTCTCAGTTGGCTTAAGTCTTGATGATGTCGATGGTGCGCTGGAGCATCCGGCGCGTTGCGGTAATCACGTTGAGGTTGGCTTCGTAGGAGCGCTGCGCGTCGCGCAGATCGGTCATTTCAACAAGCGAATTCACGTTCGGATATTTGACGTCGCCGGCGGCGTTGGCGGCCGGATTGCCAGGCTCGTGTCTGACCAGAAAATCGGAATTGTCGGTCTGGATTGGGCCGAGCTCGACGACATGCGCGCCGAGCGAGCGGTCGAGTACGGTGGAGAAGGTCACGATGCGGCGCCGATACGGATCGCCGCCGGCCGTCTGCGACACCGAGTCGGCATTGGCGATGTTCTCGGAGATCACGCGCATGCGGCCCATCTGGGCCCGCAGGCCGGTCGCGGCGACGGAAAGCGATTTAATGAAATCCATGACTTACATTTCTCCGCAGCTTCGCCCCCCGACAGAAGATCACGCCCTAACTCCGATCGATCGCGATTTTGATGAGGCCTAGACTGTGCGTGTACATCGCCGTCACCGCCTCGTAGTCCATCTGATTGGACGCCACTTTCATCATTTCGTCTTCATGGCTGACAGCGTTGCCGCGCGGCCTGATCTCGTAGCGGGCGTTTGCATCCGTGGCGAACGGCGAGTCGGTGCCGGGTTGGCCGACGATATGATTCGGGTCGGTTCGTGCGAGCCCGATCGAAGAGGCGCTCGACAATGCCCTGCTGAAGTCCGGCGCCGTGAGGTCCCGCGCCTGATAATTGGGCGTATCGGCATTGGCGACGTTTTCGGCCAGGACCTCTTGGCGCGCCTGGTGCCACTGCATGCGCGTGCGCAGCATCGAGAGAATCGGAATGTCGGATATCGGCATCGGCGGCGTCCCCAGTTAGCAAACTAAGCTCTGTGCCAAACGAAGAATTGGGCCAAAAAGAGCGATTGGCACTGGGCAGACTTTGCCGGCCGTATGGTTAATGCCCGGTTAAGGCCGCTTTGGAGACCTTTTGCCATTAAACCGCCGTTTACTATGAAAATGCTTCATCCATCGGCTTTGGCGCCAAAATCGGCTATTATTTTTAATTGTTTGTTAGTAATCACGGCGGCAAATGTTTCCGGCGCTGTTAACCTTTGGGGACCCGATAGAGCGCCGCGGCGAAACGGGGAGTAGTGCGGATGTTGGATAGCCTGTTCGGAGCGGAGACTTCGCTCGCCGTACGCTTCATCCTGGCATTCCTCATTGTGCTGGGCCTGATCGGTGTGATCGCATGGGCGTTGCGGCGATTTGGCGCCGGCCGCTTCCGCGACAGCGCGCGTGGACGCCAGCCGCGGCTCGCCGTGATCGATCATGCAAGCGTTGACGGCCGCAGGCGGCTCATTCTGGTCCGGCGCGACAATGTCGAGCATCTCTTGATGATCGGCGGACCGACCGACATCGTCGTGGAACCCAATATTGTGCGCGCGGTCGCTTCGCCGCGCGACTTGCCGGGAACGCGCCCGGCGGCGGGACTAGAAGCGCTGCCGCGGGCAATCCCGCTGCCGGAGAACGGATCGAACGGATCGTGGCCGTTGCAGCCAGAGCCGGCGGCGGGCTCGCGTCCGTCACCGCGGCTCGAAGCGCCGCCTGAAGAACTGCCGTCGCGGCCGCTGGCGCCCGCTGAGCCGCCGGCTCGTCCGCAACGCGATGCCCTTGCGGCATTGGCCGATGAGCTTGGCTCCCGCCCGGCTCCTCAGCGCCGCTCCACCTTTGCACGGCCGCAGCCAGCCGAGCCGCGCTTAGAGGCGAAAGTGGAGCCGCATCTTGAAATCGAGCCCGAGCCGCCAAATCCGCTGCAAAGCCCGCCGCCCGCCGCGCCGGTGATTATGCCGCCGGCACCGCCCTCTGCAGCGTCTCCTTTCGCCCCCGTTGCGACACCCGCGACGGCGGAAGCCGATCAAAGTCTGGCCGACATGGCGAGCCGGCTCGAAGCCGCTTTGCGCAAGCCGAATACGCCGCCCGAGCCACGCCGCCCCATGGCGCCACAACGTTCGGCGCCGCCGCCATCCGAACCGGCGCATTCGGCCGATGCACTGCCTCCCCCGCCGCGCGCACCGCGCCCGACCGAGCCACGACCCGCGCGCCCCGATGCCAAGCCAAACCAGGGCAAGACCGCCCTTTACGATAGCCTCGAACAGGAGATGGCGAGTTTGTTAGGCCGTCCACCCAAGACCTGATGCTCGCCCCATGGGGCCGTCGCGTTCGGTTTATAACCGGGGCGGCCTCTGTAGCGGCGCTTTTGTTCTCGGCGACGCCGCTCGCCGCGCAGGATATCAGCATCAATTTCGGCCAGGGCGCTGCCGGCGGCGGCGGGCTGAACGAGCGCGTCATTCAACTGATCGCGCTTCTGACGGTGCTGTCGCTGGCACCGTCTATTCTCATCATGATGACGTCGTTCACGCGCATCGTCGTGGTGCTGTCGCTCTTGCGCACCGCGCTCGGCACGGCGACGGCGCCGCCGAATTCGGTCGTCATCTCACTGGTGCTGTTCCTGACCGCCTTCGTCATGGGGCCGGTGCTGACCAAAGTCTACGACGTCGGCGTCCAGCCGCTCGTCAACAACCAGATCAGCGTCAACGAGGCCTTCGACCGCGCCAGCGTGCCGCTGCGCGGCTTCGTGGAGAAGAACGTCCGCGAGAAGGACCTGCAATTGTTCATGAACATGTCCGGCGAAAAGACGCCGGACAAGCCGGAAGATCTGTCCATGCGCATTCTGATCCCGGCCTTCATGATTTCGGAACTGCGGCGCGCCTTCGAGATCGGCTTTCTGCTGTTCCTGCCGTTCCTCATCATCGACCTGGTCGTCGCCTCGGTCCTGATGTCGATGGGCATGATGATGCTGGGTCGTGGTGTCGCTGCCGTTCAAGCTGATCTTTTTCGTTCTGTTGGACGGCTGGACCCTCGTCGCCGGCTCGCTGATCCAGAGCTACGGGACGTGATTGTCGAGCGCCGCGGTATTCAAGCTCCGCGCTGACGGCGCGCGCGCGGATTTTATTTTCTTCGCCGACGGGACCTTCATATTCTGCGCACGGCTCCCACTGGCCTTGGCCGGCGGCGCAATCGGCGCTGCCGGCGGCTGTGAGGACGCTTGAGGCGGTGCGCCGCCGGGCGCCGCGGTCATAGGTGCGGAGACCGTGGGCACGCCAATTGCAGGTGCGGACATTGCGGATGATGCCGCGCTTGATTCGAGATAGTGCGCCTTCGTATCGCGCAAGAAGCCGTCGAGCGTATCGATCGAGGTCGCCGCTTTGGCGATGACGGCGAATTGGTCGCCGCTCGAGCCGAGCGGTGCAGAGACGACTTCGAATACTTTCGCATCCGGCGTCTGCGCCATCTTTGCCGCGTATTTCTCGCGGAAGCGGGCGAGACCCAAAGCGTCGCTGGACAGCGCATAGCCGATCTCGGCGCGCAATATGTCCTGCTGCTCGACATCGCTGAGCGGGTTGAAATCCTTGTAGCGATCGCCATACATCAGCTCGATCTGCTCGGCCGATTCGTCCCAGCGCTTCGCCGACCACAGAATATCGGCGCGCAGCCGCGTCACCTCGCGGCCGTCGAGATTGGCAATGACTTCGAGCGCCAGATCGGGCCGGCCGGTGTCGGACAGCGCGCGGCCCTCGAGCAGCAGGCGCTGATTACGCAACTCGTCGGACACATTGGCCGTGCGCGTGCCGCGCAGCACCGCGAGCGCCCGGTCGGCTTTCTTGTTCATCAGATAGACCACGGCCAGCCGCGTCGCGACCTGAGCGCGCGCGGCGCCCTGCAGGCGATGATCGACCTGGATATTGCAGCAGGTCGGACGCCTGATCGAGCAGATCGACTGCAGCGAGGCGGTCGGCGAGACGCCTGATCATCTCGTCACCGCGGCTGCCGACCGGCGTCAATTCACGAAAGTCGTAGAACAACGCCAGCGCGTCGATCGGCGGCATGGAATCGCCTTTGCCGGCGAGGAACAGCGAATCGAAGGTCGCCGCCGCCTCATCCTGAATCTGCCGCGTCATCGCCGAATTGGGGTGCGACGACACGGCGCTGCGCATCACATAGAAGGCATCGCGATAGCGGCCCTCTTCGGTACAGCAGTGAGCGAGCACTTTCAGCGCCTCGATCTCGGTCTCATCGCCGCGCCAGATGGTGGTGAGCGATTCAAGCGCGGAAATAACCTCGTCGCGCTTCATGTCGCCTTGCGCAAAACGCAGCAGCGTTTCACGCAACCGCCCCTGCGCCGCGGACGGGCGGTCCCAGGACTCCGCCGCCATCCGATAGGCCGAGAGCGCGTCCTCGCTGCGCCCCATGCCTTCGTCGAGCCGCCCATCAACACGGCAAGCATCGGCTGCATGTCGTGCGGCACCCCGATGGTCTGAAAATCGTTGAGGTCGGCCGCAGCGCCGGCCCACCTCGATCGCCGCGCGCATCTCGTCCAACAGCGCGACACGCTGCAATTCGACCGGCAAAGTCGCGACCGCAGCTTCCACGCTCTTGAATCCTTGGCGCGCCAGCGCCCATTGACCCTGCAGCGAAAAGGCAAGCGCTCGCCACAGCGGCGCATCGTGCTGGTCGCCGACGGCGGGATCGGACAGATCGTGCAGCGCGTCGTCGGGCCGGTCCATCATCACTTCGGCGATGGCGCGCAGCACAATGGCCGACGCGTTCTCGGAGGCCTGTTTGTCGGCGGTGAGCGCGACGTCGAGCACACCCTTGGCCTCTGGATACATGTCGCGGGCGAGATAAAAGCGCGCCAGATTGAGCCGCGGCGTCATTCGCCTGCTTTCAGGCGCCTGGGCGGCGGCATTGATCAGACTTGCTTGCCGATTGACATAAGACCCTTCGCGATCGGGGCCCCAGATCTGCGAATCGAATGTCAGCGGCCGCGCATTGCGGCCGTGCAACAGGGTCTGCAGCCCCGGCGACAACGTCACGCCGGAGGGACGCTCGACCACGATCTTGTCGGGAGCGAGATTGACGTCGACGTCATCGGCCAGCGGTTCGATGACAACGCCTTGCGTGGAAGCGAGCGCGCGGAATTCGATGAATTCCTGCGTGTTGATGAAGCCGCGTTCGGGCGCAAAGCCGGTGACGACGAGAAGCCTGTCGCCGAGCTCCGGGTCGGTGAGCCGGTGCACATGTTGCGGCTCGTCGAAAGCGATCGAGGCATTTGACCTATTGGAAACGAGAATGTTGCGGGTGACTTCGAGAGCGTGCGGCGGCTCGAGAACGGAATCGCCGATCTCCAAGGTCCATACCGCGCCGTCGGCGCTGACGCTGGAAAGATGCGGACGGTCGAGCTTCAACCGCACGATATCGGCGTCGTCGGTGTGCGTGAGGGTGTAGCTGCGAATTGTTCGCGTCGGCTCGTTGTCGAGCGCGCTCAAATCCATATTGGTCTTGGAATCGAACACGGCCCAAAGCATGTCGGCGCGATGGAAGACCGCGACCGGAACGGCGGTCTTGAAGGGAAACGACACTTTCAGATTGGCGCCGTCGCGCCCAAGCTCGACGCCGATGGCGCCGGGCGCGATGTTGCGCGGCGCAGTCGTCGCATGCGGCGCCGGAGGCTCAGCAGGCCTATTGGAGACCGCGTCGGCGGCGGCAAGGGCGTTGGCCGACGCGCCGGACGGCGCCGACGCGGGTGCCGCTGCCGCAACAGGTGACTGCATAGGCGCGGCTGCCGGCGGCGCCGATTGCGGCGTCACCAGTTGTGCCGCCTGAGCGGCGATAGGAGATGCGGCGGCATGCTGTGCGGCGGGTTGCGGTGTGACAGGTTGCGGTGCCGCAGTTGCTTGCGCGGCTGCAGAAGGCGCAGACGCAGGCTGCGATGCGGCTCCTGCCGCGGGTTGCTGCGCCGCGGGTTGCGGCGCGGCAGATTGCTGGGCTGGAACGGGCGCAGCTGGCGCGGCAGGCTGCGGCATTGGCGCGGCACCGCCCTGCCCCACTGGCGCCGGCACGGATAGCGCCGGCACAGATGGCGCGGGCGCCACGGCCGGCGCTGACTGCGCCATCGGAGGCGGCGGCGTCGCCGGCGGCGGGCGGGTTGCGCCGACGGCATGACGATGCCTTGCGCCAATGCATAGGCCGCCGGATTAGGCAGAGCGCTCGACGGGCCTATGCGGCGCGGCGACGGCGGCTCCACCGGCGCGGCATTCTGGCCCGATGCTGCCGCATTGACCGCCGCAGCCGCAGCTTCCGGACTCGGCGGGCCACCATTTGCGGATTTTGGCGCGGACGCGCCAGCATGCGCCGACGGATCGTCGGACTTTACAACGTCGACCACATAGCCGCTCTCATCGCGGAAGGTGCGCAGGTCGAGATTCGCACTGAAGACGAAGCGCACCAGCGACGCATCCTTGTCGATCTCGCTGTCGATCGCCTGGACGCCGTTCGGCAGCGCCGCCTGGGCATCGGCCAGATCGAAGGTCAAGGGCGCGTTGAAATTCAGGACCAGCCGGTCCTTGGCGCGATCGGCGGCCACCGCGGTTGTGCCGGTCACGTCGAAAACATAGCGCGTGAATGTCGGCAGGCTTGCGACATGAACGCGGATCGGCGCCACATATTTTGCCTGCGTCAGCTCGCGCTCGCGCTGCAATTGGCGCTCGGCCTCGCGGGCGCGGCGGGCAATCTCGGTGACGACATCCTGCGGCAGGGCGGGCGGCGGTCCGGTCCACGACGACGGCAAAAGATCGACGAACAGCTTTTCGCCGGCGTCCATCGCGTTCACGGTGACGTCTTGCGCCAGCGCCATGCGGATCGCCGTGCCGTCGGGATCGCGCCGCGCCGCGCCGATATAATCGGAAGCAAGCTCGGGCGCGCGATCGACGGCCACATCGATCGGCTGCTTGAAGGTGATGATCAGCACGTGGCCGGCGACTTTGGTCGTGGCCTCGATATATTGGTCGGAGCTGAAGACGAGGCGCGCATAGCCATCGCTCACTGTGACGGCGAGCGTGGCCTTCAGCGACGCCTTCGCCGGCGCCGCCGATGCCGGCGCAACCGTCATCGCGGCCACAAGCGCCAAAGCGCTAGCCGGCCTGACGCAGCGCCAAAAATACCAAGACAGGCGAAGGCCAACGTTCGAGATGGTGCGACCGCTCGCCATCTCTGAACTCACTCGACACAACACAACGACGCCACGCGGTCATAGCGCCGCCCCGACGTCAGCCCGCTGTCCACGATAGGTGGGCGTACTTAATGGCGGCTTAGCAGTTGTGCTTAATGGCGGCTTAATCCAGTCAATTCAAAAGCTTATACTTCCACTTTGAGTCCGCTGGGGTAGCCGCGCCGAAGGCCGCGTAAATTGGATTCAAAGCCCGGCTGGCCGGCGCGGCGCCGAAGCGTCGTTCATGGCACTGCGCCGTGCTATGGCGATACGTGAGCCCGCCGTGCCAATCCAGAACAGGTTCCATGCTCCGCACTTTCCCAACCCACCACGCCCAGAGCGTGCTGTCGCAATGCACCTGGATCGACCTCGTCGATCCGAGCGAAGAAGAGCGCGCGCGCGTGGAAAAGACCTTCGGGCTCCACGTGCCGACGCGGGACGATCTCGGCGAGATCGAAGCGTCGAGCCGGCTGCAGGTCGAGGACGGCACGCTCTACATGACGGCGCCGCTGATCCTCTCTCAACCCAACGAGGTGTGGATTCCGACCCCAGCCGGCTTTGTGCTCGCCAAGCATGTGCTGTTGACCGTGCGCTATGTGCCGTCGCTGTTCTTCGACAACGTGGTCAAAGAGATCAGCGGCCATGAAACTCTCGAGCCGGCCCTCGCCTTCGTTCATATTCTCGAAGAGCTGGTCGATCATGCCGCCGATCTGTTGGAAGGCAGCGGCGTCGATCTCGATGAGGCGTCGCACGTGATCTTTCGGCCCGGCAAACGCGCCAAGCTCTCGCACGAGACCGCGATGCTGCGCCAGCTCATGATCCGCACCGGCCGCACCAGCGAGCGGATGGCGCGCATCCATTACACGCTGGTCTGTCTCGACCGCATGGCTAAATTCAGCCAGGAGCGCGGCCGCGACTGGATCGCGCATAATCTTTGCGCCGATCTGCAAGCGGTGTCGTCCGACATCGCTTCGCTGGTGCAATTCGCCGAAGGCCTGGTCAGCCGGGTTCAGCTCCTGCAGGACGCGGCGACCGGCATCATCAATATCGACCAGAACGACGTGATGAAGGTCCTGACCATCGCCTCGGTGGTCGGCATCCCGCCGGTTCTGGTGGTCGGTGTCTACGGCATGAATTTCAAGTATATGCCGGAATACGACTGGTCGTGGGGCTATCCCTATGCGCTGGCACTGATCGTGGTCACCGCCATCATTCCCCTCCTGTGGTTCAAGTGGAAGGACTGGATTTAGAGCGAAGCGGTTTTAGATTGAATCAGTTGTCGCTCTAGCATTCTGATTGAGCGTGATCTTTTCCGAAAACCGGTGTCCACTTTTTGGGATCATGCTCTAAAAGCGCAGTCCGATCGGGCCGCTATTTCGCCGTGGGCTGGCCGTCGATCTTCGGCAGATCGCCCGGCCCGGCGCCGGGTTGCGGTGCCTGCTGCGCCTTGCTCGCAAGCTCGACCGTCAGGCGCTGGGCGACGTCGGCCTGCATCTGCGCCAGAATATCCGCCATGGTGCGCGGATTGATCTTGGCGGCGACTTCTTGCCCAGGCCATGCAGCGCATCGAAATTGTCCGGCTCGCACTGCGGCACTTCGGCATAGAGCCGGCTCGCCTTGGCGGCATCGCCGGCCTCGTGGGCCTGCAGCGCGTGCCGCAACATCCGCGACAGGTTGCGCGAAGAAGAAAAGCGCTGTGACGAGCCGCTTGGCATGACCGCAACCAGCTTGCCGGCGCGGCAGGCGACACCGTCCGGTTCCTTAACGGTCGGTAAAGAAGTTTGGTAAATAAAAGCTTAAGGACGGCTAAAAGCTTGGCGCGAACTCTTCCCGTGCCCCGGCACGGGGGTTCGCCACAGCGGAAGCGGCCAAGACCTATTCGTCGCGATAAACGCGTTCGCGCCGCTCGTGGCGTTCCTGCGCTTCGATCGACAGGGTCGCGATCGGCCGGGCTTCGAGCCGCTTCAGCGTGATCGGCTCGCCGGTTTCCTCGCAATAGCCGTAAGTGCCGTCCTCGATACGCTGCAGCGCCGCGTCGATCTTGGCGATCAGCTTGCGCTGGCGATCCCGGGCGCGCAGCTCGATGGCCCGGTCGGTTTCCGACGACGCGCGATCGGCGATATCGGGATGGTTCTGATTTTCGTCCTGGAGATGCTGCAACGTCTCCTTGGCCTCTTTCAGGATGTCTTCCCGCCAGTCGAGCAGTTTCTGGCGGAAATAGTCCCGCTGGCGGTCATTCATGAACGGTTCTTTGTCGCTTGGCCGATATGCCTTGTCGTCCGCCTGGCCGTTCAGCACATCGGCCTTACCGTTCTTTTGTGGCGTATCGGCACGACCGTTCTTGCCCTTAAGCAATTGCATCTGCGTCTACTCCCACCCCACGCCTACGAGGTTACCCTCGCGCGGCGGCTTATATCCAACGTCCATGACAGTGACAACAACGATCGTGAGTGCCGGAAATCGCGGTCATAGGCCGGCTACGGGCCAAGCATGGCGCCAAGTGGCAGCGCCCTGCCCATCTGTGGCGCGGCAAAAACCGCGAAAATCAGGAACTTTCTAAGCTTTAGGAAATACCGGCTTTGGCCAGTTCGACGGCAACCCGCAGATCGATCTCGGCCAGCACGTGGTCGAGGCCATCGTCGCCTGAGGCATCGTGGAGGTCGGCTGCCGCAGATTTAAGCCGCAGCATTGTGGCCTGGTCGAGCGTACCGGCAAGCAGCCCGATCTTAAGCTCGTCCCATGCGTCGAGTGCCCGCCGGCCATGTTTAACGGCGCGGCGGCGTCGCTCCACCGGGTGTTCGACGCCCTGCAGCGCAATCAACGCGTCGATGCCACCCAAGGTCCGCAACGCTACGGCCGCGGTCTGCGCATGCGGGGAGTCCTGTGCTTGGGCGAGTGAGAACGTGCCGCTTGGCGGGCGTCGCGCTCCGGCGGGCGCCGTTGCCAGTGCCGTCCGGTTCGGTCCATCAACGCGCATAACAAGGATGGTGTCCTGTTATGGTTAATGGCCGGTAAAAAGCGGGCGGCAAGAATTGCCGGAAACCGGCAAGGGGTGCTCACTGCCGCCCTGCCCTCTCGCGCGCTGCCCGGAATATAATCTTTTTATTTCATAGGCTTAGATATTTCGACCGCCTGGCACGCAATTGGCATTGCTAGCGTCGTCCGGCCTCTTGGGGAGCAAGAGATGAGAGGTACGTGTCGAACCGCGCTAGCCGCGCTGGCGGTCTTTGCCTAGGAAATATCCCTGACGCGCTTCGGTTTGCGAGGGCATCGCGTCGAATCGACCCGCTTCACCTCCTCGTTGCTAATCGTCAATGGTCTTCGGTCTCACTTGTGGCAGCGGAGTGAGGTTTGCTCGTGACGGCAGGTGCTCAACTCTAAGCTCTGGCGAAGTTTTATGTTGCTGCTCGACTGTCGCATGTTCACTCACGGGTGGTGATGGAGCAGCAGCACCTAGGGATAACTTATCGCGGCTGCTTGCTGACAAAGAGGAGAGCTTTGGCCTGTCCAGTGCTTCCGCAGGAACCTCTCGATCGGTCTCATGGGGGGTACTGCCAGGAATCTGAAGAGCAGCTTCATCCTGGGGAACACGAATACGAGCCCATGACTTGAGATATTGGTCAGGTGACGTTGAAAAAGCCGCTCTAGGATCGAAAAAGCGATAGCCGCCGAATAGCTCTTCCGGCTGGGCCCACAGTGAGTCGCTAACACAATGCTGCTCCGGGGGGATTACGTTCCATCCCACTTCGCACCCCAGACGGAACGCTGCTCGCGCATTGCCAGTTGAGGCGCCCGGCTCTTCATTAGCGTTAGTTGGTACGATCGTTGTGGCTGGTCCGACCATGCGATCCATCTTGTCTGGCAACAACGGCGCATATGCTTCATCCAGGTAGACAGGTCCAACGAAGCACATAAAAAATGCAAGGGTTAGAACCATCGGAATATGTTGCTTCGCTTGACCCCTTGCTTTGGTTGTTGGCCTAACTCGATCCCCAACATGGGCCTGGAGGGCAATCCACGCATTCTCACTTGATCGCATACTCAGAGGTCGTGCTAAATTCTCGCGTCTAAAACTGGCGGGTTTCTCCGAATTAGATGTCTTTGAGATAAGCCCAGCCTTGAGCGCCTTAAACTCCTCGTCGGAAGGCGTACCCGCAGCATACCGCTTCGCGAGCCTAGCCACCTTCTCTATTATAGCGTTCTCTGAACTTGCTGCCGCTTCGTCCAAACCGTTGCAATTGGCTACGTCGATTTTGGCGTCGTGGGCGATGGAATTCTTGGTCGTAACTGTGCTTTCCGAAGCGCCGTTATTCGCTGACACAGTATCGCGGACGAAATTGTCATCGGTCATGGCCAACTCGCTTTGAGAGTCACAGTCGTTGATTCCCCCGAGTCGACGTTGAAGAACCTCTCTGGGGTCAAAACGGGCCGATAGGTAGCACCACGCCAACAGATCATTTTCGATTGGCGTCTTGGCGGAACTGTCTCTGCTTCTATTAGCATCGCCAGCTTGAGTGTTTCCGTTGCCCTTGTGAGCATGGTTAAGGACTCGTTAAGTTTTTCCGCTCCAAACAACTGCAAACGGCGGTCAATCGCGCGCGCTGTCTTATCCTGAAGCTGGCCATTTGCTGTTATTACTTTGCTGCCCGCGCAGCAGCGGTCGTGAACCTCTGCGCCGGCCTCGAGGTGCGTTTTTTGTCCGACTTGGAATTGAGCAGCCTTTGCTGCGGTAGCGAAGAGCGACTGGCGTTCATCTGCTTTGCACCCGATCCGGACTCAGCGATTTTGCACGCCCTACAATCGGGCAGCGGCTGCCGAAGGTGAGCCAGGTGCGGCATGACAGTGGGCATTGCCGGTGGAGCGGAGGGCGGCCTTTGCGGCGGAAGGGGCATGCGCGCTCCCGCCGCGACAGGGTCGATTTCACGGGGCACCAGCATCGCGAAGCTGCCAGGACTATGGAGGCGGCCAGCGAGTTGGCCAGCTCGATCGCCAGCTCCAAAGTAGATATCCGCACGCGCGGGACCGAGGATGGCAGAGCCGGTGTCTTGGGCGATCATTAGTCGATCAAAGCTAGTCCGCTTCTCGTTGGTAAACAGCAAGCCGGCTCGAATGAAAAACGGCGTACCGTACTCATGCAGAGCATGGTCGACGGCAATCGATCGTCCCGGCGTAAGGGGTACGCCCTGCGCGCCAACGGCCTCCCGGTCATCGGACAATCCGACGATCCGAAAAAACACGAAGGATCGGTTTTGGCGCAGCACTTCCTCGGCGGCCTGGGGATTGGCGTCAACCCATTCACGAATGCGCTCGATAGACATCTCCTCGCGCGGGATTATGTTGCGCTTGATGAGGATGCGGCCGATCGGCACGAACGGGTAGCCATTATGGGCATCATAATTGATGCGCAGCGTGGTGCCGTCCTCCAGGCGCACACGCGCTGAGCCCTGGATCTGAATCATCAGTGCGTCCATCTGATCCTTGATCCAACAGATCTCCAGATGCCGGCCATCAAGGGCGCCGTCGAGGATCTGGCCGCGATCGTAGTAGGGCACCAATTTGCCGTTGCTCGTCCGCCGGAGTGACTGTCCCCGGTTGGGAAATCCAGGACCAGTGCGGTGCCGCGGCGGCACCAGATCCGGCGGCCGGCGGTAGATTGGGACTTTGAAGATCCCAGTAAGAAACCGCGACCCGTCGACGATCGGTTCGTAGTAACCGGTCAGGAGTCCTGCACTGTCGCCAAGCCTGGTGATACGTAGCGGGCGGAAATTGCGTTCGAAGAACATCCGTGCCTGCACTTCGGCGAGCTGACCGGCGGCAAGCGCTTGGCGGCATACGTGAGTCAAGGCCAAATACATCGGGTGCTTCTCGCCCTCTGGCGGGCTGGTGTGAAGCAGAGGGCGGCAGCTCGCCAGGAAAGTGACAAAGGCTGCGGCGTGATCATCTGTTAGCCAGCCGTCGAGCGCGTTCCAGTCGATGGGCTCAAGCGCCGAATCGGGCAGCCTCAATGGCTCCGGTTGGGCTATCGATAGGTTATTTGCCGCAAGCGGCCGCGTTGCGAGCGAGATTTTCGGCGGCGCCGGACCGTGAGCAGGTTGGGCTGGAAGGCCGAAGAACGGCGTGACGACCACGGCGGTCAAAACAGCATATCGCCAATGGCGAAACCTCTGCGCGCCCCACCGCGCCGCGATCACGATAACCTCGCGACTGGCTTCGAGTCGGGGTCGCCCGACGAAGCGCCGCCAAACCGCAGATCCGCACTCGCGTGTGATCGTGATCATTTGCGAAGCGAACTGAATCGACGCCTTCGTCGACCCGGCAACCGCTTATCCTCCGTAAAGGTTCCATTTGGGACCGGCGAGGAGAAGCCCGGCGGGCCCTTAGTCCTGTGAAATTGCGCTTGGCATCTTCGAGCGACGCTCAAGATCGTTGCCTCTTGCTGAATGCACTACCTGTGCTGTTTGTAGCGCGCCGGATCAAGCGACAGCGGCGCGGACGATTGCAGATGCGCGGTGCGACCGTTAATGACCGGGCGGTGGGTAAAATCGCAATAGGCGAAATGCAACCCGCTCACTGAGCCACGGAAACTTTCCTTGTCCGTTCTGTTGACATCAAAGCATGGCTCAAACGGAATGCCGTCGAGCGAAGCGCAAACCGTCTCGCCTTTGACCTTGAGAGTTCCCGCTGGCAGCCATACCGAGTGGATCGATCCTGTGCCGCGGAACTGGATAGTGCCAATGACTGAACCGTCGTCGTAGACGCGACCAGAGCCGCGCGAACCATCGAAACAAGTGAACGCGAACAGCTTGTCAAGCACAAAGCGCCGCGCAGCCTCGGCATCAAGGCTTTCGGCGAGCACGGGGGCTGATGCGAGGAGAGCGACGATCCCAATCGCGTACCGCGCGATCATACCGATTCTCCCTCTATATTCTGGTTGGTATACTTGGGGACGCCGTTCAATCGTTCGCAGAGCACGAAACGGCGCGCCACCGCATTCTTAATTAATGGTTAATACCGCAACGCGACGCTGGATTAACCTTAATCCAGCCGGCGCAAGCGGTGACCAATGCCGCGCCGCCAATGCCAGTTCGGCGACACCGGCTCGAGAACGTCGGGTGATCGCACATGCGTGCGCTGAGGGGACGGTTTACGCATGAAGCCACTGCCTCATTCAGCTTGCTCTACCCCCCAATTTTGTCGGCAGCCCAAAGCAAGGAGCGCGCCCCAGCGCGACTATGCGACGGCGTCGGCGCAGCCGGCGATCTTCCCTTTTGAAGAATTCTGAACACACATCCTGTGTTAGCCTCCGCCGAAGGCCGCCTTCCGGAATCGCTACATTTCGCCGAGTGTAGTGTGATTCTTGGTGTTGGGAGGGCGAGAAGTGTCCACAAAGTTGGTTATGGGCACAACCGCGACTGGGCGGCGGCGTAACCGCTCGTGGCCCGAGGCGCTGAAGCGGGAGATCGTTGCGGCATCGTTTGCGCCCGGTTCGTCGGTCTCGATCGTTGCCGGGCAACACGACGTGAACGCTAACCAAGCATTCAATTAGCGCAAGCGCTATCGCGAAGAGTCAGGTCTGTCGTCCGACCCGTCGGCTGCTCAACTGATTCCAGTGATGGTTACAGCGGAGGATGCTGTGGCCGCGCCACCATCGACTGTCGCAGAGAAGATCGAGATTGATGTTGCCGGCAAGTACCATGTCCGCGTCGGCAGCAGCTTCGATGGGCAAGCACTACGGCGCGTGCTCGACGTGTTGGAGCGGCGATGACCCCGGTGCCCTTTGGTGTACGGGTCTGGCTTGCGGTCGGACGAACCGATATGAGGCGCGGCATGAACGGCCTGGCTCTGCAGGTCCAGGAGGCCCTGCAGCGCGATATCTGTTGCTGGAGCTGAGTCATGAACGCGTATCAGGTCAACAAGCTCTGTCACCGGCTCTATCACGACCGGTCATTTCGCGATGCTGTGAAGGCCGATCCCGCAAAGGCAATTGCCGACTGGCCGCTCAGCGCGGCGGAGCGCAAGGCGCTCCTCGAAGGCGACCTCAAGTGGCTCTATGAGTTTGGCGTGCACCCGTTCCTGCTCGGCCACATCCCGCGCTGGGATTTGTTCGGGATCACGCCAACGGCGCGCCTTGGCGCCGTCGAGGATGAACAAGCGGGCGAGATCCGGTTGCAGCCCACGCTCGATCAGGTCGGCCAACAGTGCCTTGACCACAGCGGCGTTTTCCGTCGCCCCGGACGGCCACTGGCTCTGCGGGTTATCTGATCTGGCCACCACCCACTTCGCTCTATTGGCGGCGACCTAGCTGTCTTTCCAAGGCAGCCTATCGTAGTCCGGTCGAGTAGAGCCAGGCATTGAATTATTGTAGCCGGCCCCGAACGATTTGCTGCAGAAATGGCCCGTATCGAAAAGGGTGAACAGCTCGCGCGCAAGCGATGATGATCGCACTCTCTTGTACGCAGCACCAGTTCGCTCAAGCGGGACCAAGTAAGAGAAATTAAACCCTAATCTCGAAGCGCGGTGGAACCGCTTCACGGTATGTGTTTCCTGGTTGACGCGAGCTCTCGCAAGCTAATCTGGGGGAAGTGAGGTGAAGAAGCAATCGATCGCTCTAGCACTGTGCGCTTCCTTGGCCTCCTCTCCAGTCTGCGCCAAGACGTTTGTCGGCGTATTGTGGCCTATGTTCGGACCATTGCCTGCCATTGGACTTGTTGAATTGGTTGCCGAACTCCGAATGATGCCGGACGTCGAAGTCCACACCTATCTGCATCAGTCATGGCCATCTCTGGTGGAGGACATCGACCAACAGCCGTCAGGAACGCATACCGTTGTCGTCGGCTATAGCCTAGGGGCGAATAGTTCGGTCTTCGTCGCCAATAAAGCTAAATACGTGGATTTAATCGTTGCGCTGCAACCCTCGATGTTCAGTTGGAATCCGCCCGTTACAGGCAATGTGGGACGAATGATCGAGATATATAATCCAAATCCATGGATGACTTTCGGCGGGATGGGCTCAAACAAATTGGTTGGACCAAATATTGAGTATATTGCCAACAATGACTCGCATCCGGGAGCGCAGTTCAATTCGGAGTTCCGCAGTTTGGTCAAAACTGAAGTTGCCAAGTTTTCAGCTGAGAATGAGCATTCCGCAGAAAGTGCCCTAGAGGCTGAAGCGCAATGTGACTCATGTCAGGCATTGTATTAGGTCGCCTGGCGTTAGGTACCGATGCTTCCGTTGTTCTAGCCGGCGACAACGCCTCTAGCAAGCTGCTGAAAAACCCGATTTACGAGGCGATTTTAGTGTGATTCGGTTGCTCGGTGATTCTGTGCATTTGAGACCTCCAGGCGAGCGAGCTGGCGATGCGCGGCGAAGATCAACGAGCGGAAGGTTTTTTCAGTTACCTGCGATTGGAGACGCGGCGATCAACCGTCGCGAGCGATACGCGAACTTGTCGACGCCGCGTTGGCGCAATTGTCGCAGGCCTTTGCCAAGCTCTATCCGCGCGACGGGCGGGCCGTTGATCCCGCCGGAGCGGCTGTAGCGCGCCCTTTTGTTGCAAGCGTTCTACACGGTGCGCTCGGAACGGCAGCTGATGGAGCAACTCGACTACAATCTGCTGTTCCGCTGGTTTGTCGGGCTGTCGTTAGATGCCGAGGTATGGGACGAGACGGTGTTCACCAAGAACCGCGATCGCCTGATCGAGGGTGA
>DASQRX010000131.1:0-47706 GCA_035642635.1 Xanthobacteraceae bacterium
TGTCCTGCGGCACGTCGATTGCGGTCGCCGCAACACCCATCGCAGCATGAGCTGCGATCGCCGTCACCGGCCCGTTCGCTTCCGCGATCGTGCCGGTCTGGATGCCGGCGAAGGCCGGCACCGTGATAAGAAATGCGGCAGAGCACCACGCCGCGGCGCGTACAAACATTTTGACGTCCCTGAACGGCGGGATGAAACGCACGCATGCGCTCTCCCGGCTTTTTATTCAGGAACGGCATAACGTGGCCGCCTCTGCCGCGAGGTTAAGTCCACACGTGCTGGCGGTGAAAGATCGAAAACAGCGTGTAGCAACCGCCACACCGTGACGGACAATTTTACCGATCAAGTTTGAATTGGCTTTTACAAGGCGGTCACTTTTGCGATTAAATGGGTCATAAAACTGGTACATATGGAGGAATACATGGCTCTGGGGCGTCGAATGAGATTCTGCGGCCTTGCCGCGCTCGGACTTATGCTCGGTCTCGGAAATGCTTCTGCCGAAGACAAGACGTTTGAACTGAAGCTCTCGCACTGGGTGCCGCCGTCGCATCCCTTGCAGAAGGCCATCCAAGACTGGGCCGACGACGTCCAGAAGGCATCGAACGGTTCAATTACCTACAAGATCTATCCGTCGCAGCAGCTCGGCAAGGCATTCGATCATTACGACATGGCGCGCGACGGCATTGCCGACTTCGTTTACGTCAATCCGGGCTATCAGCCGGGACGTTTCCCGATCATCGCAGCGGGCGAGCTGCCATTCCTTGTCGGCCAGGCTAAAGGCGGCAATCGCGCCATCGACGCCTGGTACCGCAAATATGCCGCCTCCGAAATGAAGGACGTGCATTATTGCTTCTCCTTCGTGCTCGATCCGGTGGTGTGGCACTCCTCCACCAAGAAGATCGTGGTGCCGGCCGACATCCAGGGCATGAAGGTCAGGCCGGCTCAAGGCACCATCGCCGCCTGGGTGACATTACTCGGCGGCACCAACGTACAGTCCAGCGCGCCGGAGGTGCGGGATATTCTCGCCAAGGGCGTTGCTGATGCCGTCACCTTCCCGTGGGGATCGACGGTGCTGTTCGGCATCGACAAGGTGACCAAGTATCATATGGACGAGCCGCTAGGCTCGGTGATGTTCCAGTGGCTGATGAACCCGGCGACCTATAATGCGATGTCGGCATCGCAGAAGAAAGTGATCGACGAACACTGCACCAGCGAATGGGCCGCCAGATTCGCCGATCCATGGGTCGATTTCGAGGAGGCCGGCCTCGACAAAATGAAGGCCGAGCCGGATCAGGAGGTCTACAAGATCACCGACGATCAGCTCGCGCAGTGGAAGAAATCGGCCGAGCCGCTCAAGCAGAAGTGGGCCGCCGACGTGAAGAAAGCCGGCGGCGATCCGGACGCGATCTGGAACGAGCTGCAAGCATCGCTGACGCAGTACAAAGCCGGCTTTTGACGGCGCATCGCACTCGACCCTGATCCAATTCAAGTGAATCCGATCAGGGTCGAGATTTTTAGATTGGCGGAGCAGTGCCGATGTCGGAAGCCGTTGTGGGATCCGCCGCGCCGCCAAACGCGCGCAAGCGCGGCGCAATGGACCGCTTCATCGACGGCATCGAACTGATCGCCGCCTTCTTCGTCGGCATCGTCGCGCTCGACATTTTCGTCTCGGTGATGCTTCGGTATTTCTTCGTGGTGCAGATTCCCGACAGCTACGATTTCGGCCGGCTGCTCTTGGGCATCCTGATCTTCTGGGGCATTGCCGCGACGTCCTATCGCGGCAATCACATCACGGTCGATCTGCTTTACGCCAATGTCGGCCCGCGCCTGCAGCGCGTGATCGACGTGTTCGCGACGCTGGTGCTCCTATTCGTCGTGACGGTGCAAACCTACACGTTGTTCGACAAGGTGCGCGGCACCTGGGCCGACAACGTGCTGACGTTCGATTTGCGGCTCCCGGTTTGGCCGTTTTTCCTGGCGGCCTGGCTCGGCGACGTATCCGCGGTGTTGCTGATCGCGGTGCGCACCTATCGCCTCATTTTCTACCCGGACCTCTTGGGCGGCCAGTACCAGATCAAACCGGTCGAATGAGGCGTAATCCGATGAGGCGCATTTGCACTTGAGCACCGACGCGGTCGCGATCATCGGCTTTGTCGCTTTGTTCGCGCTGATGCTGCTGCGCGTGCCGGTCGGCATGGCGATGGGCCTCGTCGGCGTTACCGGCTTTGCCTATCTGGTCGGCGGCACCGCGGCGCTCAAGAGCGTCGGCCTGACCTCGATGCGCACGGTGACAGACTACACATTCGGCGTCATCCCGATGTTTCTCTTGATGGGCGCATTCGTGTCCAATTCCGGGATGAGCCGGGAGCTGTTTCGCGCCGCCAATGCCTTCGTCGGTCATTTCAAGGGCGGCCTCGGCATCGCCACCATCGCGGCCTGCGCCGGCTTCGCTGCGATCTCCGGCTCCTCCGTCGCGACAGCCGCTACCTTCGCGACCGTCGCCTATCCGGAGATGCGGCGCTACAACTATCCGCAGTCGTTCGCGACCGGAGTGATCGCCGCCGGCGGCACGCTAGGCGCCATGCTGCCGCCGTCGACCGTGCTTGCGGTCTACGGCATCATCACCGAGCAGGACATTGGCAAATTGTTCATCGCCGGCATCATCCCCGGCTTGCTTGCCGCATCCATGGACATGCTCACGGTCGTGATTATCGGAAAAGTACGGCCGAAATTCCTTCCGGCGACCCCGCGCCATTCCTGGAAAGAGCGCGTCACCGGCTTGCGCGACATCTGGGCGACGCTGTTGCTGTTCCTCTTTGCTATCGGCGGCCTCTATGGCGGCCTGTTCACGCCGACGGAAGCCGGCGGCATGGGCGCGTCCGGCGCGCTTTTGATCGGCATCGCGCGCGGCAGGCTCACGCCGCCGGAGATCCGCCGCTCGCTCCTGCAGGCGGTGCGCACCGCGGCCGCCGTGCTCACCGTTCTGATCGGGGCATTGTTGTTCGGCTACTTCCTTACGGTGACGCAGACGCCGCAGAAGGTGACGGAATTTCTCACCGGCCTGGGACTCGGGCGCTACGGCGTGCTGGCGCTGATCATGGTAATGTATATCGTGCTCGGCTGCCTCATGGACTCGCTGGCCATGATCATCCTCACCATCCCGATCATCTTTCCGGTGATCACGCAGCTCGGTTTCGACCCGATCTGGTTCGGCGTGATTATCGTGATGACGGTCGAGCTTGGGCTTATTCACCCGCCCGTTGGCATGAATGTGTTCGTGATCAAAAGCGTCATCCAGGACGTCAGCTTCTCGACGATCTTCATTGGCGTATTGCCGTTCATCGTCACCGACATCATTCGGCTCGTGATCCTGATCACATTTCCGATCTTGGCGCTGTGGCTGCCGTCGCACATGTTCAAGTGAGGCGGCGCGGGCTCGTCATTGCGAGGAGCCAGCGAAGAAACAATCCAGGGCTGCTGGCTCTGGATTGCTTCGTGGAGCCTGTCATCGGGCCGGCCGAAGGCCGGACCCGTTGGCTCGCGATGATACTTTAGTTTGGACGCCCTTAGCTCCGCCCGCCGCCGGCGAGAACGGCGCGGGTCGCCCGATCGGGGCCGAAATCATCGACGCTGTCGATGGCGAGAAGATCGGCGAGCCGGGTGCGGGCACGGTTGACGCGGCTCTTGATGGTGCCAACCGCGCAGCCGCAGATGGACGCGGCGTCGTCGTAGGAGAAGCCGGACGCGCCGACCAGGATAAGCGCCTCGCGCTGATCCGACGGCAGCTTGGCGAGCGCGGAGCGGAATTCCTCGAACTCGACCCGCCCGGTCTGCTCGGGATGCGACCTCAAGGTTTCGGCATAGCGCCCGTCGGCATCCTCAACCTCGCGCCGCCGCTTGCGGTATTCGGAGCGGAACAGGTTGCGCAGAATGGTGAACAGCCAGGCCGGCATATTGGTGCCGGGCTGAAACGAGTCGATATGCGCCAGCGCGCGCAGGAGCGTCTCCTGCACCAGGTCGTCGGCGCGGTCGATATTGCCGCACAGCGAGATCGCGAAGGCGCGCAAGCTCGGCACGGTTGAAAGCACTTGGTCGCGTATCGCTGGGTCGAGTTTCATGGTGCTCGTCCCTCAATCCTGGTCCTGATCGCTCAATCGCCGAACCAAATCGGCAAGATGCGGCGGCACACCTTGATTGACCACGTCGTTATATATGGCGCGCAATTGCTGGCCGATCCGGGCTTGAACCTCCCGGCCCAGCCTCGCTTCGGGCTTTGGGGAAGTGGGTTTGACCATGTTGTTCTGGCCTTCCGGCTTCTCACCGACCGGATCGAGATTGGAATTGCGGTGTTTCATTTCTTCTTTTCCCCATTCACCCATGTTTGGGCCGCCGCCGACACAGCCCATTCGTTCCGTTACGCGCTAACGCACTGACATGGCCCAAGGTTCCGGCCCTCGATCGAGACGGGAACTTTTTTTGCAGTGCGGCGTTTTTCGCAGTAACCTCAGCACCATGGAAGGGGAGGGTCGTAGTGTCCACCTCGCAAGCCGTACTCCAGCACCTACCGTCGCTTCGCCGCTATGCCCGCGCCCTCACCGGCAGCCAGCCTTCGGGTGATGCCTATGTGGTCGCTACCGTGGAATCGCTCATTGCCAGCCCGAAATTGCTGGAATCGAGCTCAAGTTCGCGCGTTGGCCTCTACCGGCTGTTCACGAAGATCTGGAATTCCGTGGCTGTGAACGACAAGGCGGACGCTGGTCACGTCGTTCTGCCGCCCGAACAGCACCTCACCCAGATCACGCCGCGGCCGCGCCAAGCCTTTCTGCTGGTGGCGCTTGAAGGCTTTTCCGAAGAGGACGCCGCGGAGGTGCTCGATTGCGATCTGCAGACGCTCCGCGGCCTGGTCGAGGAATCCGGTCGGGAGCTTGCGGCCGAGATCGCGACCGACGTTCTCATCATCGAGGACGAGACCTTCATCGCCATGGATATCGAGGCGCTGGTCGAGAGCCTCGGCCACAACGTCATCGGCATCGCCCGCACGCATAGCGAAGCTTTGGCGCTGGCGAAAAACAAACGGCCGGGCCTCATCCTTGCCGACATTCAGCTCGCCGACGGCAGTTCGGGCCTCGATGCCGTGAACGAGCTGCTCGGCTCGTTCGAAGTGCCGGTCATTTTCATCACCGCCTATCCGGAACGCTTCCTCACCGGCCAGCGGCCGGAACCAGCCTTCTTGATTGCTAAGCCGTTCCAGGTCGCGGTGGTTTCGGCGGTGGTGAGCCAGGCGCTGTTCTTCGGGCGCAAAGCGCACCAGCGCGAACGCAAGCCCGTCGAGCGCCAAGCGACCGCGTAGGCCGCCCGCACCTAGCGCAACGACCATCCTGCTACGCAACGGCCGGGCCTAGCCCGAGGGCGGTCCCGGCCATCGGGTTTTGTGCATCGCACGGTAGTGCGTTGCCGGCGTCCGCGCAAAAAAATGAGAGCGCAGCCGATCGGCATATCGGCTGCGCCCAACACGACCGGCCAAGCACGGGGGGAGGGGGAAACGATGGCCGGCCTGCCATGACAAATCCTCACGATTGCCTTTGTTCCTCTCGTCGGTCCTGCGCAAACGCTGCGATCAGCGTTGCAAAAATAGGACTGCCGATCACGCGCGTGTGTTTGAACAAAAGCCTCGCCATTCACGTCTCAGTGAATGGACGCCGGTGATGGAACGCCTCCGCAGCACGCACGTTGAAAAGACGGTGAGGTTGTCAGCTCGGGGGCTTTTGGCGCGTCCGGTCGATCAAACAAATAATTCGGTCGACGCTGGAGAAGTCCGATGGCCAAAGTCTTATTCGTCCGCATGGCGACCGCGGTTGGACTATTCTCGCTGTCGCTGTTTTTCGTCGGCCTTATCCCTTTAGCTCTGAGCGCGGGTCCGAGCGTTGGCGCAGGCTTCGTCGCCAGGACGCCGGCGGCCTCGGTCAATCGCGAATTCAAGGGCGATCGGCTGCCGCTTCCTTCGGAGATTAATTCCGCTGTTTCGAAGAACGTGTCGCAACGTCCACAAGGATCGAGAGAGATTCCGGACGGCTGCGATCGGTCGTTCTCGCCGATTACCGCGCCGCAATTGGCAAATGTTTATGGCCGCTGCACGACGTGACGCGGCCGGTATCCATTGATGACGTTTGTTGATCTTGGAAATACGGCGCCGATCTGAACACGGATTCGGTTTGCGTGCCCATAGTGGGGACGGTGAACCTCTTCCAGTCCGCGCGCGTCTCATCGAAAACAAGTTAATTCGGCCCGCGCAATTCAAGGGAAATTCGAATGAACGTTCTCATTCGAATTTTATTTGTTTGGTGTTTGTTTGGGGTGGAACCGCAAGGCCTCATCGGCAATTGAAGTGAATGAGAACGGCATTTCAGCACGGGGAGAAGGTCATGTCAGCACACCGCCGGTCACGGCATCTCTATAGCGCTGTCTTGGTCGCAAGCGTTCTGACGATTCCAGTGGTTCCGGCTTTCGCCCAGACGCTCGCCTTCGGCCCGGTCCAGAACTATCAGCCGGGCTTTCCGCAAACCGAGCCGCAGGGCGACGACTCGATGCTGGCGCCGGAGCTGCGCCGTCAGGTGGTCGCTTATCAAAGCGCCGAGCCGGCGGGCACCGTCATCATCGATACGCCGCACAAATTCCTCTATCTGACCATGGGCGGCGGCAAGGCGATGCGTTACGGCATCGGCGTCGGGCGCCAGGGCTTCACTTGGTCGGGCACCCAGACCATCTCGCGCAAGGCGGAATGGCCGGACTGGATCCCGCCAGTCGAAATGGTGGCCCGGCAGCCTTATCTGCCGCGCTGGGTCGCCGGCGGTCCGGGTAATCCGCTGGGCGCCCGCGCAATGTATCTCGGCAATACCGAGTATCGCATCCACGGTACCAACGATCCGACCACGATCGGCAAGAACGTGTCGAGCGGCTGCATCCGGCTGGAGAATTCCGACGTGGAAGATCTCTACCAGCGCGTCGGCCTCGGCACCAAAGTGATCGTGCTGCCCAACGATGCGCATGCCGCAGCCGAGCGCGTTTCGATGAACGACACGCGCAACGTCACGATCGATCAGGGTCACGGCAGCCGCATGACGGCGCAGATCGCGGTGACGCCGCTCGCCGATCCGCAGTCGTCGCGTCTCGCCATACGCTAACGCGGCGCCGGTTCTGTTGAGGCGCGCCTTGCGGCGCGCTTCTTCTCATCGCACCTCAGCGCGTTTCCTCAAAGCGGAGGAGGCGGCGGTAGCCATCACCGCTGACTCGCGCCAGCCAATCTCAGGTACCGAGTTGCGATCAAATAAAGTTCCGCACCTTCCCATTCGTGACCGCAATAACAATCTTTACCGCAGGGGTGGAAAGTGGAAGTGTAAAGGCATGAGCATGCCTGATCAGAAGACGTCCGAAAGAAACGGATCGGCGCAAGAATCTGTGAATGGTTCCGGGAGAGACTCTGCGACAGAATTCTTTCCGAATGCGGCGACTGTTCGCGCCGGCTTAGAGTCCGCGCGCATCGGCGTGTGGTCATGGGACGCCGACGCTAACACGCTGACATGGTCGATCAATCTCGAGCAGCTTCACGGCCTGCCGCCGAAGAGCTTCAACGGCACCCTGGCGAGCTTCCTCGACCATATTCACGGCGACGATCGGGCCAATGTCGAGGCCTTGCTCATGGAGGCGATGCGCGCGCAAGCGCCGTTCCGGGCGCGTTACCGCACCTGGCAGCAGAACGATCATGAGGAACGTTGGCTTGAGGCCACCGGCACGGTCATTGCCGAGAACGGCAAAGCCAGAGGCATGTCGGGGCTTTGCTATGATGTGACCGGCCGGGTCAGCCTCGAGAATGAGCTGCGCAGCCGCGCCAAGCAGCAGGAAGCGCTGGCTCAGCTCGGCGAGCGCGCGCTGGTCGAGCCCGATCTCGAGCGGCTGCTCAACGATGCGGTGTCAACCGTCGCGCTGACACTGTCGGCCGATTTCGTAAAAATTCTCGAGCTTTTGCCCGGCGACAATGAACTTTTGTTGCGGGCCGGCTTCGGCTGGAAGAGCGACCTCGTCGGCACGGTATTGACGACGGCGGAACCCGGCGGTTATGCGCGCTTCACGCTCGATTCGTCCGTGCCGGTCGTCGTCGAGGACTTTGCCGGGGAGAACCGGTTCGAGGTCGCGCCGTATCTGAAAGACCATAACTGTGTCTGCGGCATGAATGCCACCATCGCCGGCCGCGACGGGCGAGCCTACGGCATTCTCGGCGTCTGCAGCGGCCACACGCGGCGCTTTCGCGCGCAAGATACCTCGTTCCTGGCGGCAGTCGCCAATCTGCTCACCGGCGCCATTCAGCGCCGCCAGCTCGAGCAACGCCATGAATTGATGATCCGCGACATGCGGCATCGCACCGGCAATCTATTTTCGCAGTTGCTGGCGCTGTTTTCGCAGACGGCGCGGACCTCGAAAAATATTCCCGATCTCACCGGCAAATATCAGGCGCGCGTGCTGGCGATGGCCAATGCGCACCGGCTGATCACCGAAGGCGGCTGGCAATCGATACGGATCATGGATTTGCTCCATGTCGTACTCGGCCCCTATCTCGATCGTGCGTCGCTTGACGGGCCGAATGTCGATCTCGAGCCCGATCCGGTGTTCAATTTGAGCGCCGCGCTGCATGAGCTTGCCGCCAATGCCACAAAGCATGGCAGCCTTTCGCAGCCCAAGGGACAGCTCGACCTGCACTGGTCGGTCGACCGCACCCAGCGCGGCATGACTTTGATCCTTGACTGGGTCGAGAAGAACGGCCCGCTGGCGCGCCGGCCGCGGAAGACCGGATTTGGTACCCGGCTGATCGACCTCGTCATCGAGCGGCAATTGAACGGCGAAGTGATCCGCACCTATTCGAGCAAGGGGCTCGCCGTCAAATTGCTGGTCCCGCTCACCCACGAGCGTTGGCCGTCGTCGGCCGCTTCGAGCGGCGGCGCTCACAATGGCGGCCCCCCTGGCGGGCTCGTTGCCAGTCCGGCGAACGGTCCCACCAAGGGTCTCTTGCTGGGGGGGGCGTAAGCGCCGTAGGCTTGGTGCAGCGCAACAAGAGCCAGCCACCAGGAGCCAGCATTGTCGCAGGGACGCACGCCGTTCGAGCAGATCGCATTATTGTTGCAGGGCGGCGGCGCGCTTGGTTCGTACCAGGCCGGCGTCTATGAGGCGCTCGCCGAAGCCGATCTGCAGCCGGATTGGGTCGCGGGAATCTCGATCGGCGCCATAAATTCGGCGATCATCGCCGGTAATCAGCCGGAAAAGCGCGTCGAGCGCCTGCGTGAGTTTTGGCATACCGTAAGCACGTCGCCGCTTGGTATTCCCTATTTCAAATCGATCGAGCTCAAGGACGAGCTGAACCACCAACTCGTCAATCAGGCCCGTGCCATGAGCATCCTCATGTTCGGGGCGCCGAATTTTTTCGTTCCCCGCTTGCCGCCGGCGATGCTGTGGCCGGGCGGCAGCCCCGACAAGGCAAGCTATTATGACAACAAGCCGTTGAAGGCGACGCTCGAACGGCTGGTCGATTTCGATCGGATCAATTCCGGCGAAATGCGCTTCAGCGTCGGCGCGGTCGATGTCTGCTCCGGAAACTTCACTTATTTCGACACGACGACGCATAAGATCGTCTGCGAGCACGTCATTGCCTCCGGCTCCCTGCCGCCCGGCTTTCCGGCGACCAAGATCGGCGATCAGTATTTCTGGGACGGCGGATTGATCTCGAACACGCCGCTGCAATGGGTGCTCGATTCGCGGCCGCGGCGCGACACGCTGGCGTTTCAGATCGATCTTTGGAATGCGCGCGGCATGTTGCCGAGAGACATGACCGGAGTCGAGGTGCGGCAAAAGGAAATCGTCTATTCGAGCCGCACCCGCGCCGCGACCGATCAGTACCAATACATGCAGAAGCTTCGCATTGCGGTCGCGAATGTACTCAAACACCTTCCCGCCGAATTCCAAGACAGCGACGACGCCAAACTACTGGCGGCGGAAGCCGACGACAAAGTCTGCAATATCGTGCATCTGATCTATCGCTCCCAAGCCTATGAAGGCATCGCCAAGGATTTTGAATTCTCCCGGCGCACGATGGAGGAGCACTGGAAAAGCGGTTACAGCAACGCGCGGCAGACGCTGGCAAACCCCAAGGTTCTGCAACTGCCGGATCGACTCGATGGGGTCTGCACATTCGATATCGGCGAAGATCAATCGTGCTGACCACCGCATAATTTCGGCGACTGCCAGAGAGGGAACTCGACATGAAGGAAGGCGATGTGCGGCAGCGGGCATTCGCAATGCCGCTCACCAGTCCGGCCTATCCGATGGGCCCCTATCGTTTTGTCAATCGCGAATTCCTCATCGTGACCTACCGCACCGATCCGCAGAAATTGCGCGAACTGGTGCCGGAGCCGCTGCAGATCGAGGAGCCGCTGGTCAAGTTCGAGTTCATCCGCATGCCGGACTCGACCGGCTTTGGCGACTACACCGAAAGCGGGCAGGTTATTCCGGTCACGTTCAAGGGCCGCAAGGGCGGCTATTCGCATTGCATGTTCCTCGACGACCATCCGCCGATCGCCGGCGGCCGCGAATTGTGGGGCTTTCCAAAGAAGCTCGCCAAGCCGACGCTGCATCCGGAGATCGACACGCTCGTCGGCGCGCTGGATTACGGCTCGGTGCGGATCGCCACCGGCACGATGGGCTACAAGCACAAAAAGGCGGATCACGACGCCATCAAGGCTTCGCTTTTGGCGCCGAATTTCCTCCTCAAGATCATGCCGCATGTCGACGGCACGCCGCGCATCTGCGAGCTTGTCGAATACGAACTGACC
This sequence comes from Xanthobacteraceae bacterium, assembly GCA_035642635.1. GTDB lineage: Bacteria > Pseudomonadota > Alphaproteobacteria > Rhizobiales > Xanthobacteraceae > BOG-931. Next base: position 10,875 of record DASQRX010000131.1, read on the forward strand.
GATGTCGATCTCAAGGGCGCCTGGACTGGACCGGCGGCGCTGAGCTTGGTGTCGCACGCGCTGGCGCCGCTCGCGGAATTGCCGGTGCTCGAAGTGGTGTCCGGCACGCATATCATCGCCGATTTGACGCTGCCGCTCGGCAAGGTCGTGCACGACTATCTTGCTTAAACCGGTGGCCTAGGTTAGTTGCCCAAGTTCTTCTGGCTCAATCTCGGCCGCCCTTCCGCGCGGGCCAAATTCCCCCACATCGATTGGTCTTATCCATGAAAGAAGAAACGGTCAGCTTTCAATCCGCCGGCTTGCGCCTGCATGGCGCCATCTGCGTTCCGGGCGGCCTGGGCCCACAAGAACGGCGCGCGGCTTTCATCGTGCTGCATGGTTTCGGCTCGAACAGTGAAGGCAACAATGTGTTGCAGCCGACGCGGGTGCTGAGCGAGTTCGGCTATGTCACGATGCGCTTTGACATGCGCGGCTGCGGCAAGAGCGAAGGCGAGTTCGGCCGCGTCATCTGCCTCGAACAGGTCGAGGATCTCGGCAACGCGCTGTCGTTCCTGGCGCAGCATCCCGCGGTCGATCCCGACCGCATCGGCGTCATCGGCTCAAGCTTCGGCGGCGCGGTCGCGGTCTATGCCGGCGGCACCAATCCGCGCGTCGCCGCGGTCATTTCCAACGGCGGCTGGGGTCACGGCGAGCGCAAATTCCGCGGCCAGCATCCGACGCCGGAGGCTTGGGCGAAGTTCACCAAAATGCTCGCCGACGGCCGCGCCCACCGCGAGCGTACCGGCAAGTCGCTGATGGTGCCGCGCTATGACATCGTGCCGATCCCCAACCATGTGCGCGAAAACCTGGAACGGCAGAAAGTCGGAATGCTGGCGCCGAATTCGGTGGAAATGTTTCCGGCCGAAACGGCGCAAAGCATGTTCGATTTCCGCGCCGAAGAAGTGGTCGACAAGATCGCGCCGCGCCCGCTCTTGCTCATCCATTCGGCGAAGGATTCGGTGACGCCAACCGAACAGTCGATCGAAATGTTCAGGCGCGCCGGCCAGCCGAGCGAGCTGCATCTGTTCGCCGGGCTCGATCATTTCTTGTTTGCCGAAAACTCGACGCGCGTCTGGAATCTGCTGCGCAACTGGCTCGACGCCTATTCCCCGGCAAAACGCGCATGAGCCGTGAAAAAATTATTGTCGGCCATGAAGAGCTGAAGCGCTTCATCCACGACGTGTTCGTCGTCGCCGGCGCGAGCGCCACCGACGCGAATATCGTCGCCGACGGACTGGTCTGGGCCAATCTGAGCGGCGTCGACGGCCACGGCGTCTCGCGGCTGCCGCGCTATCTCAAATATATCGAAAGCGGCGAGATCGATGTGAAGGTGCAGCCGAGTGTCGTCCAGGATCGCGCAGCGACATTCGTCATCGACGGTCACCATGGGCTTGGGCCGGTCGCGGCAATGCATGCCTCGGCGCTGGCGGTGGAGCGGGCGAAGAAAGCTGGCGTCTGTTACGGCCTCATTCGCGAAACCACGCATACCGGCGCCATCGGGCGCTACGCGCAATGGATCGCCGAGCGCGATTGCGCCGCCATCATCATGGGCGCCGGACAGACATTGATGGCCTATCACGGGGCGCGGGTCGCGAGCCTGGGCACCAGCCCGATCGCGATTGCGGTGCCGGCCGGCACAGGGCCGATCGTGCTCGACATGGCGACCAGCACGATTTCCAACGGCAAGGTGTTGCAGGCGCGCGCCAGCGGTGAGCAACTGCCGGAAGGCACAGTACTCACCGCCACAGGCGACGCCACCACGGATCCGCGCACGGCGGAAATCCTGCTGCCGCTAGGCGGCCCCAAAGGCTCGGGTCTAAGCTTCATGTTCGAAATGCTGGCGAGCGTGCTCGGCGCGGCGCCGATCCAAGCGCGCGTCCTCGGACCGGAAAAGCGCCGGCGCCACACATCGAACTTGGCGATTATTGCCATCGATATCGCGGCCTTCCGGCCGTTCGGCGAGTTCACCAGTGACGCCGATACGCTTGCGGCCTTGATCAAGTCGTTGCCGCGGCAAGCGGGCTTTGACGAGATACTCCTGCCCGGCGAACGCTCCGGCCGTACCGAAGCAGCGCGCCGCAGGTCCGGTATCCCGATTCCGCCGAAGCTGTGGGACGACCTTGAGGCCATCGCCAGGCCGCAGGCGATCAAGATGCCTGAGCTCTTATCCGGCCCAGCGAAGTGAGGCTGGAGCGGCCTCTTGAACGAACCACAGGACCGTGGTCCAGATAGGCGGAACACCAGGACCCCTATGGACCGGCAGCAAACATCCGCCTCGACGATCGATGACAGCGAGATCGCACACTTTTCGCGGCTGTCGAGCCAATGGTGGGATCCGAACGGCCCGATGGCGCCGCTGCACAAATTCAATCCGGTTCGCCTCACTTACATCAGGGATCGCGTCACCGCGCATTTTGGCCGCGATCCAAAACGGCTCGACAGCTTGGCCGGCTTGCGCATGCTCGACATCGGCTGCGGCGCCGGCGTGCTGTCCGAGCCCCTGGCGCGGCTCGGCGCAACTATCGTCGGCGCCGATCCGTCCGACAGCAACATTGCGGTCGCCAAGCATCATGCCGGACTGTCGGGGCTTTCGATCGATTATCGCTCAACGACCGCCGAAGCGCTGGAAGCGGCCGGCGAAAGTTTCGACGTGGTTCTCGCCATGGAAGTGGTCGAGCACGCCGCCGATGTCGGCCTGTTCGTCGACGTCGCGGGCGAGATGGTGAAGCCCGGCGGGTTGATGTTCGTCGCCACGCTCAATCGCACCATGAAAAGCTTTGCGCTCGCCATCGTCGGCGCCGAATACATTTTGCGCTGGCTGCCGCGCGGCACTCATCGATGGGATAAATTCGTCACGCCCAACGAGCTTGAAATCGCCGTCGCCCAAAGCGGGCTGCGTGTCACCGACCGGGCCGGAATGATCTACAATTTGCTCGCCGACCGCTGGCAGATTTCGACCGACATCGACGTGAACTACATGGTCGTCGCGGAAAAGCCTGAACGATGACGGCTCAGTTCTGGTCGTCCGGCAGTATCGGCAGCGGATGAAATTCGATGCCTTCGTCGTACAATTCCTTGGCCTCGTCCGGCGAGGCTTCGCCGTAGATCGAGCGGTGTTCGGTCTCGCCGTAGTGAATCTTGCGGGCTTCTTCGGGAAAGCGCGTGCCGACATAGCTTGCATTCTTGGTGATGTGCTCGCGGATTTCCTTGAGCTTCTGCCGCAGTTCGCGCTCGGGCGGCGACATCACCGCCACTGATGCGGTAGCAGCCGGCGGCATCGGGACACGCGGCGGCGCGGGCTGACGGCTCGGCATTGGGCTTGAAATGGGGAGCTGCGGCGCTGCGATCTCGGCGTCCGCGCTTGACGACAAGCGCGGCGCCATCATCGCCTTCTCGACTTTCGCCGAGCCGCAAACCGGGCATGCTACCAGCGCGCGCTTGGCTTGCTTGTCGTAAGCCGCCGAATTCTGGAACCAGCTCTCGAAAGTATGGCCCCGGTCGCAATTGAGTGCGTAGCGGATCATATCGGCTCCCGCACGGCGTGCAGGTAGGTCGGTTCGGCCATCGGCTCGACCAGTTCGAAGCGTCGGCCATGACGCAGCGAGGGCACTTTGCCGCGCGCCGCCGCGACTGCGGCCGGATCGATCTCGGCCATGACCACGCCCGGCTCGGTCCCGCCTTCGGCCAGGATGCGGCCCCACGGATCGACCACGAGCGAATGGCCGAACGTGTCGCGGCCGTTGTCGTGCCGGCCGCCTTGGGCTGCGGCGAAAACAAAGCAGCCATTCTCGATCGCGCGCGCCCGCTGCAAGACGTGCCAATGCGCTTCGCCGGTCTGTTTGGTGAAAGCCGACGGAATGGCCAGGAACGATGCGCCGGCTTCCGCAAGCGCGCGATAGAGCGCCGGGAAACGCAGGTCATAGCACACCGTCAAACCGAGGCGGCCCCACGGCAGGTCGCCGATCACCGCAAGATCGCCGGCGCGGTAATTGTTGGATTCGCGATAGCTCTCGCCACCGGCGAGATCGACGTCGAACATGTGGATCTTGTCGTAACGCGCGGCGACTTCGCCTTTGCGGTCGATCAGAAAGGAGCGGTTCACCGCCTTGTCGGACGACGCCTTGATCGCGAGCGAGCCGATGTGAACGAAAGTCGAGGTTTTGCGCGCTACTTCGCGCAGCGTCGCCAGCGTCGGGTCCTGCTCTTCGGCGACGATGCTTGAGAACAATTGCTCGCGCTTGAGCGCCAGGATGTTGGTCATTTCCGGCGTGAGCACGTAATCGGCGCCCGCGCGCTTGGCGTCATCGATGAGCGCCAAGGCCGCGGTGAGATTGGCCTGCGGATCGAGGCCCGACCGCATCTGGATCAGACCGACCCGGAAGGCCGCAGTGGCGGGGCCGCTCATGTTCCTTTGACCTCGGCAAGCAACGGGTCGAGCTTGCCGGCTTCGTCGAGCGCATAGAGATCGTCGCAGCCGCCGACATGGGTCGCGCCGATGAAAATCTGCGGAAAGCTGGAACGGCCGTTTGAGCGTGCGATCATCTCTTTGCGGGCCTCGCGGTTCTGCCGGGCGTCGATCTCATGGAAGCGGACGCCTTTGCGGGCGAGCAGGTCCTTGGCGTCGGCACAATAAGGACAATACGGGATGGTATAGATGTCGATTGCGGCCATAATAATCGGTAATTTCCGTCAAATTACTTACATTTATATGGACGTTCGCGCCGGGTCGGCAACCCTGGCGAAAATCAGCACGTCGACATTGGCGGCGCCGGCCCGCAGCAGCGCCCGCGCGCGGCCCTCGACCGTGGCGCCGGAGGTCAGCACGTCATCGATCAGGACCAGGCGGCGGCCGACGACCGCGGCTTTGCCCTCGTCCGGTACCCGGAATACGCCCTGGATATTGTCGCCACGTTCCGGCCGCGACAGGCCTGTTTGCTGCACCGTGGCTTTGACCCGCTTCAACGCGCCCGCGGCAATGGGCACGCCGCTTTCGGCCTAGATTGTCGCCGTCAGCATGGCCGATTGGTTGAAGCGCCGCGCCCACAGGCGCCGCCAGTGCAGCGGCACCGGCACCGGCGCATCGGCCTCGGCGAGAAGCTCGCGCCCGGCAAAGGCGATCCAGCGCCCCATCATCGGCGCGAGGTCAAGCCGGTCGCCATATTTGAGGGCGTGGACCAGCGCGCGGGAGATCTCGTCAAACCGCACCGCGGCGCGCGCCCGATTGTAGGACGGCGGGTCGGCGATGGCTTCCATGGACAGGATGCCCGGACCCGGGTCATACACGAACGGAATGCCAAGCCGGCCGCTCGCAATAGGGGCGGGTGATGAAAGACAGTTTTGACCAGCACGCGGCGCACAGGCCGCGCCCTCGACGGTCTCGCGGCAGGCCGGGCAGAGTTGCGGCAGGGCGAGATCGAGCGCGGTGCGGAATACCCCACGCACGGCGCCGGCGGCGCGTTTGACGGGAGCCGGAACAGCGATGTTCAGCACTGACGCCGTGACATTACGCTACCGTGCTCGACAGCCTTTGTCATTGGCGGCAAGAGGTGCAGCAAGAGGCGCAGCGAGCGGCAATGAGGCGAAGCAATCATGTCCGACGGACCGCTAGCGACAAGTCCGGCGATCTTTGATCGGGCGCTGATCCGCAGCCGGCGGCGCCGCGCCGCCCGATTGGGTCCGATCACGTTTCTGCTCGATCGCGTGGCCGATGAGTTTGCCGATCGGCTTGCGGCGGTGATGCGCCATTTCGATGTCGCGGTCGATCTCGGCACGCCGAGCGACGCGGTGCGGTCGGCGCTCACGCAGCTTGGCTCGGTCGGCACGATTATCAGGTCCGACGCGGCGTTGGACTGTGCCGCGCCGCTCGCGCAAAAGTCCGTCGCCGCCGACGAGGAGGCGTTGCCGTTTCGCGACGCGTCGCTCGATCTCGTGGTGTCGGGCCTCGTGCTGCAATTCGTCAACGATCTGCCGGGCGTGCTGGTGCAAATCCGCCGGGCGTTGAAACCCGATGGATTGTTTCTTGCGGCCTTGCTTGGCGGCGAGACGCTGACCGAATTGCGGCAGTCGTTCGCCGCGGCCGAGAGCGAAGTGGAAGATGGCGCATCGCCGCGCGTCGCGCCATTCGCCGATCTGCGCGAACTCGGCGCTTTGTTGCAGCGCGCCGGGTTTGCGTTGCCGGTGACCGACGTCGATCGCGTCACGGTCAGATACGACACGGTGTTCGGCCTGATGGGCGATCTGCGGCGCATGGGCGCGACCAACGCGCTCGTGGCGCGCCGCCGCACGCCGCTTCGCCGCGCGACGCTCTATCGCATGGCCGAGATCTACGCGCAGCGTTTCGCCGACAGCGACGGACGGCTGCGCGCCACATTCGAGATCGTCTGGCTCTCAGCCTGGGCGCCGCATCCGGATCAGCAGAAGCCGCTCAAGCCGGGCTCGGCCAAGGCGCGCCTCGCCGATGCGCTTCACACGCAGGAAATCTCGACGGGTGAAAAGGCGCCTATTTCAGCGCCGTCGAGACGGTCGTAAACAGTCCGTTGACGCCGGAGCCTAGGCTGGTGACCGTGGCGGCAATGGCGACGCCGATACCGGATGCAATCATGGCGTATTCGATCGCAGTGGCGCCAGTGTCGTCGCGCAGAAAACGCGACACGGTGACGAAGATTGCATGATTTTGAATTCTTAGCATTGTTGTCCTGCCTTCTGGCGTTGCGGTCACAAGAGCGTCGTCAGATGCGAAATCAGCGGTTCGTCGGCCGGCGGCATCGGATAATTCCGCAGCTCGCCCGGCCGTACCCATTTCAACTGTTGCCCTTCCAATGGCGCCACGAATCCTTCCCAGCGCCGGCAAACATAAAGTGGCATCAGCAAATGGAAGTCAGGGTAGAGATGGCTCGCAAAGGTCAGCGGCGCGAGGCACTCTTCCTTGACGGCGATACTCAGCTCCTCCTTCAATTCGCGGATCAAGCTTTGTTCCGGCCGTTCGCCGATCTCGACCTTGCCGCCGGGAAACTCCCATAGTCCCGCCATCGACTTGCCCTGCGGGCGCCGTGCGAGCAGCACGCGGCCATCGGAATCGATGAGGGCGCAAGCGGCCACGAGAACAAGTTTGACGCTCACGACCCGACCTCAATCTATGCGAGTGATGGTAAATGCGGGTTCAATCCGATCATGCAAATAGCCGCTTGCGCCGCATTGGTTAATGGGGCGCTACCTGCGGACCAGATATCGAGCGTCGGGGTGCGGATATGACGAATGTCCGCGCTCATTTTTCTAACTGCGATAGTCGCCGTTGATCGCCACGTATTCCTTGGTCAGGTCGCAGGTCAGCACGCGGTCGCGGCCCTTGCCCAGCCCGAGCGCGACTTTGAGCGTGATCTCGGGCTTCTTCATCACCGCGGAGACTTCGGCCTCGTCATAGGCCGGGTCGCGCGCGCCTTTATGCGCGACGCGGATGCCGCCGAACCAGATCGACAGCCGGTCGCGGTCGGCGGGCTCGCCGGCCTTGCCGACCGCCATGACGACACGGCCCCAATTGGCGTCCTCGCCGGCGATCGCAGTCTTCACCAAAGGCGAATTGGCGATCGACATCGCGATGTGGCGCGCCGAGGGTTTCGACACCGCGCCTTCGACTACGACTTCAAGCAGCTTCCTCGCGCCTTCGCCGTCGCGCGCCACTTGCTCGGAAAGATTGGCGAGCACGGCATTGAAAGCTTTGCGAAACGGCAGGAGGCGCGGATCGTTGGCGCGGCTGATGCGCGCGGAGCGCGCGGCTCCGGTCGCGAAAGCCAGCAATGTATCCGACGTCGAGGTGTCGCCGTCGATGGTGACGGCGTTGAAGGTATCGACGACGCCTTCGCGCAGAAGTGTCTGCAAGACCGGCGCCGCGATCGGCGCGTCGGTGAAGATGAATGACAACATCGTCGCCATATCGGGCGCGATCATGCCGGCGCCCTTGGCGAAGCCGCTGATGGTGACATCGGTTCCGGCGATCCGGGCGCGTGCGGTCGCCACTTTCGGAAACGTGTCCGTGGTCATGATCGCTTTGGCGGCATCCATATAGCCGTTGGCGGTGGCCTCGGCTTCGAGCTTGGTCATCACGCCGCCAAACGCTTGCGCGGGCAGCGGCTCGCCGATGACGCCGGTCGAGGCTAGAAACACCTCGGACATTTTGCAGCCGACCGCGGCGGCCGCGACTTTCGCGGTGAACGTGCAGGCGTCGCGGCCGTTCTTGCCGGTGAAGGCATTGGCATTGCCGGAATTGACCACAAGCGCTCGCGCCCGCGCGCCTTTGAGCCTAGCGCGGCACCATTCGACCGGCGCGGACGGGCATTTCGAGCGCGTGAACACGCCGGCGACGCTGGTGCCTGCGTCGAACACGACAAGGAGAACGTCGGTGCGGTCCTTGTAGCGAATTCCGGCGGCGGCCGTCGCCAGGCGAATGCCGGCGATTGCCGGCATGTCGGGAAAGGTTTTGGGGGCGAGCGGAGAAATGGTGGAGGACATGAAAATGTCATGCGTGGACTTGACCCACCGCATCCTTGTGAGGACTGACGTTCCGTTAGGTGTGATGGATTGCCGGGTCAAGCCCGGCAATGACCACGAAGGAAAATGTCGTCGCGCCGACTACTTCTTCTTCGCCGGCGCGGCGGGGTTGAGCGCTGACGGATCGGCCGCGGCGGGCGGCGGCTGGTCGAGGCGCTCGATATTGGCGGCGCTGCGCAATTTGGCGACGAGATCAGCCTGCGCGCGATGGGCGACGTAATTTTCGATCTGGCCTTTGACTTCGTCGAAAGTCGGGGTCGGCTTGACGCGCTTGTCTTCGATTTTGATGATGTGCCAGCCGAACTGCGTCTTCACCGGATCGGAAATCTGTCCCTTATCGAGCTTGAACGCGACGTCGGCGAATTCCGGCACCATCTGGTCCTTGGTGAAATAGCCGAGATCGCCGCCTTCGGCAGCTCCTGGATCTTTCGATTTCTCCTTGGCCAAGGTGGCGAAGTCGGCGCCCTTTTTCAGCTGATCTTCGATCGCCTTCGCCTCGTCTTCGGTGGCGACCAGGATATGGCGGGCGTGCACCTCTTGCTCGTTCGCCATCTGCTTGACGGCGTCGTCATAGACCTTGTGCATCGCGTCGTCGGTCATCGCCGTCGTGCCGGCGTCCTGCAGCAAGGTTTCCATCAGCACCTTGCTGCGCTCGAACTGGATGCGGTGCTTGACGTCGTCGCGGTCGGCCAGCTTCTGCTGGTCGGCGGCTTGGGCCAGTACGATCACGTCGGCCAGATAGGTAATGAGGTAATCGCGCTTCTGGTCGGGACCCATTTGCGGCATGTTGGCGCCGACTTCGTCCTCGGCAAGCGCCAAGTCGCTTTGGCGAATATCGACGCCATTGGCGCGGGCGACTACCGGGTCGGCAGCGGGAGCGGCATTTTGGGCGTGCAGCGCGGCGGTCGGTCCCATCAGGAAAGCGGCAAGCGCAAGCGCGCCGAATGCGCGGGCAACGGACGGACGGGTGGAGGCCATAAAACGCGATCCTTTTGGGCAAGGTGGGAAAGTCGCCGGGTTCCCTAGGGTGCGGGACCCAAAGCCTGCGGTCCCCGGTCGACGCGGACACTCGCCGAATCGATTGTCCTTGGCAATGGCAGATTCGGGGCACCGTTTAACGAGCGCGTGAATAACGGCTTCGCATTGACAAAAAATCGACCCCCTCCTATCTCTCGCCCAGCGTTTGGGACGTTCCGTCACCTTGCGAAAGCCCGAATAGCGCCGCATTTTCCGCTGGTTGGGACCGGCGTCGCCCGCGGGGGAACAGCATGGTCCCAAACTCACGGGAACCGATTTTCGGCCAAGATCGTGCTTCATCAAACAGCTCGCAACTCGGCAAACAGCTTACGTATAGGTTAGTGGCGAAAGCCCGTTAGAAGGATGTTAATGCGATGATCGGCGCTGTCGCCCGCAAGCTGTTCGGTTCGTCCAACGACCGCCGGATCAAATCCTATCGGCCCCGCGTCGAAGAGATCAACGCGCTCGAAAAGGAGCTCGAGGCGCTATCCGACGAGGCGCTCCGCGCGCGCACCGATGAGTTCAAAAAGCAGCTCGCCGAAGGCGTAAGCGTCGACGATATCCTGGTGCCCGCTTTCGCCACCGTCCGCGAGGCCGGCAAGCGCGCCCTCGGCCAGCGCCATTTCGACGTCCAGCTCATCGGCGGCATGGTCCTGCACGAAGGTAAAATCGCCGAGATGAAGACCGGCGAAGGCAAGACGCTGGTCGCGACGCTGCCGGTCTATCTCAATGCGCTCACTGGCAGCGGCGTCCACGTCGTGACCGTCAACGACTATCTGGCCAAGCGCGACTCCGAGTGGATGGGCGAGATTTACAAGTTCCTCGGCCTCACGGTCGGCGTCATCGTGCACGACCTCGACGATGCCGAGCGCAAGAAGCAGTACGATTGCGACGTCACCTACGGCACCAATAACGAGCTCGGCTTCGACTATCTGCGCGACAATATGAAGTATCGGCTCGAGGACATGGTGCAGCGCGGCCATGGTTACGCGATCGTCGACGAAGTCGATTCAATCCTGGTCGACGAAGCGCGTACGCCGCTTATTATCTCCGGCCCGCTCGACGACCGCTCCGAATTCTACAATACGATCGACGCCTATATTCCGCGGCTCGATAAAGCCGACTACGAGCTCGACGAGAAGCAGCGCACCGTCAATCTCACCGAAGCCGGCATGGAGAAGATGGAGAACTGGCTGCGCGACGCCGGCCAGCTCAAATCGGATTCGCTCTACGACGTCGAGAACGTCTCCGTCGTCCATCACGTCAATCAGGCCCTGCGGGCGCACAAACTGTTCTCGCGCGACAAGGACTATATCGTGCGCAACGGCGAGGTCATTATCATCGATGAATTCACCGGCCGCATGATGCCGGGCCGGCGTTATTCGGAAGGGCTGCATCAGGCGCTCGAGGCCAAGGAGCATCAGCCGATCCAGCCGGAAAACCAAACGCTCGCCTCGATCACCTTCCAGAACTATTTCCGCATGTACGGGAAGCTCGCCGGCATGACCGGCACGGCGGCGACCGAGGCCGACGAGTTTCAGGACATCTACAATCTGGAAGTTCTGGAAATCCCGACCAACCGGGCGATGGTTCGGATCGATGACGACGACGAAGTCTATCGCACCTCGGCCGAGAAATTTCGTGCCATTCAGGCGCTGATCGAGGACTGCAAGAAGCGCGGCCAGCCGGTGCTGGTCGGCACCACCTCGATCGAGAAATCCGAACGGCTCGCCGAAACGCTGCGCCAGAGCGGCTGGGAGCAGCACGACTTCTCCGATCCCAACGTCTTTGCGGCGCTCTATTCGGGCAGCGAGAGTGGCAAAAAAGTGTTCGCCGTGCTCAATGCCCGCTATCACGAGCAGGAGGCGCAAATCATCGCGCAGGCGGGCGTGCCGGGCGCCATCACGATCGCGACCAATATGGCTGGCCGCGGCACCGACATTCAGCTCGGCGGCAATGCCGACATGCGCATCCGCCAGGAATTGGCCGACATCGCGGATCCGCACCAGCGCGACAAGAGCGCGCGCGCCGATGAGATCCGCGCCCAAGTCGCCCGCCTCAAGGACAAGGCGCTGGCCGCCGGCGGCCTCTATGTGCTCGGCACCGAACGGCACGAGAGCCGCCGCATCGATAATCAGTTGCGCGGCCGCTCCGGACGCCAGGGCGATCCGGGCCACTCCAAATTCTTCCTGTCGCTCGAAGACGATCTCATGCGCATCTTCGGCACCGACAAGCTCGACGGCATGCTGACCAAGCTCGGCCTCAAGGAAGACGAAGCCATCATCCATCCCTGGATCAACAAGGCGCTGGAAAAGGCGCAGCAGAAGGTCGAGGCGCGCAATTTCGATATCCGCAAGAACATCCTCAAATACGACGACGTGATGAACGATCAGCGTAAGGTCATCTTTGATCAGCGTGTCGAGTGGATGCAGGATGAGGCCGTGGACGAAGTTGTCGCCGATATGCGCCACAACGTGATCGACGAACTCGTCGAAAAGCACGTGCCGGAAAACGCCTATCCGGAGCAATGGGACGTGGTCGGGCTGCGCGACGAGCTTAAGCGCGTGTTCGGCCTCGATCTGCCGGCCGACGAATGGGCAAAGGAAGAGGGCATCGCCGACGAGGAGATCTTTAGCCGCGTCGAGCGCCGCGCCGACGAGCATATGGCGGCCAAGGTGGCGCAGTGGGGCGCCGACGTCATCCGCTATATCGAAAAGTCGATCCTGTTGCAGACGCTCGACCATCTGTGGCGCGAGCATCTCGTCATGCTCGACCATTTGCGCCAGGTGATCGGGCTGCGCGGCTATGGCCAGCGCGATCCGCTCAACGAATACAAGGCGGAAGCCTTCAGCCTGTTCGAGGCCATGAGCCACAGCCTGCGCGAAGGCGTGACGGCGCAATTGATGCGCGTCGAGATCGTGGCGCAACAGCCGCAGCAACTGCCCGCGGCGCTGCCCGCCATGGAGGCGCATAAGATCGATCCGACGACCGGCGAGGACGAAATGGCTCTGGCGCTCGCCGGTGCCGAGACGCTCGCGCGCCATGGTATCGGCGGGCCGGCGCCAAGTTCAGGCGCTTCCGGCGCGGGCGGCGTCGGCGTTCCGAGCGGCATAGCGCTCGGTGGCGCCCCCTTCAGCGGTCCCGCAACCGCCATACCGCCGCGCTTTGCTGTGACGCCGGACCGCAATCCGCAGGATCCGCAAAGCTGGGGCAAGGTCGGCCGCAATGAACCCTGCCCCTGTGGCTCGGGCAAGAAATTCAAACATTGTCACGGCCGCTACGTGTAACGGGAATCAGCAATCAGTCGTCGGTCATCAGAAAGCGCAAGCCGGTCTGATTACTGATTACCGACGACTGATTGCTGACTACTGAAATGCGGCCCAGCGGCCGTCGAACGAACCAGCCGGCACGACGGGTTGCGCGCCTTTCATCGTGCCGCCGCTATTCGCGGGCGGCGGCGCGGCGCTGGCGTCTTGCTGCGGCTTGGCGGCCTGCGATTTGGCCGGCGCCGTTGACGCCACCGTCGCTGCGGGTTTCGGCTTCGGCGCATCCGCAACTTGCGGCGCGGACTTTTGCGGCTCGGCCTTAGGCGCGTCGGTCTTGCGCGGCGTCAAACTGGGCTTCAGGCCGGCAAGGACAGCGCCCTGCGCCTCTGGGGGCTTTGTGGCGGCGTCGGTTTTCGGCTTGAACCAATTGCTGAAAAAGCCGCCCGAACCGGTGTCGGCGGAAGCGACCTGCGTGTGCGGCGCTTGGGCTTGGGGCGCTTGGGCCTGTGGCGCGCCGTTCGACTTGAACATCGCGGCAAGGAATCCGCGCGACGAACCGGTGGACCCCGTCGCGTCGGGATCTTCACGCGGGCCGCTGATGGTCGGGGTCGACATGCCGGGATGGACCGGCGGCGCGTGCAAGTGTCCGTCGTTGTCGTAGAACGATCCGGTGGTTTCGAGTTTGGCGACGAACACCCGGTTCATGCCGCCGTCGGTGCCCAACGTCACCGGCGCGACCGCCGCGTTCTCTTTGGTCAATTGCGCGAGCTGATATTCGTCGTTGCGCTGTTTCTCTAGCGCCGGTCCGGCGATCTCCGGCGCAACGTCAAAGCCCGGGCAGCGTCCGGTCGGACTGAATACCAGCGGCTTTGTTGAATTGGCGGGCGCCTGCGCGTCGAACACATAGTGTCGGTCGCAGACATCGACTTTGGGTTCGAGATGCGTCACTTCGAAATGGTCGTTGCCTTCCTTGATCATCTTCCAGAACGGCATATTCGGATTGTTCCGATGCCGCGCCAAATTCGCCGCTGTCAGGCGGAACGGATAGGCCTGGATCTGGAATTCCTTCTGGCCGCCGAGGAAAGACTCGCGCGCCAGCGAATAGATTTCGCCGATCTGTTCGTCGGTCATGGCGTAACAGCCGGCCGACGAGCAATCGCCGTGGATCATCAGGAACGCGCCGCTGTAATTGTTGGCCTTGTCGTAGGCGTTCGGGAAGCCGACATTGATGGCGAGGTAATAGTTGGAATTCGGATTCATCAGCCCGGGCGTGATTGAATAGAATCCTTCTGGCGCCTGGCGATCGCCTTGGACTTTCTTCGGGCCGAGCTCTCCCGACCAGCGGCAGATCGGATAGACCTTCAGCAACATGTAGCGGCCGGTCGTGTCCTCTTTCCAGACTTCGAGTTCCGATTCTTCTTTGAACACGCGAACGAGGATCGGCGAATCCTTCGGCATGTTTTTTTGGTCGAGCAGCGCCAGCATTTCGGGCGAGAGTTCTTTCATCGCCCGCGTTGGGATCTGATAGCCCTCGTCGCCATAGCAGCCGGCCAGCGCCAGCGCGCCCGCGACGACAAAAAAAGTCGCAAGCGCACGAAGGCTTGGTGCGCGCAGACGACGTGCGCTGTCACAGGCGCGGATCAACGACAAATACCCCGACAGATGGACCATCCCCGTGCCATTAACTGCCTGATGGTTACCCATAAGAGGTGGCTTTCGCAAGGCAACCGGCCATCGCAGTTCCGGTTGAGCATGCGGCCGCTAAATAATGGTAAATTATCGACGAAAGCGATCGGAAAAGCCAACGAATTAGAGGCTTTGTGCGGGGCATTGGAGCAATCGCGGCGAGATTGTGGCAACGATCCTTCAACAGCGTCTTATTTACTCGCGTGGAGGCGGAATTGACGCCCGGCTGAGCGCCGACCGAGCGCCCGCCAATCAGCCAAGCGAGCGCCCGATGGCGAGGAACTTTTCGCGGCGGCGGCGCACGACGGTTGTGCGGTCGAGGCCGCGAAATTCGGCAAGCGCAGTGCCGATCGCTTCGCCGGCCGCCGCCATCGCCGCGGCCGGCTCGCGATGCGCGCCGCCGGTCGGCTCGGGCACGATCACATCGACGACGCCGAACCGCACCAGGTCCTGCGCGGTGATCTTCATGTTGGAGGCTGCGTCCTGCGCTTTCGAGGTGTCGCGCCACAGGATCGACGCCGCGCCTTCGGGCGAGATCACGCTGTAGACGGAGTGCTCGAGCATCAGCACCCGATTGGCGGTGGCGATGGCGATGGCGCCGCCGGAACCGCCTTCGCCGATGATCAAAGCAATGTTCGGCACGCCGATCTCGAGACAGGCTTCCGTCGAGCGGGCGATGGCCTCGGCCTGGCCGCGCTCTTCCGCGCCGATGCCCGGATAGGCGCCGGCGGTGTCGATCAACGCAATAACCGGGACATCGAAGTGGTCCGCCATGCCCATGAGCCGCACCGCCTTGCGGTAGCCCTCCGGCCGCGCCATGCCGAAATTGTGCTTCAACCGGCTCTCGGTGTCGGAGCCTTTTTCGTGGCCGATGACGCAGACGGCGTCGCCGCGGAAGCGGCCGAAGCCGCTGATGATCGCTGGGTCCTCGCCGTGCTTGCGGTCGCCCGCGAGCGGCACGAAATCGGTAATGAGCGCTGCGATGTAATCGAGGCAATGCGGCCGCTGCGGGTGCCGGGCGACTTGCGTTTTCTGCCACGGCGTGAGCCCGGCATAGAGCTCCTTGAGCGCGACCGCCGCCTTGCCCTCGATGCGATCGATTTCCTCGCCGATCGCTTCGCCGTCGGAGTGCAGCGCGCGCAATTCGTCCGCTTTGGCCTCAAGCTCGGCCACCGGCTTTTCAAAATCGAGGTAAGAGCGCATCGCTAGGTTGACCGGCAGCAAGGGGCCGCGCGACGGATGCCGCGGGCGCGGTTAAATCGCCCGCACCATGCGGGGAAGTCAAGGAAGGGGCCTGGTTCCATAGTTAATCCTGCGCCAGTGGGTGCAGATCGCGCACCAGGCTCTTCAGCCGCTCTTCCAATACATGGGTATAAATCTGTGTCGTCGAAATGTCGGCATGGCCGAGGAGCGTCTGCACCACACGGAGATCCGCGCCGTTGTGTAGGAGGTGGCTGGCGAAAGCGTGGCGCAGCACATGCGGGCTCACTTGCGCCGTGCGCAGGCCCGCGGCGCCGGCCAGGGTCTTGAGCTCGCGGGCAAAATGCTGCCGCGTGAGATGGCCGCTGTCGCCGAAGGATGGGAACAGCCATTTCGACTGCGCCACGTTGCCCGCTTCCTTGAGCAGCAGGAGATAGGCCGCCATCGCCCGCTTCGCCGCGTCGTTGAGCGGCACCATGCGCTCCTTGTTGCCTTTGCCGCGTACGATGATGACGCGCGCATCCTTGCGCGCCGCCGACGCCGGCAGCGCAACAAGCTCGGAGACGCGAAGCCCCGTCGCGTAAAGGAGTTCAACAAGACAGGCGAGCCGCGCCGCGCGCAGCCGCACCGGCAATGGCGACGCCGGATCCGATGCGCCGGCCGTGCGCAAGAGGTGATCGACTTCAGCAAGCGACAAGGTCTTCGGTAAATTACGCTCGCGCTTGGGGCCTTGCAGTACGGCGGCGGGATCGTCGGCGCGATGGCCCTCGGCATACAAAAAGCGATAAAGCTGCCGCATCGCCGAAAGCCGCCGCGCCACCGTGGTCACGCGCATGCCGCGCCGCGACAGGTCGCCGAGATAACCGCGCAGATCTTCCGTGTTCGCTCTGGCGATGGAGCGGCCGGCGGCTTTCAGATACGCAGAGAAATCCTCAAGGTCGCGGCGATAGGCGGCAAGCGTATTTGCTCCTGAGCCGCGCTCCGCCGCCAGCATATCGAGATAGAGCGCGGTCAGCGCCGCGTCGGAATGCCGTGCGGTTTTTGTCGTCACGCGCGCCATTGTGCGATTTGAGCCTGTGCGGGCCATCCATCACCGCGCTCAGTGATCCTTGAAGAACTTGTCCGGCGGGATCGTCACGCTGATCTCGCGCGGCTTGGGTTGGACGAAATGCGCCAGCGCATAGAGGCCCCCATAGACGGCGCCGACCAGAATCGCGATGACGGCAAGTAATCGGAGCAGGCTCGGCATCGTTAAGCGCTCGCGCTCGTCCCCTTGGTGCCGGCGGGCGGGACCGAGTACGATCATGTTCGCGGCGGACTGGCAAGCGATTTGCCCCGCGATCTGATAAGTCATCCGGCGGAGTGTATGGGCGCCGCCTCGAGATCGTAGGGGGCACCGGGAGACCGATGTCTGGTTTTAAGTTAAATGACTGATATTACAGTACAAAATGACACGGCCCCGCAAGCTTCGGCGGCCCCGATCTTGGCCTGCCTGGGCAGCCGTTCGATCGTGCTGGTCGGCATGATGGGGGTCGGCAAATCTTCCATCGGCCGCCGCCTGGCGGCGCGGCTTGGCGTGCCGTTTGTCGACGCTGACGCCGAGATCGAAAAGGCCGCCGGCATGAGCATTGCGGACATCTTCGCCCGTCACGGCGAGGCCGATTTTCGCAGCGGCGAAGCGCGCGTGATCGCGCGGCTGCTCGACGGCGGCCCGCAGGTTCTGGCGTCGGGCGGCGGCGCCGTCATGAACGCGGATACGCGCGCGGCGATCAAGGCCAAAGGCGTCTCGATCTGGCTCAAGGCCGAACTCGACGTACTGATGCGCCGCATCGTCAAGCGCAAGCACGAACGGCCGATGCTGCATACCGACGACCCGTCCGAGGCACTGCGTCAGCTGTTGATCGCCCGCGAGCCGGTTTATGCGCTGGCCGATCTCACCGTGCAATCGCGCGAGGCGCCGCACGACGCAATCGTCACGGAAATCATGCGGGCGCTTGCGGGCTTTCTCGACGTACCGCCGCACCACGGGAACAACGCATGACGGCGCCTGTTCGTACCGAAACCACGACCGTTGTGGTGTCGCTCGGCGAGCGCAGCTACGACATTGCGATCGGCCGCGGCCTGCTCGCCTCGCTCGGCGCGCGGATCGCGGCGCTACGGCCGGGCTCAAAGGCCGTCATCGTCACCGACGAGAATGTCGCGCGGCGGCATCTTGCCGCCACCGAAGCGGCGCTGGCTCATGCCGGCGTCACCGCCCACCGGGTGATCGTTCCGCCCGGCGAGGCCTCAAAAAGCTACCGTGTGTTCGAACAGGTGTGCGAGGCCGTCATCGCATCGCGTATCGAGCGCGACGATCTGGTCATCGCGCTCGGCGGCGGCGTTGTCGGCGATCTTGCAGGCTTTGTCGCCTCCGCGGTGCGTCGCGGGCTCGACTATGTGCAAGTGCCGACATCGCTGCTCGCGGATGTGGATTCCTCGGTCGGCGGCAAGACCGCGATTGATTCCGCGCACGGCAAGAATCTGGTCGGCGCGTTCTACCAGCCGATCCTGGTGCTCGCCGATACGGCGCTGCTCGACACATTGCCGGAACGCGAGTTGCGCGCCGGCTATGCCGAAGTCGCGAAATATGGGCTCCTGGGTGACGCGCCATTCTTCGCTTGGCTCGAGGCGAATTGGCGCGAAGTCTTTGCCGGGGGCAATGCTTCGGGAAGATCTGCGCGGGAATACGCCATCGCGGTGTGCTGCCGCGGCAAGGCCGAAATCGTCGCCCGCGACGAGCGCGAAACCGGCGACCGCGCCTTGCTCAATCTCGGCCACACTTTCGGGCACGCCTTCGAGGCGGCCTGCGGTTTCTCCGACCGCCTGCTGCACGGCGAGGCGGTCGCCGTCGGCATGGCGCTGGCTTTCGCTTTTTCGGCGAAGCTTGGCCTCTTGCCGGTGGCGGAAGCCGAGCGCGCCTGCCGCCATTTGGCCGAGGTCGGCCTGCCGACGCGGCTAAGCGACATTCCGGGCCCGCTACCAAACATTGACCAATTGATGGACTTGATCGCGCAGGACAAGAAAGTGAAGCGCGGAATGCTTACATTCATCCTGGTGAGAGGGATCGGCTCCGCTTTCGTCGAGGGCGGCGTCGATGCCGGCGCGGTACGCGCATTCCTCGGCGAGAAGCTTGCGGAGCTATGAGCATTATCGATTGGCTGACCGTTTTGGCGGTCGTGATCTGTTTGGTGATTTCGGCATTTTTCTCGGCGAGCGAGACGGCGCTGACGGCCTCGTCCCGCGCCGCGATGCTGCGGCTGGAAAAACAGGGCAATCGCGATGCCGGCATCGTCAGCCGCTTGCTGGCAACGCGCGAGAGACTTCTCGGCGCGATCCTGTTTGGCAACAATTTCACCAATATCGCCGCGTCCACTTTGGCGACCGGTCTGTTGCTCGCCTATTTCGGCCAAGCCGGCGAGATCTATGCCACTTTCATCATGACCTTCATGATCTTCATCTTCGCCGAAGTGTTGCCGAAGACGGCGGCCTTCAACGCGCCGGATCGCATGGCGCTCGTCGTGGCGCAGCCGGTCGAGCGGACGGTGCGCTGGTTTTCGCCGTTCCTGCGCGTCGTCGAAAAGATGGTGCAATATATGCTGCGCGGGCTTGGCATGCCGGTCGGCAAGATCCAATCGATCCTGTCGCCCGACGAGGAATTGCGCGGCGCCGTCGACCTGATGCATCGTGCCGGGACCGTCGCCAAGCAGGACCGCGACATGATGGGCGGCTTGCTCGATCTGCGCGAACTTGCGGTCTACGACGTCATGGTTCACCGCACCAAGATGGTGATGCTCGACGCCGACGAGCCGCCGAATGAGCTGATCGACGCGGTGCTGGCCGCCGGCGTGACGCGCCTACCGCTGTGGCGCGAGACGCCCGACAATGTCATCGGCGTGCTCAATGCCAAGGAAGTCTGGCGCGCGTTGCACGCCGCCGAGGGCGATATCGAAAAAATTGACATCGAGGCGCTGGCCAAGCCGCCTTGGTTCGTGCCGGACACCACGCCGGTCGCGGAGCAGCTCAAAGCGTTCCGCCATCGCAAAACGCCGTTCGCGCTTGTCGTCGATGAATATGGCGAGCTTGAAGGACTGGTCACGCTCGAAGACATCGTCGAGGAAATCGTCGGCGATATCACCGACGAACACGATATCGCGGTGCCCGGCGTGCGGCCGCTGCCGGACGGCTCGGTCAATGTCGACGGTGGCGTGCCGGTGCGCGATCTCAATCGCGCGATGGACTGGAACATTCCCGACGACGAGGCGACCACCATCGCCGGCGTCGTCATCCACGAAGCGCGCTCGATCCCGGAGCCAGGACAGAGTTTTACCTTCTACGGCTTCCGTTTCCAGGTGCTGCGCAAATCCCGTAACCGCATCACGGCGCTCCGCGTCGCGCCGCTGACCCGGAGAGTAACCGCAAAGGCAAGCTAATGAGCAATCCCGCAATCAATCCAAAATCTCGCATTGGCCCAGGCGTTCGCATCGGACACGTGCACCTCAAAGTCGCCGATATCGATCGCGCGCTTAAGTTCTATTGCGACGTGCTCGGCTTCGATCTGATGCAACGCATGGGCGCGCAGGCGGCTTTCATTTCCGCCGGCGGCTATCATCATCACATCGGGCTCAACACCTGGGAAAGCCGCGGCGGTTCGCCGCCGGCGCAAGGCGCGACGGGTCTTTATCACCTCGCGATCCTTTACCCGACGCGCGCGCAATTGGCCGACGCGCTGCGCCGGCTCATCGCAGCGGAGATCCCGTTCGAAGGCGCCGCCGACCACGGCGTCAGCGAAGCGCTTTATCTGCGCGATCCCGACGACAACGGCGTCGAACTCTACTGGGACCGCCCGCAGGAAGAATGGCCGCGCACCGCCAGTGGCGAACTCGCGATGTTCACCCACCGGCTCGATCTCGTGGACCTGCTGAAACAGGCCGAGCAAGCGCCGCAAGAACAAGTCGCGGAGGCGGCTACCTAATCCGCCGCCACCGCGATCCCCTGGATTTCGATCAGCATTCCGGGGCACGCGAAATTGGTGACCGTGATCAGGGCGCTGCACGGATAGCGGCCGACGGCGAAGAATTCCTTGCGCAGTTTGACAAAGCGGTCGCCATAGCGCGGGTCGTTGATGAAGACCGTCATGGTCACGAGGTCTTCGAGGCTTGAGCCGACGCTTTTCAGTGTTGCATCGAGCAATTTGAAGATCGTGCGCGTCTGACCTTCAAAATCGCCGACGAGGGGTTTGCCGTCCTCCCCCTGCAACGCGGTCTGGCCGGCGAGATAAATCGTGCGCCCGCCGCGCGTGACGACGGCCGGCGAATAGGAGCGGCTGGCCTGACGCTCCGTCCCCGGGAAATGCTCAACGGAAGAAGTCTGCTGTGTTGCCGACATGTACACTCTCCCCAACAGGTGCGGGCTTCCAGTCTCGCGCCGGTTTTCCGGAAGCGCTAACTCTCGCCTGGCGCTTGCGCATGAATGGCGAGCGCATGTACGCGGGACTTGAGCTCATTCGCCAGCGCCGAATTGATCATGCGGTGGCGTTCGAGCCGGCCCTTCCCCTTAAACGCGCTCGACACAATATAAAGCCGGAAATGGCTCTCGCCGCCCGGCCGGTGTCCGGCGTGGCCTTCGTGCAAATGGGATTCATCCTGGACATGCAGGCTCTCCGGCGCAAAAGCCGCCATCAATTTGGTGGTGATGATATCCTGCATTCCCATTTTGCAGCTCTAGCACAATCCCGAAACGTCGACGCCGGTTTTCATTAAGGTCAATTGCCGCGCCACGCTGATTTAGCGCCTGTCAAGTCTTGAAGGTTTAATCGACGCACCCGCATAATCATGACGATGAGTAACGACTCGCCGCTGTTCGATCGAATCCGGGTGAAGCCGGACAAGGATCGCCGCTTGCGCGCGGAGCTTCCCGGCTGCAACTGGCCCGGATGCGACGCGCCGGCAACGCATCGTGCCCCGAAGGGCCGTGAACGCGCCACTGAATATTGGCGGTTCTGCCTCGAACATGTCCGCGAATACAACAGTTCGTACAATTTTTTCTCCGGCATGAGCGACGACGCGGTCGCGAAATACCAGAAGGATGCGCTGACCGGCCACCGGCCAACCTGGAAGATGGGCTCGATCGGCGGCAAGCGCGCCCGGCGCATGCCGAAGGGCTTCCGCGGCGCCGATTTTCCGACCGACGACCCGTTTTCGCTGTTCGGCGAGACCGGCGCCCGCGGCACCGCGCAAGCGAAATCCGCGTCCGAGGCGCGCAAGATATTCAATGCCCAGCGCCGCGCGCTCGAAACGCTCGGCCTTGAAGACGACGCCAGCCGGGCCGATATCAAATCGAAGTTCAAGACCTTGGTGAAGCGGCACCATCCCGACGCCAATGGCGGCGATCGCAGCTCCGAAGATCAGCTGCGCGAGATCATCCAGGCCTATAACTACCTGAAGTCAGCGGGTTTTTGCTGACGTCAAGGGGCCCCGGCAACAGCTATCCCCGCGCTTTTCGCCCCTTCGACCGGTACTTTCGCAGGCTTTAGCCTTTCTGCTAGACCTATCCGGATAATCCGACCGCCGGTGACAGCCGATGAGCGCCTCGGAATTGCCGGGCCGACTACCCAGGGTTGCCTCGTCAAGCTTGCCTCGCCAAGCTTGCTTGCCGAGGTCACGGAGGAGCAATGACTCTCGCGACAGACAGTGAAACCGGCTTGCCGGACATGAAGGTTTCCGTTCGCCAGGTCTTTGGGATCGATAGCGATCTCGAAGTTCCGGCTTATTCGGAGCCGGATGAACATGTGCCGGAAAACGATCCGGATTACCGGTTCGATCGCCCGACCACGCTTGCCATTCTGGCCGGCTTTGCCCGCAATCGGCGTGTAATCGTCACCGGCTATCACGGCACCGGCAAATCGACCCATATCGAACAAGTCGCGTCGCGGCTCAATTGGCCCTGCGTGCGCGTCAATCTCGACAGCCATATCAGCCGGGTCGATCTGATCGGCAAGGACGCAATCGTGATCCGCGAAGGCATGCAGATTACCGAGTTTCGCGACGGCATTCTGCCGTGGGCCCTGCAGAACAACGTGGCGCTGTGCTTCGACGAGTATGACGCCGGCCGTCCCGACGTGATGTTCGTCATTCAGCGCGTCTTGGAATCGTCCGGCCGGTTGACGCTGCTCGATCAGAATAAAGTGATCAAGCCGCATCCGGCGTTCCGCCTGTTCGCGACCGCCAACACCGTCGGTCTCGGCGATACGTCC
Source organism: Xanthobacteraceae bacterium (assembly GCA_035642635.1). Classification (GTDB taxonomy): domain Bacteria; phylum Pseudomonadota; class Alphaproteobacteria; order Rhizobiales; family Xanthobacteraceae; genus BOG-931. The sequence goes on from DASQRX010000131.1 coordinate 33,918, forward strand.
GGCCTCTATCACGGCACCCAGCAGATCAATCAGGGCCAGATGGACCGCTGGTCGATCGTGACCACGCTGAATTATCTGCCGCACGACAACGAGGTCGATATCGTGCTGTCGAAGGCGAAGCACTATCGCACCACCGAGGGCCGCGACATCGTCTCGAAGATGGTGCGGGTCGCCGATCTCACCCGTAACGCCTTCATGAACGGCGATATCTCGACGGTGATGAGCCCGCGCACGGTGATCACCTGGGCCGAGAACGCCGAGATCTTCGGCGACATCGGCTTTGCGTTCCGGCTGACCTTCGTCAACAAATGCGACGAGCTCGAACGTCCGCTGGTGGCGGAATTCTATCAGCGCTGCTTCGGCCAGGAATTGCCGGAGAGCGCGGTCAACGTGGCGCTCTCCTAACAATCGCCTCTCCCGCTTGCGGGAGAGGAGCAAAGCAATGAACTCAAACATCAAGCCGAAGAGCAACGCCAAAGAAGCGCCGACCGAGCCGTTCAAGCGCGCCGTCGGGGTGTGTCTGCGCGCCATCGCCGGCAAGGGCGAGCTCGAAGTCAGCTTCGCCTCGGAGCGCCCTGGCCTTGCCGGCGGCAAAGTACGTCTGCCGGAACCGCCGCGCCGGCTCAATGAACGGGAGGCCGCCATCGTGCGCGGCCACGCCGATTCGATTGCGCTGCGGCTCGCCTGCCATGACCCCGCGGTGCATCGCAAGCTCGCGCCCGGCGGCCAGCAAGCCCGCGCGGTGTTCGAAGCGGTCGAACAGGCCCGCGTCGAGGCGATCGGCTCGCGCCGCATGGGCGGCGTGGCGAAGAACCTCGCCGCCATGCTCGACGACCGCTTTCATCGTGGCAAATTCGACGACATCACCGACCGCGCCGATGCGCCGATCGAGGACGCGCTGGCCATGATGGTCCGCGAGCGGCTCACCGGGGACACCCCCCCCGCAGCCGCGCGAAAACTCGTCGATCTATGGCGGCCGCTCATCGAGGAGCGCGCCGGCCGCAATCTCGATCGCCTTGAACGCGTGGTCGACAACCAGCGCCAGTTCGGCGACGTGGTGCACGATCTCCTCGACTCGCTCGACATGGGCGAGGATCGCTCGAGCGAATCCGACGAGGAAGAAGGCGATGAGGGCGACGAAGAGAATCAGAAAGACGAATCCGGCGAGGACGGCGACGCCGAGGACTCCGCCGAGAGCGACAAGACGAGCAGCGAGGCGGAGGCCTCCGCCGAAGAACTGCCCGACAGTTCCTCGGAAGCTGTCGACGCACCGGCTGCCGAAATGGCCGACGACGCCGAAATGGGCAATTCGGAAACCGCCGCCGAACCGTGGCGGCCGCGGCAGCAGCGCAACGAGCCGCGCGGGCCGGACTATAAGCCGTTCACGGCGAAATTCGACGAGACGGTGGGCGCCGAAGAACTGTGCGAACCGGAAGAGCTCGACCGGTTGCGCGGCTATCTCGACAAGCAACTGTCGAATTTGCAGGGCGTGGTGGCGCGGCTTGCCAACCGGCTGCAGCGGCTATTGCTGGCGCAGCAAAACCGCGCCTGGGAATTCGACCTCGAGGAAGGCCTGCTCGATCCGGCGCGGCTGACGCGCGTCATCATCGATCCGATGCATCCGCTGTCGTTCAAGCGCGAGAAGGACACCAATTTCCGCGACACCGTCGTGACGCTCTTGCTCGACAATTCCGGCTCGATGCGCGGCCGTCCGATTACGGTGGCGGCGACCTGCGCCGATATTCTGGCGCGCACGCTGGAACGCTGCGGCGTGAAGGTCGAGATTCTCGGCTTCACCACGCGGGCCTGGAAGGGCGGGCAATCCCGCGAATCCTGGCTGGCCCAGGGCAAGCCGCCCAATCCGGGCCGGCTCAACGATCTGCGTCACATTGTCTACAAGGCGGCCGACGCGCCGTGGCGGCGCGCGCGCAAGAATCTCGGCCTGATGATGCGCGAGGGGCTCCTGAAGGAGAACATCGACGGCGAGGCGCTCGATTGGGCGCACAAGCGGCTTCTGGCGCGGCCGGAGACGCGCAAGATCCTGATGATGATTTCCGACGGCGCGCCGGTCGACGATTCAACGCTGTCGGTCAATCCGGGCAATTATCTCGAGCGGCATCTGCGCTGGATCATCGAGGAGATCGAGACCCGGTCGCCGGTCGAATTGATCGCCATCGGCATCGGCCACGACGTGACGCGCTATTACCGGCGCGCGGTGACCATTGTGGATGCCGAGGAGCTTGGCGGGGTGATGACCGAGAAGCTCGCCGAACTGTTCGAGGAACACGCCGAGCAGGATATCGTGAGTCCCGCGCGGCCGCGCCGTTTGAATGCGTAACGCTTACGCCACCGCTCACTCCTGCTCCGGCGGGAAATCCAGATTCGAAAATGCCTAGAGGGTCTACGCCGCGGCAGCGGCGGCGCGCTTCTTTACGACCTGGCGCTTGACTTCGAGTACCCGCGGCGAAAGCTCGGCGTCCTTGGCCTTGAGCAGGAAGGCGTCGAGCCCGCCGCGATGATCGACGGTTTTGAGCGCATTGGCCGAGACCCGCAGCCGGAATTTGCGGCTCAGCGCATCCGAGATCAGCGTCACATTGAGCAGATTGGGCTTAAATTGCCGCTTGGTCTTGCGGTTGGAATGGCTCACCCGGTGCCCGATCTGACGGTCCTTTCCGGTGAGCTCGCAACGCCATGCCATGATCAAAGTCCTTGTTCGAAATCCTTGCGCGAAATGCCTTGTTCCTCCCGCATCATGGGCCGCCTGACGGACGATGTGGGGAGATGGCCGCGGACCTATAATCAGACCCTTACCAAGCGTCAAGCGGAGCCTGATCTCCTGCCGATTCTGCGGCCAATTCCCGTCGAAATACCTGACTGAATTCCCACCGACATGCCCGAGCAGGGGCGGTTGCGCCAAACCACACAAACGACGCATTCTCCCCCAAAACAATGCATCCGGTTCCACGTCCGGCGCTCAAGGAAAAAGCATTGTCTGCCTTCGTGTTACCGAATCCGCTTCGCCGTGCAGGCTGCGCCGCTTTCGCCGCGGCGTTTTTTGTCTTGGGCTTTCCGGGCGTCGTTCTGGCGTCCGATTCCGGCCATCCGGCATCTGCGCAAGGCCGACTCGAAGCCGAATACGTTGTCAGCATTGCCGGGATTCCGATCGGTCACGGCAACTGGATCATCGAGATCAACAACGACCAGTACACCGCGGCGGCGAGCGGCGCGACGACGGGCATCATTCGCTTCTTTACCGGCGCGCATGGCACCGGCGCGGCGCACGGCACCGTCACTGGCGGCCAGCCGGTGCCGTCGAGCTACGGCGCGACCATCATTTATGACCGTAGGGTCGACGACGTGCGGCTGACGCTTGCCGGCGGCAATGTGACCGAATACGCCGTCGAGCCGCCCTTGCCGCCGATTCCGGAACGCATCCCCATCACCGAAGCTGATCGCCACGGCGTGTTCGATCCGATGACGTCGATGCTCAACCGCGTCGGCGGCACCGGCGACCCGGTTTCGCCGGAAGCCTGCAATCGCAAAGTGCCAGTGTTCGACGGCCGCGTGCGCTACGACTTGCACAGCGAATTCAAGCGCATGGAGACAGTAAAGGCGGATCGCGGCTATGAGGGCCCCGCTGTCGTTTGCGCCGTCTATTTCACGCCGATCTCGGGTTATGTGCCGGATCGTCCGGCGATCAAATATCTGGTCGAGTTGCGCGACGCCGAGGTGTGGCTCGCGCCGATCGCCGGCACCCGCGTCTTGGTGCCGTTCCGCTTTTCGATGCCGACGCCGCTCGGCACCGGCCTCTTGCAAGCGACTGCCTTCGTCACGGTCGCGCAAGCGTCGCATTCGGCTGCGAAGACTCAGTAATCGTTGCGGAGCGAGCACGGTGACGGGCCGATACCAGACTACGCTTGTGCCAGGGCGTCCCCGTTATCCACAGGACTGCGGGCCTTGACTCCCGGTGGAATCGTGATCGTGCGACACGTTAACGCTTTTGGCGCCAAGACGACGGCAGGAACCGCAGATTCCACCCGATTTGGTATTGGACTGTAATGATGGTGCCATATATCGCGGTGAACGGAATCGAACAGCCATGGAGTCGCCGATTCGGCCGCGATTCGTTCCAGACTCGTTCCACATCTTAAGCACAGGGATATTGCGCGTCGCATTGTGGTACAGAAGCGCTCCGCCGAGTTGCGCAATGCCGCGTCAATGCCGGGACTTTGATGCCGATTTCGTTTTCGCCGCCTGCCGATCGTGATCTGCGTGCCCGTGGTGCCGGCGTTACCGCCGTGCTTGGGCCGACCAATACCGGAAAAACCCATCTCGCCATCGAGCGGATGCTGTCGCATTCGTCGGGCCTGATCGGCCTGCCGCTGCGGCTGCTCGCGCGTGAGGTTTACAACCGCGCGGTCGAGCGCGTCGGCGCCGACTCGGTCGCGCTGATCACCGGCGAGGAGAAGATCAAGCCGCCTAGTCCGCGATTCTGGGTCGCCACCGTTGAGGCGATGCCGCGCGATCTCGACGTCGCCTTCCTCGCCGTCGACGAAATTCAGCTCGCCGCCGATTTCGAGCGCGGCCATGTCTTTACCGATCGCATGTTGAACCGGCGCGGCCGCGAGGAAACGCTCGTGCTCGGCGCCGCCACGATGCGGCCGATCGTCGAGCGCCTCTTGCCTGGCGCCAGCATTGTTAGCCGGCCGCGGCTGTCGCAGCTCACGTTCTCCGGAGAAAAGAAGCTCACGCGCCTGCCGCGCCGTTCGGCGGTCGTCGCGTTCTCGGCCGACGAAGTTTACGCCATCGCCGAATTGATCCGCCGCCAGCGCGGCGGCGCCGCGGTGGTGCTCGGCTCGTTGTCGCCGCGCACGCGCAATGCGCAGGTCGAGCTCTACCAGTCGGGCGACGTCGATTACCTGGTGGCGACCGACGCCATCGGCATGGGCCTCAATCTCGACGTCGACCATGTCGCCTTTGCGTCCGACCGCAAGTTCGACGGCTATCAATTCCGCAAGCTCAACCCGTCGGAGCTCGCCCAGATCGCGGGCCGCGCCGGCCGCGCCACCCGCGACGGCACGTTCGGCACCAGCGGGCGATGCCCGTCGTTCGAGCCCGAGCTGGTCCAGGCGCTTGAATCGCACACTTTCGAGCCGGTAAAGCTCGTGCAGTGGCGCAATTCCGACCTCGACTTCTCGTCGGTCGGCGCGTTGCAGGCGACGCTTGCCGCGGCGCCGAGCGAAAGCGCGCTCGCCCGCGCGCCGGTCGCCGAGGATATTCTGGTGCTCGATCACGCCGCGCGCGACGACGATGTGCGCAACATGATCGGAACGCCAGCCGACGTCGAACGGCTGTGGGACGTCTGCCAGCTTCCCGATTATCGCAAGATCGCGCCGGCGAACCATGCCGAGCTCGTCGTCACGCTGTTCGGTTATCTGCAGCGTGAGGGCAAGATATCGACCGACTGGTTCGCGCAACAGATCGCGATGGCCGACCGTACCGACGGCGATATCGACACGCTGTCGACGCGGATCGCTCACATCCGCACTTGGACCTTCGCGGCAAACCGCCCGGATTGGCTGGCCGATCCGGAACACTGGCAGGGCGTCGCGCGCGGCGTCGAAGACCGGCTGTCGGACGCGCTGCACGAACGGCTCACCGAGCGCTTCGTCGACCGCCGCACCAGCGCCTTGATGCGGCGGATGCGCGACAACAACACGCTGGATCCGCAATTCAATAAGACCGGCGAAGTCGTGGTCGAGGGTCACGTAATCGGCAGGCTTGACGGCTTTGTGTTCGCGCCTGAAGCATCGTCGGGCGGGTCGGACGCCAAGGCGCTGCAAAACGCGGCGCAGAAGGCGCTGGTCGGCGAGATTGCGGCGCGCGCGGTACGGCTCGTCGAAGCGCCGGACGAGCAATTCGTGCTCGCCTCCGACGGCACGCTGCGCTGGACCGGCGCAGCGGTCGGTAAACTCGCCGCCGGCGAGGAAGTGTTGCGCCCGCGGGTCCGCGTCGTTGCCGACGAGCATTTGACCGGCGCGCCGCGTGACGCCGTTGAGGCGCGGCTCGATGCCTTCGTCAAATCCCATATCGAAAAACTCTTGGGGCCATTGTCGCAGCTTGCCGCGGCCGCCGACGTGACCGGCATTGCGCGCGGTGTTGCCTACCAATTGGTCGAAGCGCTCGGCGTGCTCGATCGCCAGCGCGTGGCCGAGGAAGTGAAGGGGCTCGATCAGCCGGCGCGCGCGACCTTGCGCAAATACGGCGTGCGCTTCGGCGCCTATCACATTTATCTGCCCAATTTGCTCAAGCCCGCGCCACGCACGCTCGCCGCGCAATTGTGGGCGCTGAAAAACGAAGGCGCCCAGATCAAAAGCCTTGACGATTTGCTGCACCTCGCCGGCTCCGGCCGCACCTCGATCCCGGTCGATCGCGAGATCGACGCCGGGCTCTATCGCACCGCCGGCTATCGGGCCTGCGGCGAGCGCGCGGTGCGCGTCGATATTCTCGAACGCCTCGCCGATCTTATTCGACCGGCGCTGTCATGGCGCGAAGGTGCGCCTGGGCTGAAGCCGCTGGGCGCCATTGCCGGCGGCGGTTTTACCGTTATCAACGGCATGACGTCATTGACCGGCGCGTCGGGCGAGGATTTTGCCTCGATCTTGCGTTCGCTTGGCTACCGCATGGATCGGCGTCCAAAACCCCCCGAGCCGCCAGCGGCGGAGATCGCGCCAGCGGCGACGTCAGCTCCGGATGCCGGCGCTGCGGAAACGCCTGTCGAGGCGGCCGCAGGCAGCGACAGCTTATCGGCCCCTGACGTCGCGGTCGCCGTGGCTCCGAATGCGCCTGCCGAGATTGCCGAAGCCGTCGAAGTCGCGCCGCCGGACGCTCCGGCTTTGGCCGGCGAGCCCGAACCTGCAGTCACCCCTGAAGCGCCCGCTGCGGAGAGCGAGCCTCATGCCGAAGCCGCTGCCCCGCCCGCCAGCGTTGGCGAAGCGGCCGAGGATGACACCAAGACCGATGCGCCCGTCGCGGCCGCCGAAGAGATTCTGATCGAAGTCTGGATGCCGGGCCGGGCCGTGCGTCCGGAGGGGGCGCGGCGGCGCCCGCGGCATCGCCGCGAGCCCCGCAAAGAATCTCACGTCGCGCCACAAGAGCCAAGCGGCGACAGTGCCGCGTCGCCCGCCGTCGCGGTGGCGGATGCTACCGCCTCGCCGCCGGCTTTGCAGACGCCGGATGCTGTGCCGTCTCGGGAAGGCCGCCATTCCCGCCACCGCCGGCGTCAAGGCGGCGATCAGCGCCATGCTGGCGAAAGGCATGCCAGCGAACGGCAGGGAAACGAACGGCATGGAAACGAACGGCACGGCAGCGACCAGCGCCAGGATCGTCCGCCGCGCGATCGCGATCGGCCGCACGTCAAACGCTTCGAACGCCGCGAGCGCGATAAAGCGCCCGATCCGAATTCCCCGTTCGCCAAGCTCGCGGCACTGAAGGCGCAACTCGAAGCCGACGCCAAGGAGCGCCGCTAGAGCATGATCCGGAAAAGTGGAAGCCGGTTTCCCGCCTTCGCGAAGCCCGCTTCGGCGGGCGAAGCAAGGTCCGATCGGATCACGCTCCATCAGGATAATCGGGCAACGACCGATGCAGCGCAAAGTAGCGATGGCCTGCCAGCGGAGTGCAATCGGCAGCGCATCGATCGGTGGCTCTGGCATGCGCGCGTCGTACGCACGCGCGACGCTGCGGCAGCCCTTGCGGGCTCAGGCTATGTCCGCATTAACGGGACGCGCATCGACGCGCCGGGCCGCATTGTGCGCACGGGCGACGTGGTCACGGTTACGCTCGATGGTGGCGTCCGGGTGCTCAGAGTGACGGGATTTGTCGAGCGCCGGGGTCCTAGCGGCGCTGGGGCGAGCCTATATGAGGTTCTCGAGTAAGGGCTTTCGGAGCCCGCAGATGCACCTGCTTGCGTGCACCGGACCCATGCGATAGGAGCAAAGCTCCTAAAAAGCCTGTTCAGAGTGTCCAGATGACCTATATCGTCAACGACAATTGCATCAAATGCAAATACATGGACTGCGTCGAGGTTTGCCCTGTTGATTGTTTTTACGAGGGCGAAAACATGCTGGTCATCCACCCCGATGAGTGCATCGATTGCGGGGTTTGTGAGCCGGAATGTCCGGTTGAGGCGATCAAGCCGGATACCGAGCCGGGCGTCGAGAAGTGGCTGACGGTAAACGCGGAATACGCCAAGCAGTGGCCCAATATCACGGCCAAAAAGTCGCCTCCTGCCGACGCCAAGGACTGGGAGGGCAAGCCCAATAAATTCGAAGAGCAATTCTCGCCGAATCCTGGTACCGGCGACTGACACGCTTACCGGTTGTAAGTATTAACCATTGTTAACGAATTGGCCCAAGCAAAGCGGGTGCGACGTTTTCGCGACGCGTTAAGGCTTTGATTTTGGCCGAAAATGTGCTATAAGCTTCAAAATAAAGAAGAACGCCCCCCGATCCGCCGTTCCCACCTGACCGGCAACCAATTTTTTGGGGGGATTTTCGAGGAACCGTCAATAGAGGCGTGAGACCCACGCGAGAGCAGTGGCAGAGAAAACTCGTCGTCGTTCAAAGAAAAGTGCGGCCGGGATGAGCCGGAAGACAACAAAACCCCCCTCCCGCGCGAGCCGGAGGCCCTCACAGTCCACGCGAGGTACGGCCCAGTCTAGGGTCGGCGTGGCGAAGCCCGCCGAGCGGCGCAAGCCGGAGGCGGAAGGAGCAACTTTGGGAATGAATGCGAAGAAGACTACTCAACGACAAGGCTTCAAAACTCAGGAATTCATCGTTTATCCGGCTCACGGCGTGGGTCAGATTGTCTCGATTGAAGAGCAAGAGGTCGCAGGCGCCCGGCTTGAATTGTTCGTCATCAACTTCGTCAAGGACAAAATGACGCTGCGGGTGCCGACGTCGAAGGTCGCTTCCGTCGGCATGCGTAAACTTGCCGAGACACCGATGGTCAAGCGGGCGCTCGAGACGCTCAAGGGCCGCGCGCGTATCAAGCGCACCATGTGGTCGCGGCGCGCCCAGGAATACGAGGCCAAGATCAATTCCGGCGATATTGTTGCGATCGCGGAGGTCGTTCGCGATCTCTTCCGGTCGGAGTCGCAGCCGGAGCAGTCGTATTCCGAGCGTCAGCTCTATGAGGCGGCGCTGGATCGGCTCTCGCGCGAAGTCGCTGCCGTGCAGCGCATCACGGAGACCGAAGCGATCAAAGAGATCGAAGCGGCGCTTGCCAAAGGGCCGCGCCGCGGTCCGAAGCCCGAGGCGGACGATGAATCCGTCGTCGAGGAGGAAGCGGCGTAAAGCGAAATTCGTTGTCGCGAGAATGCGTTCTCACAAGAATGCACTTTCGCAAGAATATCAAGAATATAAAGGCCCGGCAGAGATGCCGGGCTTTTTGCTGCGTGCGGCCTGTCGCACTGTAGCGTACGCTTGCCGCATCCGGTTCCGATGCCACGCGGCGTGCACCGAAGTCGTTGCGCTGCCGGCGAAACTCCACAGCTTAGTCTTAAATTAAGCTTCATTTGAAAGGACATAGAACCTATAAGGGATGAACAAGGGGCGAGGCGCCGAGAATGTGGCGGAAAAAAGCGCCAGCGCGCGGCTGGGTGGTTCCCGCTCTGTTGGCCGGCAGCGTCGGCTATTTGGCTGGTAACGCGAATATCGCGGCGTTCCGCGGCACGGATCTGTCAGCCGCCGAAGCTGTCGCGCTGCGGTTTCCCCAGGAATGGAAGAGCGCTTCACTCGCGACGGCTGGGGCCATTGCCACGACGGCGATGACAGTGCATGCGGCGAAGACCGCGGCTGTCGCTAGCGCAGCGGTACCTACGGATGATGCGCAGCTTGCGCTGTTAAGTCCCGCGCCGATGGTTCCGCAATCCGCGCCGCAACCGGCTTCAGACCCAGGGCGGCAGAGCGAGCAAGACGCCCCGTCACAAGCGCCGATCCAGATCGCATCCGCGGAGCGGTTAAGTCCGCTGCCGCAAGCGTCGGCCCAAAAATCCGCTTCGGTGGCATCGCAGCCCACAACCGCGACCAAGGTCGCGCATCCCCGCATCAACGATCGGCCGGGCTACATGCTAAGCGATACGCAGATCGCGAGCATCAAGGATCGGCTGCATCTGACGCCGGATCAGGAGCAGATGTGGCCCGCGGTCGAAGCCGCGTTGCGCAGCATCGCTTATACGCGCGCGCAGCAGGCCCGTGCCCGTAATGCGCCCGGGAATGGCGCGCACGCGGACGAGACGCAAACGGCGGCGATCGATCCGAACGCCGTGCAAGGCCTTAAATCCGCGGCGGTACCGTTGATTTTAAGTTTTAATGCCGAGCAAAAAGAAGAGGTCCGCAACCTCGCCCACGTCATGGGCCTCGATCAACTGGCGTCGCAGTTCTGATCAAGCACCGGATTCGGGACGTTCGGCCGCCGCACTGTCCTTGCCGAAATTCGCCAGCGGCCGCAGCAGCTCGGCGGTGCATTTCGCTCCGATCAGCGCCAAGCCGGTAAAGCAAACCAGTTCGCCCATCTCGATCGGGCCGGAGACGTAGAAGCTGTAAACCGGGTCGTAGAGGAAAAATGCGGCACACGCCGCGGCGACAGCCGCGCAGAACATCGCCGGCAGGCTGCCGTAGAGAATTGCCACCACGGTCGTCGGCAACAAATAGAAGAAGATCAGGTGCGGCTCGCCGCCCGTCGTCTCCCTGACGAACCAGAGCACCGCCGTGACCAAGGAAACGACGGCTAGCGCCACCGCGACAGGCTCCGCCCGTTTCACGATCCACATTTGTATTCCCCCACGGCCACGCTGGACTTCCGTCCTTGGCCCTTCCGGCCCTTGGCGCGCATCATACCAAATCATGCGTTGAAAACCTAGTCGAAATGCCGAAACTGGGTCCGAAGTGCTTATTCGACAACGATTTTCACCTGGCTGCCCGGCTTTAGTCTATCGCCGGGATCGAGCCCATTCAGGGCGCGAAACCGCTCAATCGCGCGGTCCGAAATCGCCATTTTGCTCGCCAGCTTTTCGACCGTATCGCCCGGCGCCACAGTGACGACCTGCAGGCGAAGCGGCTTGGCGTCCTCGATTTCGGCGAGGCTCATGCGGCGGAACGTGCCGACCGATTCGCGAAACGCCCGGTCGGTATCGGGCGTGCGATGCTTGGAGGCAAAGATGAAGCGGTAGACGTCGCTGCCGAACCGGATGGCGTAAAGGCGGAAATCCCACTGATCGCCTTTGGCGGCCGCCGTGGCACCGGGAAAACCGTTGATCGTGACGTCCTCGACCGTTGCCGGATCGATATTCTCGATCCAGCCAGAGGTGAGATATTCGGCGAGTGTTTGCTCCGCCGGCACGCGCACGACGTCGAGCCGCAACGCCTGCCCGCCGCCATGCTTGATGCCCAGCACGGCCTGCGCCGTGTTGTCGAGCGCGAAACCGTCCGGCGCGGTGAAGGTGAAGCCGAGCTTTGGATGCAGGAAGCGCCGGCCGCGGACAAAGCCCTCGCTCGGATCCTCGCCATAGACAATGCCGTCGATGTCGGAGAGATAGGCCGACTTGGCCTGGGCAAAATCCTGCCCGTTGGCGGTGGCCGGCGCCCGGTATTGCCGGGCATTGGCCTGCGCATTAGTGATTCGCTCTGGGGTCGCCGGATGGGAGGAGAGAAAGTCGGGCGCGGCCGGATTGATCGACCCGGTCTGCTCGGGCTTGAGGTCGGAATTGTGCTCCATCGATGTCAGGAAGCGCACGGCGCCATAGGGATCGTAGCCGGCGCGCGAGGCGATGCCGACGCCGATGGCGTCAGCCTCGAATTCCTGCGAGCGCGAGAAGCTTGCCAGCGCGAGCTTTGATTTGGCGAGCGCCAATGCGCCGGCTTCCGGATCGGTGACGACGTCGGTGACGACGCGGCTGACGAGATCGGCCTGGCGGGCCTGTTCTTCGCGGATTTCGGCGTGGCGCGCGATCACATGCCCCATTTCATGCGCCAGCACCGAAGCGAGCTCGGAATCGTCGTTGGCCAGCGCGATCAGCCCGCGGGTGACGTAAAGCTGGCCGGTCGGCAAGGCGAAAGCGTTCACCGATTGCGAATTGAGTATGGTGACTTTGTAGTGCAGTTCGGGACTTTCCGATGCCGCGACCAGGCGATCGACGGTCTGCTCGATCATGCTTTGCAGCTTGGGATCGTTGTAGACGCCGCCATAGGTCGCGAGGATGCGCTGGTGCTCGCGTGCGACCGCAGGGGGTATTCCGGAATCAGCTTGCTCGGCGGGCGCGGCGAGCGAAGCCTGCGGCGGGACCGTAGGCTGCGACGCCGTGCAGGCGGCGAGCAGCAGTACCGCCACGGCGACGCCGGCAGCGACGTCCACATGGCAAAACCGCAAGCTTGCTCGTAGTCCCCGTTTCACTGCGTTACCCAAATCACTTGCGCAAATCACCTCTGCAGGTCATTTGCGCAGCTCGCCCCCGATCGCGTACCCACAGTCAGTTGCCGTCAGCCGTCTCGATTTGCTCCGGCCGGACGGCCTCGATCCAAGGAACGTTGCGGCCCACACCACGCGCCTCGACAAAGCCGCGGACCGGGACACGCCGGCCGGCGAGACTCTTCGAATCGAGACCCACTGCCATAAAATTACGCTCGTTTCGCTTCGAGATCGTAACCGCAAAGCTCTCTGACTACCGCCCAAAATTAACGTAGGTCGTGGCCCCGCTTTCACGCACAGATACCACCCGGCCCTCGACCAGCGCGAAGCGGCCTTGCCGCGCCAGCACATCCACAGGGGTATCGGCGTTGAGGACGTCATAATACGGATCGCCCCAGAGGCCAAGCTTGGCCGCCCGGGCGGTATTTTCGTCCGCGAGCAGTTCCGCGGCGCAGGTTTTGCTGCCGATCCGGTCGGCCACCCGGGCAAACCCCGAAGCGATCAATTCGCCTTGCGCGAACAGCTCTGTGCCGTCGCGCAGCGCATAGGCATAGGCGACGATGCGGCCATAGCGGTCCAAGTTGTGGTCCGGGCCAGGGTCCGCCTGTCGCAGCACGACCTCGTCACACCCGACCAGCGCGTCGAGCGCGCCTTTTGACGCCGTGCCGCCGGGAGCGGATTGTGCGTTGGGTACATTGGGGGGCGGGAGTGGCGGCACCTCGATGGCGGCGAGCCGAACCTCGTGGCCATCGCCAAGAACGAAAGTACGGCCGTCGATGATGCGGCTGACCGTTTCGCGTGCAACCGTCTCGCCGCCGCACGCGATATTGGGCTGAGCGTCCTGCGGCAAGGCACAGCAACACCCGCCGCCGCAACAGCGGCGCCGAAGATGCCGTCCCACCACCCCATCATCGGCGCCAAGTGAAAGGCCGCAATACGGCAGAGCTACGGCAAGGCAACGTCTGTCCCGATTTGAATCTCTTGCGACCGATCCCTGGCGATTTGGCGTGTTAGTCCAAGGCCTTAGACTTTTCCGCCCAAGATTTCATCGAAATCGAACGCGCCGAATCGGAATAATGTCCTCGCGAATCGAGAGCTTGGATCTTGGCGGTGAGACCGAGCGCTGGCGAAATTCCTGAATTGACGCGCGGACGCGCGCACGCAAAAAGAAGCCTCTCGGTCCCGTAGCTCAGCCGGATAGAGCAGCGGTTTCCTAAACCGAAGGTCACAGGTTCGAGTCCTGTCGGGACCGCCAACAATATCAATCGCTTATACAAATCACCGATTGGCGCGGTTGCAACGTCATTGCAACATCGAAACGAAA
>DASQRX010000132.1:0-4057 GCA_035642635.1 Xanthobacteraceae bacterium
GCAGACGCTGCTCGCCACCAAATATGCCGGCGACGTGCTGGCCGATCCGTTCGGCTATCCGCTGCGGCTGCGCACCTCGACCAAGCTCGGCTACAAGAACGCGAAATGGATCAAGGCCATCGAAGTCACCAATGATTTTCGTGAGACGTTCTGGAGCAAGCAGGGTTTTAATTGGTTCGCCGGGATTTAGCGGCTTGTTCTCACATAAATCCGCCAACGGCCGTCGCGCGATTCCGCAAGACGATAATCCGGACTTGAGGCGAACGGGTCCTTGTCCCAGGCGCCGTCCTGCGGCACCAGGACGACGACGTCGCAGGTATAGTCCTTCGCCATCGCGCTGATATCATCCGGGGCGCCAAGGCCTGCAAATACGCGAATGAATTGTGCATTGATGGCTTCGCGACGGTCCGGCGAGAGCGGCGCGAAAGCGAGCGCCATTTCGCGTCCGCCGAAGCACGAACTACGATTGGCGAGCAGCGCCCAAGAGATATTAACCGGCCAAGACGTGACGTCTTTGAGGTAGAGCGGATTGTTGATGACGCGCGCGCTCGGCGCCGCGTAACGGCGCACCGCGGCCCACAAGTCCGGCGATTGCGCGAGCAGCGCCTCGCCCGGCCGTGCCGTGCCGTCGATATTCGATAGGAGCATCCGTACCGTATCCGGCAGGCTGAGAACCAGCCCCGCAAACGCGAGCGTGGCGATCAAAGCGCGGGCGCGCGACACCGTCATTATAGCGGCGGCCGTGCCCGCGATCAAAATCATCGCGGCGGGCAGCGCCGCGCGGAGCGTCAAATCGCTGTTGTCGCCGATCGTGCTGACCAGGAGCCATGAGATGCCAAGTCCCGCCACCGCCAGCGCCGCAAATGCCGTCGCGGCGGTTTTGTCCGCACCTGGCGCGGCGCGGCGCAGCAGAACGACAAACGCGAGCGCGCCCGCGACATAAGTGGCCGGAAATTCCACCGGCAACAGCAGGAGCCAGTAGGCCGGCAGATCGAGCGCGCGGCGGATCGACGGCGGAACCATGTCGCCGAGCACCGCGAAGGGACTCACAATGATCGGATAGCCGTCGCCGCGCACGGCGAGGTTTGCCAATTGATCGCGGACGAATGGCGCGACGAGACAGACCACCAGCACCGCCACCACCGCCAGGCCGGTCGCAAAACGAACGCGCTCTTTGGGCGCCACGCCGGCGAACAGGATCGGCGCGCAGATCAAGGCTGTGATCGCGAACGTGACGCCGCCGACATAAGTCGAGCTTTCGAAACCCGCGGCGACGATCAAGGCTAGCGTCAAAAGCCCAGCGAGAGTCTGCCGCTGCGTGGCCTGAATGACCAGCAGCATGGCCGCGACCACACACGACGCCGACATTAGGTGCTGCGGCACCCACGCGGCCTGAAACAGCCAACCGGCGAATCCCGTGGGCGAATCCATAAACGGCGTCAGCTCATAGGAGCCGAAAATCCAGCTCAGTGTGACGCGCAGCGACGCGGCGGCGGCAACAAGAACAACAAGTATAGCGGCGCCGGATCGCTGACCGAGCCAGACGGCGATACCCATCGTCAAAGTCAGCGAGGCGAAAGCGGTGAACCAGGTGAGCCCGATCGCGGCTTCCCAACCGGTGCTGTGCAGCGGCAGCGCAAGCTCCGCCGCGCTGAAATGCCAGAGAAAGTAATAGGCCAAGTGGCCCGCCGCGCCGGAGCCGCCAAAGACCGGATTGACCGGCGGCAGCCCCTGCCGCGCCATCGCGTCGATGATCGCGATCTTGGCATGATCGAAAATAGGATCGGCGAGTTGCGCGCCTGCCGCGGATGTTTTCGGCAGGACCGCGGCGGCGGGCCCAAGCGCGAGGATCGCGGCCGCGGCGTAGCTCCACAGCGGTATGTTGGGCGCCGGCGCGGCTTCGGTTTCCTGTCGCCACAACACCAGCAAACAAACGGCGCCGACAAGAGTAATCACGCCGATGAGGGCGACGGTCAGCGCCGTGAAGCCGATGATGGTCAGGATCGGCAGCGTCGCCGCGCTGAAAGTAGCCCAGCCGATGACGGGAGCGGCGCCGGCCGCAAGGACACGCGGCAAGACGTGGCGGGCGACGCCGTAACCAAGCAGCGTCCAGACCGCGGCCGCCAGCACGGCGCACAGCACAGCATTAACAGACGATGCCATCCGTGAGTCAGGCTCCGAGCCGCGTCAGAGGGAACTTGTTCGCTTCCCGCACCTAATACGCTTCCTCGGTATAGATCGGATCGACCGAGCCGCCCCAGGCGCCATAATATTTCGCCAGCAGTTCCTGCGCCGGCGTGGTGCCGCGCGCCAGGCGATCGTCCAACACGTCGAGATAGTGCGTCTCGTCCTGGCCCGCCAAATCGAGATGCTTGCGTCGCACCAATCCGGCGCGCGCGAGTTTGAGAATCTCGCCCGCAATCTCGAAAACAGTGCGGCCGTGAATTTTCGCGGCGAGACCAAGCTTTGGAACGTCGTCGCGAAGTTTTTGCCGTTCCTCGGCGGTCCAGGTCTTGGCCAGATCCCAAGCCGCATCGAGCGAAATGTCATCGTAAAGCAGACCGACCCAGAGCGCCGGCAACGCCAACAGGTTCGGCAACGGGCCCGAATCGGCGCCGCGCATTTCGAGATAGCGCTTGAGCCGAACCTCCGGGAACGTGGTGCTTAGATGGTTCGCCCAATCCGAGAGCGTGGCGCGCTCGCCCGACATAGCGGGCAGCTTGCCCGCCATCAGATCGCGAAACGATTGGCCGGATGCATCGACATAATCGTCGCCGCGCTTGACGAAATACATCGGCACGTCGAGCGCGTAATCGACCCAGCGCTCGAAGCTCATGCCCGGCTCGAACACCCATGGCAGCATGCCTGAGCGCGTATTGTCGGTGTCGCGCCAGATTTCCGAGCGGAACGACAGAAAGCCGTTGGGCTTGCCCTCGGCGAACGGCGAATTGGCAAACATTGCCGTCGCCACCGGCTGCAGCGCGATCGACACGCGCAGCTTCTTGACCATGTCAGCTTCGGAGGAGAAGTCGAGATTGGTCTGCACCGTGCAGGTGCGATACATCATGTCGAGGCCGAGCGTGCCGACCTTCGGCATATAGGCGGTCATGATCTTGTAGCGCCCCTTGGGCATTTTGGGAATTTCGGCGCGAGTCCAATCCGGCGTCATGCCGAGCCCGAGAAAGCCGATATGCAACGGCGCCGCCACTTCGCGCACCTGCGCCAGATGCGCCATCAGTTCGCCCGACGTCTGATGCACGGTTTTGACCTGCGCGCCGGAAAGCTCGAATTGGCCGCCAGGCTCGAGCGAGATCGCGCCGCCGCCGGTGACGTCGAACAGGCCGATAATGTTCGGCCCTTCCATGATGGGCTGCCAGCCGAGCAGATGCTGCATGCCTTCGAGCAGCGCGCGAATGCCGCGCTGCCCTTCGTACGGCACCGGATGGTGGTCCTCCAATGTGAACACGAATTTCTCGTGCTCGGTGCCGATGTGGAATTGCGATTTGGGTTTAACGCCCTGGGCAATCCAATTCACGAGATCGTCGCGCCGTTCGAGCGGCGTCAGGTCGACTTGATCACGTGCCATGCAGGGTCCCGAGAAAAACGGCCGCGACCTTACACGCGGCGTGCGAGAAAGCGCAAGGCGGCCGCATAGAGACTACGCGGCAGCCTTAAGGTAGTGCGGGGATGCCTTTTGCAACAGGTCTGGCCTTATGCAACAGGGTCGGACTTAGGCAACAGCCTTGCGTTGCGGCGGCGGGAAGCGGCGATAGAAGGTGTCATCCTTCTTGGCCATATCGAGCAGCAGTTCGCCCGGCTTGAAGCGCTCGCCGCAGGTTTTGCTGAGATCGGTGCAGAGATCGACAAACGCCTTCGTCCCCATGCCGTCGATATAGGAAATGGTGCCGCCGGTAAAAGGCGCAAAGCCGAAGCCGAGGATCGACCCGACATCGGCCTCGCGCACGTCGGTGACCACCTTCTCCTCGATGCAGCGGGCGGATTCCAGCGCTTGGATCGCCAGAAGACGCCGCTTCACGCCGGCAATGTCGACCGTGTC
>DASQRX010000133.1:0-5219 GCA_035642635.1 Xanthobacteraceae bacterium
GTAGGGAACCCGGGATCGATGCTCCAACGGCCGGCGCGGCTCCGCACTCAATTCACCAATGACATCACCCGTGGCTTCATTAATTGGCGTCGAGGGTACCAAGGCCGCTCTGCGCCGCGAGGCGACGGCGCGGCGCGACGCGCTGCCGGCGGATGTGCGCCAAGCGGCGATTGAGACAATTGCCGCGCGAAAGTTTCCGCAGGCGATGACGCCGGGCACGGTCGTGTCGGGCTTCATGCCGATGAAGAGCGAGATCAATCCGCTGCCGCTGTTGCGCAAGCTCGCCGAGGCGGGAGCGACGCTGGCGCTGCCGGGGGTCGCAGGCCGCGGCAAGCCGCTCATCATGCGGGCGTGGCAATGGGGCGAGCCGCTCGGCTCCGGCGTCTGGGGCATCCGCGAACCGAAGCCGGACGCCGCAGAGGTCGATCCCGACATTTTGCTGGTGCCGCTTCTCGCCTTCGACCGCTCGGGTTTCCGCCTCGGCTATGGCGGCGGCTACTACGATCGCACCATCGCGGGCTTGCGCGCGCGAAAGAAAGTCACCGCCGTCGGCATTGCCTTCGCGGCGCAGGAGGTTCCGAGCGTACCCGTGACGCCGCGGGACGCGCGGCTCGATCTCGTGCTAACCGAGCGCGACGTGATCGACCTGCGAGGCCATTGAGCATGCGTATTCTTTTCATCGGCGACGTTGTCGGTCGCAGCGGGCGCACGGTCGTCTATGAGCGTTTGCCGAAACTGGTGCGCGACTGGAAGCTCGATCTGGTCGTGGTCAATGGCGAGAATTCAGCCGGCGGCTTTGGCATCACCGAAGCGATCTATAGCGAGCTCCTCGAAGCCGGCGCCGACGCGGTCACGCTCGGCAATCACGCCTGGGATCAGAAAGAGGCGCTGGTGTTCATCGAGCGCGCGCCGCGGCTTGTTCGCCCGATCAATTATCCGGCCGGCACGCCGGGCCGCGGTTCGGCCGTGGTCGAGGCCAAGAACGGCGCGCTCGTTCTGATCGTCAATGCCATGGGCCGCGTCTTCATGGATCCGCTCGACGATCCGTTTTCCGCGGTCGAGCGCGAACTCATGGCTTGTCCGCTGCACCAAAGCGCCGACGCCATCATCGTCGATTTTCACGGCGAGGCGACCAGTGAGAAGCAGGCGATGGGTTTCTTTTGCGACGGCCGGGCGAGCCTCGTGGTCGGCACCCACACCCATGTTCCGACCGCGGACCTGCGCGTGCTGCCCGGCGGCACCGCCTATATGAGCGACGTCGGTATGACCGGCGACTTCGATTCGGTGATCGGCATGGCCAAGGACGAACCGTTGCAACGTTTCATCCGGCGGGTGTCGTCGGCGCGCTTTGAGCCGGCAGCGGGCCCGGCGACGTTGTGCGCTGTCGCGGTGGAAACCGATCCGGCAACCGGGCTCGCGACCCGCGTCGGCGCGGTGCGGCTCGGCGGCAGCCTCGAACAGGCGAAGCCGGCTTTTTGGGCCTGACCAACAAGAACCTCATCTTTATTTTCGCTCTGGCCCGCCTTATAAGGCGGCCGACATCAATTCATCCCCGTTTTGCAGAGGCGCCGAAGCGCGCGGATAGCTGTACAGAGCAGAGACCATCCAGAGCAGAAACAATGGCCGGACATTCCCAGTACAAGAACATCATGCACCGCAAGGGCCGGCAGGACGCGGTGAAATCGAAACTATTCGGCAAGTTGGCGCGCGAAATCACGGTGTCGGCCAAGCTCGGCACCCCCGATCCGACGATGAATCCGCGGCTGCGCGCCGCCATTATCGCGGCGCGCGCCGAGAACATGCCCAAGGACAACATCGAGCGCGCCATAAAAAAGGCGGCGGGCAATGACGGCGAGAACTACGAGCAGATCAGATACGAAGGCTATGGGCCGGGCGGCGTTGCGGTAATCGTCGAAGTGCTCACCGACAACCGCAACCGCACCGCGGGCGAAGTGCGCGCCTTCTTCACCAAGAGCGGCGGCAATCTCGCGGAAACCGGCGCGGTCTCCTTCATGTTCGATCATGTCGGCGTCATTGAATACGACGCCAAGGTTGCGGGGGCGGAAGCGATGTTCGAGGCGGCGCTCGATGCCGGCGCCGACGACGTGGTCTCGAGCGAAAGCACGCACGAGGTTTACGCGGCACAGGCCAATTTCGGTTCGGTCGCCAAGACGCTCGAATTAAAGTTCGGCGAGCCCAAAAAAGCATCGCTGGTGTGGCGGCCGCAGAACACGGTGGCGGTTGATGACGAGCAGGGCGAAAAGCTTCTCAAACTCCTCGACAATCTCAACGATCAGGACGACGTGCAGAACGTCTATGCGAATTTCGAAGTGTCCGACGCGCTGGTGCAGAAGATGAGCGCCTAGGGCAATCGCACGCGATTGGCGCTAAGCTGTTCAGGTGCAAGTCGTTTCAGGTGCAAAGCCTTGAGGGGCCTCCTGATCTGCCAGCGGCCCCGGCTGGGCGACGCATTGCGGTCAATCCTGAACCAAAATGCTATCTACGGGATCATGGTCACCCGCGCGATTCGCATCCTCGGCATCGATCCAGGCCTCCGCCGTACCGGCTGGGGCATTGTGGAGATCGAGGGCAACCGGCTCTCCTTTCTCGGCTGCGGCTCGGTGCTGACCAACGATCGCGATGCGCTGGCGTCACGGCTTCTTGCCATCCATGACGGGCTGATGCGGATCCTCGACGAATTCCGGCCCGATGAGGCGGCGGTTGAGGCGACCTTCGTGAATAAGGACGCCCAGGCGACGCTGAAGCTCGGACAAGCGCGCGGTATCGCCATGGTGGTGCCCGCCAGGGCCGGCGTTCCGGTCGCCGAATATGCGCCCAATTTGGTGAAGAAAAGCATTGTCGGCTCGGGCCATGGCGACAAGTCTCAGGTGCGCATGATGATCGGCGTACTGTTGCCGAAAGCCGATCCGGCCTCGCACGACGCCGCCGATGCGCTCGCCATCGCCGTCACCCACGCGCATCATCGGCGCAGTGTCGTGCTGCAAGCGGCACTGAAGGTGGCGGCACCAAAGGTTGCTGCACAATGATCGGCAAGCTCAAAGGCATTATCGACAGCTATAGCGAAGATTCGATCATCCTCGACGTCAACGGCGTGGGCTATCTGGTGCATTGCTCGTCGCGCACCTTGCAGGAATTGCCGCGCACCGGCGAGGCGGCGACGTTGTCGATCGAAACGCATGTGCGCGAGGACCAGATCCGGCTGTTCGGTTTCACGAGCGATGTCGAGCGCGAATGGTTCCGGCTGTTGCAGACCGTGCAGGGCGTCGGCACCAAAGTGGCGCTTGCCGTGCTCGGCACGCTCAAGCCGGCCGATCTCGCTTCCGCTATCGCCATGCGCGACAAGGCGATGGTGGCGCGCACGCCGGGCGTCGGGCCGAAGGTCGCCGAGCGTATCGTCACCGAACTGAAGGACAAGGCGCCGGCCTTTACCGATGTCGACCCGGCTTTGGTGCGGCTCTCGGGCGCGCTCGATGAGAAGCGCGCGCCGCGGCCGGTTGCTGACGCGGTTTCGGCGCTGATCAATCTCGGCTATGCGCAGCCGCAGGCCGCGGCCGCCATCGCGGTCGCAGCCCGCAGCGCCGGCGAAGACGCGGAGACAACGACGCTGATCCGGCTCGGTTTGAAGGAACTGGCGAAGTGAAGCGCGGCAAGAAACTCAGCAAAAAACTCAGTACGAAACTCGGCAAAGCCGAGAGCGATCTGATTGCGGCCGCGACCTCAGCGATCAAGGAGCGCTATCGCGACGACTGGCAGGAAGTCGGCGCGGCGCTGCGCACCCGCTCGGGAACGATCTTCACCGGCGTCAATCTCGACGCTTATCTCGGCCGCATGGCGGTCTGCGCCGAAGCGGTGGCGCTCGGGCGCGCCGTGGTCGATCTGGGCGATGCCGGAATAGATTTGATCGTCGCCGTGCGGCATCCGCCGCCTTATGAGAAAGATCAAACAATCAAGGTGGTGTCGCCATGCGGCGCCTGCCGGGAATTGATCTTCGATTATGACCGCAACGCGCGCGTGATCGTGCCCAACGGCAAATCGTCGACGGTGGTGGCGATTGCCGATCTTCTGCCCAACAAATACAGCCGGGAGTCGGAGCGGTGAGCACGAGCCCGAGCAATCTCGGCCGTAAGCTGGTGACGCCCGAGCGCCGCGAGGAAGACGCCGCGGAGGCTTCGCTGCGGCCGCAGCGGCTCAGCGATTTCGTCGGCCAGGAACAGGCGCGCAAGAATCTCGGCGTGTTCATCGAAGCCGCGCGCGCCCGGCATGAGGCGCTCGATCACGTCTTGTTCGTCGGTCCGCCCGGGCTCGGCAAGACGACCCTGGCGCAGATCGTGGCGCGCGAGCTCGGCGCGAATTTCCGCGCCACGTCCGGCCCGGTGATCGCCAAGGCCGGCGACCTCGCGGCGCTGCTGACCAATCTCGAAGAACGCGATGTGTTGTTCATCGACGAAATTCACCGGCTCAATCCGGCGGTCGAGGAAGTGCTCTATCCGGCGATGGAGGACTTTCAGCTCGATCTGATCATCGGCGAAGGGCCGGCGGCGCGTTCGGTCAAGCTCGATCTGCAAAAATTCACCCTGGTCGGCGCGACGACGCGCGCCGGCCTGCTCACCAATCCGCTGCGCGACCGTTTCGGCATTCCGGTGCGGCTGAATTTTTACAGCGTCGCCGAGCTCGAACAGATCGTCAATCGGGGCGCCCGCGTATTGGGCATGAAGGTCACCGCCGACGGCGCTAATGAAATCGCGCGCCGCGCCCGCGGCACACCGCGTATCGCCGGGCGGCTGTTGCGGCGGGTGCGCGACTTCGCCTCGGTCGCCGGCGCCGCCGCAGTCGATCGCGCGGTGGCCGATAGCGCGCTTGCCGCGCTTGAGGTCGACGCCGCCGGTCTCGATGCCATGGATCGCCGCTATCTCTCGACCATTGCGGTGAGCTATGGCGGGGGTCCTGTCGGCGTCGATACGATGGCGGCCGCTTTGTCCGAGCCGCGCGATGCCATCGAGGACATTATCGAACCTTATTTGATCCAATGCGGATTCCTGCAGCGCACGCCGCGCGGACGGCTGATTACGAGCCATGCTTTCCGGCATCTTGGCCTCGCGGAACCAACGCGCGATCCGGCGCAATTCGGGTTGTTCGGCTCGGAAGACGAGTGATGCAATGATGCAAACCCACGTGGGCGGCTGTCATTGCGGACGAGT
>DASQRX010000134.1:0-3542 GCA_035642635.1 Xanthobacteraceae bacterium
CCGATCGAAATGCCTTACAGCAAATTCAAGACATTCCTGCGCAAGGTTGCGGCGCGAACTGTCCCAGGCCTCAATCAAGCAATTCGCTCGTTCATCCCCCTCGTCAGTCCGCAAGAATGTGCCAATTATTTCAGGCATGCAAGCTATGCTTCAATATGACCGAAATCCGCTTTAGCGTGGTTCGAACGAACTCGTTCGCGACTTTTGCTTCGAATTAATAGGTGACATGCGTCTATTCATTCGATCACTCGTCGGCGCGCTCTGTCCGGGTTCAGGGGGATCTGAGCCAGCGCTGCCCGCTGCCTCGGTGGCAATCTCATAAATGCTGAGCCAGGACGCGTCCTAGACAAAGTCTAGAGCCCTCGCGACGAATCACTCCGCCGCGGCCTCGAGCCGGTGAAACAGCGGCACCATGCGGGCGCGCTCGCCGCAGAGAGCCACCACGACGTGGTTCTCCGGCACGCACACCCAGTTGTTGTGATCGCGGTCGAGCGGTTCGGACACAATGACGATGCCGCGCTCCGATTCCCGGTAATAAAGCGTATTGGCGTGATCGTTCACGGCGTAGCGGAAAGCATAGAGATCGCGTCCGTTGGCGAGCGCAGCGGTGAAGCGAAAACGATCGCCCGGTTTGCCCTGGTTAACGAAATCGGTCAGCGTCGAAAGCGTCCGCTCCGCCGCCGCCAACGGATGATCTATCCCGGCGCCCATAAGCGCTAGAAAAATCGCTTCCGAGTCGGTCGTCCCGACGCGCGAGGGATAGAGAGCATCGGGAATGAGCATCTCGACCTGACGGCGCAGGCGATTCCAATTGCTCAGGAAGCCGTTGTGCATGAACATCCAATTGCTGCAGGCGAAGGGATGACAATTGGGGCGGGTGATCGGCGTGCCGGTCGCGGCGCGGACATGCGCGAAGAACAAATGCGATTGCAGGTGCCGGCACAGGTAACGGAGGTTTTCATCCGACCAGGCCGGGCGGACCTCCCGATACAAACCGGGCTCAGGATGCTGCCCGTACCAGCCGAGCCCGAAGCCGTCGCCGTTGGTGCTCGACATCGACTCGAGCGCATGGATGCTCTGCGAGATCAGCGAGTGTTCGGGCTCGGTGACGTAGTGTTCGAGCGCCGTCATTTCTCCGCGATATGCGATCCAGCGGCACATAGAGCTGTCTTAAGGTGCCTTTCCGGGCGCTTTTTGCCCATCTCTCTCGGGTCAAAGTGTCCCCGGTTAAGCTATCAAGCTAGCATCCCGGACCCATCCAATCACCTTATGTAAGCCAATATCGGCGCCTTCGTGTTCACTTTCGGTAAAGATTCGTGGCGGGCACCGGCTGAAGTGAAAGTCAGGTCAGCAAGCGGCGCACGGCCGACGTCCATCCGGCAAGTTTGCGCTCGCGGGTCGCGGTGTCCATCAGCGGCGTGAAGCGGCGCTCCAATTGCCAGCGATCCAAGAAGCGGTCCGGCTCGGGATAGAAACCGGAATGCAAGCCGGCGAGATAGGCGGCGCCAAGCGCCGTGGTTTCCTTGATCCGCGGCCGGTCGACATCGCTGCCGAGGAGATCGGCAAGCCGCTGCATGGTCCAATCCGAATTGGCCATGCCGCCGTCGACGCGCAACGTCTTCAATGTGCTATCGGCTGAGCGCCAATCGGCTTTCATCGCAGCGATCAGATCGGCGGTCTGAAAGCAAACGCTCTCCAGCGCGGCTTGCGCCAATTCGCGCGGCCCG
Organism: Xanthobacteraceae bacterium; assembly: GCA_035642635.1. Lineage (GTDB taxonomy): Bacteria > Pseudomonadota > Alphaproteobacteria > Rhizobiales > Xanthobacteraceae > BOG-931. Next base: position 1,728 of record DASQRX010000134.1, read on the forward strand.
GTCGCGCGGGTGAGGCCGAAGAGCGCGCCGCGAATATCCGGCCGCCAATAGGGCGCGCCCAGCCCGACAAAGGCCGGAACCAGAATGACCTCCTGCGTCGAATCGGCGGCTTGCGCGAGCGGGCCGGTCTCTTCCGCGCTTTGCACAACACGCAAATTGTCGCGCAGCCATTGTACTGCCGCGCCGGCGATAAAGATCGAACCTTCGAGCGCGTAGCTGCGTACGCCGCCAAACTGGTAGGCGATCGTCGTCAAAAGCTTGTGGGTCGACCTGACCGGCGTACGCCCGGTGTTGAGGAGCGCAAAGCAGCCGGTGCCGTAGGTCGCCTTAAGCATGCCCGGCGTGAAACAGGCTTGGCCGATCATCGCGGCCTGCTGATCACCGGCAATGCCGCAAATCGGGATCGCCGCGCCGAATAAATCCGGGGCGGTCATGCCGAAGGTCGCTGATGAATCGAAAACCTCCGGCAGCAGGTTCTTCGGCACGCCGAAGAGTTGCAACAATTCATCGTCCCAACAGCCGTTGTGAATGTCGAACATCAGCGTGCGCGACGCATTGGTCGCGTCGGTTGCGTGAACCCTGCCGCCGGTGAGACGCCAGAGCAGATAGCTATCGACCGTGCCGAAGGCGAGTTCACCGCGCGCGGCCTTGTCCGCGGCGCCAGGGACGTTGGTCAACAGCCAGGCGAGCTTGGCGCCGGAGAAATATGGATCGAGCAGGAGCCCGGTCTTCGCCGCGACCAGCGCTTCATGCCCGGCGTCTTTGAGGCTGGCGCATTGAACGGCGGTGCGCCGGTCCTGCCAGACGATGGCGCGATGCACCGTACGGCCGGTCTTGCGGTCCCACAGCAATGTGGTTTCGCGCTGATTGGTGATGCCGATGGCGACGATATCGCTTGCCGCCGCGCTAGCCTTTTGCAGCGCAGTGCGGCATGTCGCGACAGTCGTCGCCCAGAGATCTTCCGGATCGTGCTCGACTTCGCCGTCAGTCGGAAAGTGCTGCGGGAATTCCTGCTGGGCCACGGCCGCGATCGAGGTGTCGGCGCGGAACAGCATGGCGCGCGTCGATGTCGTGCCCTGGTCGATGGCGAGGACGTAAGATGGCACATGAGCCTCCGGCGCAGAGACTATAGCCCATAGACATCAGTCTATAGCCATCGATCACGCCGTCTGCGCGTGTTTCTTGACCGCCGCGAGCTCTTTGAACTCCGCCGACTTCTTGTAGAACGCGTCGAGCGGATAGCAGCCGGAGACGATGCCGTTGCGCGGTGCGGTCGTGCAGTCGCTGAAAGTTCGGCAGCAGCGCTTCTTCTGCAGCGGCTTGTTCCGCAAAATGTCGAGCGGCAGTTCCGGATAAGCGAGCACCATGCGGCCGAGGCCGACGACGTCGACCCAGCTGCCGCGCACGACGGCCTGCGCGACATTCGGGAAGTATTCCTGCAGGTAGGTATAGCCGCTACCCATGAAGCAGAAATCCGGAAACGCCGCCTTGAGATCGCGCACCACCTCGAGCTGGCGCATGACGCCGACGAAGGGATCCTCGGGCGGATGATAGCCGTCGGACGGCGGATAGAGCGCCGGCCGGGTGATGTGCGGATTGTAGTAAGGGCTGCCCGCCGTCACGTTGACGAAGCGGACGCCGAGCCCGCGGAGAATCTCGAGAAACGCCTTCGCCTCCGTCAGGTCGGTGCGCAACGGATCGTCCGCATTGGCGCCGAAGGCATAAGGATAGGGCAGCTTATGCTCGTAGGGAACGCCGGGGCCGAGCGCGCCGGGCAGCGAGCGCGCCGGATCCGGCTTGAACGGCACGGAATCA
>DASQRX010000135.1:0-31764 GCA_035642635.1 Xanthobacteraceae bacterium
GGCTCTTCCTCCCTCATTCAATCGCTACCCTGCCGCTTCGCAGGTGGACGGGCTTTCGGCCATGGTTAGCACAGCCGTTTCGATTGCGCCTGCCTTGGCTTCTTTTTCCCTGGCCTCACATCTCGACCGCGAAGCTTTCCGCCGGCTCGGCGTTCTGAGAGCGCTGCCACATCTTTGCATAGGCGGCCTCGATATGGCGCGCGAAACGCTTGGTATCGAAAAGCGGCGTGGCGCCGCGGTTTTGTGCGAGCTTCCTCCTGAGCGCCGCGAGCAAGGCCGGCTCGCGGACGAGCCTAAGCGCCAAAGCCTCGTAGTCCGCAAACGACGTAGTTATGAGCTCGGGCAAGCCGACGGCGTTCAGGAGGCTTGATCCGACACGTCCGGCAAAAGTCGACCCAAGGCAGGTCAGAACAGGCAGCCCGGCCCACAGCGCATCGGCGGCCGTCGTGTGGGCGTTGTAGGGCAGTGTGTCGAGGAACAGATCGGCTTGCCGGTGCCGCGCTAGGTGATCGGCGATCGACGGCACCCTTGGCGCGAAAATGAGCCGGTCGGGTGCGATGCCGCTGACTGCGCCGCCGCGCGCAAATTCGCGGCCGCGGTCGGGTTTGGACTTGCCAGCCAGAGCACGCTGTTCTCAGCGGCCGCAAGCAGTCGCATCCAGGATTGGACCGTTTCAGGCGTGATCTTGTAGGCGGCATTGAAACAGCAGAACACAAATGCCCCTTCGGGCAAGCCACATTGAGCGCGCGTCGGCGCAGGTTCCGAAATGGGCCGACGCACATCACAAACCTGGTAGCTGTCGGGCAGCCAGCCCGCTTTTTCGTTGAAATTGCCAAAATCTTCGCGCGGCAGCACAGTTGCGTCGGCGACGATGTAGTCGATAAAACCCGCACCCATCGTTCCCGGATAGCCGAGAAAACTGACCTGCAGCGGCGCCGGGCGCCGCGCCAAACCTTTTGGTAGCTCGCAATCGCCTCCTCGTAACGGTTGAGGCGGCCGAGCACGTTGCCATGATTGTGCAGACAAGGCGGCACCGATGCATCGACCGCATTGGCCGCGCGCAGAGACTTTTCGGCTTCCTCGAATTGTCCGCGCTGCGCGCAGACAATTCCGAGCATGTGCAAGGCGTCGAAATCGCGGCCATTGGCGGCGAGGACGCGGCGGTAGAGCGTCTCCGCTTAGGCAAGGTTGCCGCTGCGGTGCGCCGCGATCGCCTGGCCGATCGCCCTCACGCCCGACGCTCTAATCGTTTGGCGCCAAAACTACACATCGCATCAAGCCTACACATCGCACCAAGTTCACCACTGCAGCCACTCGACGAGCGCTGTGTTGACGGCCTGCGGCTTTTCGAGCGTCGACAAATGTCCGCTGTCGGCAACAATAACGAGCCGCGAGCCGGATATTCCGGCCGCGATCTCGCGCGCGAGCTCGGGCGGCGTCGCCTCGTCGCCCTCACCCACCAAAACCAGCGTCTTGCACGCGATCGCCGGCAAACCGGAACGTGAATCCGGCCGGCTGAGGATGGCTTGTTGCTGACGCAGATATGCTTCGGGGCCGGTCTCCTCGACCATCGTGCGCACGATGCTTTTCAGCGCGGCGTCATTGTGCCGGTTGCGATGCACGTAGAGCGGATAAGCGAGATCGGCAATTTCGCCATAGCCGCCGGCCTTTGCCTTGGCAGTGAGCACACGGCGCCGCTCCGTCTGCTCGGGTGTGTCGGCGCGGGCGCCGGTGTCGAGCAAGGCGAGCTTTCCGACACGCTCGGGCGCCTGCCGCATAATTTCGAAAGCGATGTAGCCGCCCATCGATAGGCCGGCGAGCGCGAAGCGCTGCGGCGCCGCGGCCAAAATCCGCTGCGCAATCGCCGCCATGCTGTCATCGCGCCTCTGGTCGGCGACGGTGACCGGCCCAAACCGCCAAAGCACAGGGATTTGCTCGGCATAGAGCCGCGCCGTGCAGGTCAGACCGGGAATGAGAACGATCGGCAAGCCTTCGGGCTCCGGCATTTGTCATTCCTGTGACGGTTCTGGAACTGGGGTTTTGCGAAAAAGTGAAGGAATCCGTTTAACTTAGTGCCGCGCAAAAGGCCATTTCAGGTTGACTTTCAGCCAATCGATCCTATGTTCGCGCAACGCAAGTTAGGGCAGATTCGACCGCCTGGCGCGTTTTCCCTGCTTTAAGCCGCGTTCAAACCAAAACCGAGCTGCCGGCGGTCCTTATCGAGGGTTTATGTCGTTTTCTCATCTCGGCTTGTCCGAAAAAGTTATCGCTGCCGTTGCGGCGGCTGGATACAAAGCTCCCACTCCCATTCAAGATCAGGCCATTCCTCACGTGCTTGCCAGGCGCGACGTGCTTGGCATCGCCCAGACCGGCACCGGCAAGACGGCGGCGTTTACCTTGCCGATGCTCACCATGCTGGAAAAGGGCCGCGCTCGCGCGCGCATGCCGCGCACCCTCATCCTCGAGCCGACGCGCGAATTGGCGGCCCAGGTCGAGGAGAGTTTTGTCAGATACGGCGCCAAGCACAAGCTCAATGTCGCGCTGATCATCGGCGGCGTCTCATTCGACGAACAAGACGCCAAGCTTACGCGCGGCGTCGACGTCCTGATCGCAACGCCGGGCCGGCTGCTTGATCATTTCGAACGCGGCCGTTTGCTGCTCACCGGTGTCGAGCTTTTGGTCATTGACGAAGCCGACCGCATGCTCGACATGGGTTTCATTCCCGATATCGAGCGCATCTGCAAGCTGGTGCCGTTTACGCGGCAGACCCTGTTCTTCACCGCGACGATGCCGACGGAAATCCGGCGCATCACCGAACAATTCCTGCATAATCCGGTTCGCGTCGAAGTGGCAAAGCCGGCGACGACGCTTGCCACCACGGCGCAGTTTCTCGTCAAGTCGGGGCGCGAGCCGCACGAGAAGCGCGACGTGCTGCGCCGCCTGATCCGCGACGCCGAGGGTATGAAGAACGCCATCATTTTCTGCAACCGCAAGCGCGACGTCGCGACTTTATTCCGCTCGCTGCTGCGTCACGGCTTCTCGGTGCAGGCGCTCCACGGCGACATGGACCAGTCGGCGAGGACGGCGGCGCTCGATCAATTCCGCAAAGGCGAAGTCACGCTGCTCGTCGCTTCCGACGTGGCGGCGCGCGGCCTCGATATCCCGGAAGTGAGCCACATTTACAATTTCGATGTGCCGATCCATCCCGATGACTACGTGCACCGCATCGGCCGCACCGGCCGCGCCGGGCGAAGCGGCACCGCAATCACCATGGTCGCCGGCAGCAATGACGCCAAGGCGGTCGCTGCGATCGAAAAGCTGATCGGACAACCGATCCCGTGGATGGACAAAGTGCCCGGCGAACCCGCCGCGCCGCGCGAAGATGAGCGGCGCGCTTCTCGCCCGTCCCACAACCCTAAAGCGCGGTCCAACGGTCACCGTCATCAATCGCATCGTTCTGAATCACATCGTCGGGATTCGCATCGTCCCGATTCACATCGTCCTGGGACGGCGCGCGCCGAGGACTCAAGACCACGCCGAGCCCCGCAGCCCCCGCGGGAACGCTCGGACGAATCCGAGACGTCTCACCTTCCCGCCTTTCTGCTACGTCCGGTACCGGTCAAGGCTTAATTGCCTCGATTCGCTTTGGCGGCGTGTTGCCGCCAAGCTTGTTTGCCGGCAAGCCTGTTTACCGGTCCTTACGCGGCCAAGCGCGCCGGCCGCGATCGCGTGATCTGCGAAAACGACCCGGAAGCCCAAGCCGAGACGACCACGCGTGTGCGTGTCGCCTAGGGCAACAGGCCCAATAAATCGTGAAAAAGACTATGGCCCCACGGTATCGGCGTCGCGCGCCGGCTCGATCTGGACCGATTCACCGCAGCCGCAGGCCGACGTCTGGTTCGGATTGTTGAACACGAACTGCGCCGACAATTTGTCGATCTTGTAGTCCATCTCGGTGCCGAGCAGGAACAGCACGGCTTTGGGGTCGATCAGGATCCGCACGCCCCGGTCCTCGATCACTTCGTCGAGCGGATTGATTTTTTCGGCATATTCCATGGTGTAGGCCATGCCGGCGCAGCCGCCGTTCTTGACGCCGACGCGCACCGCCGCGATCGGCCGGTCAGCCTTGGCCATCACGGCCTTGATGCGATCAGCGGCGGCTTCGGTGAGCCGCATCACTTGAGGTCTCGGCCGGGCAGTCGCCATTTTCACGTTCCTCCCCGCATCTCCTCACCTTAAGGCAGATACGGATGTTACGACCTGGAATAACCCAAAAACACTCAAAAACACTAACGACTTCACGTCACTCCATCTAATGCGGGCACGCCTCCGCCGCAACTCGAAGCGTCCCCCTCACCACATATTGAGCACAGCGCGAGCCTCATCCGACATCCGGCTCGGATCCCACGGCGGATCCCACACAATCGTCACCTTGGCCTCGCGCACGCCCGGCACGCCGGCCACGGCATTCTCCACCTGAGCCGGCAGTTCCGCCGCCGACGGACAGTTCGGAGTGGTGAGCGTCATGTCGATATTGACCAACCGGTCGTCGTCGACATCGACCCGGTAGATCAGTCCAAGTTCGTAGATGTCGGCGGGAATTTCGGGATCGTAAACGGTCTTGAGCGCGCCGACGATCTCGTCGGTCAGGCGCGACATTTCCTCGGCCGGGATCGCGGATGGCTTTTCCGCGGTTACCGTTGCGGTCGCATCGTCGTGTTTGGCGTCTTCCGTCATGTGAAAACCGTCAGGTAAAGAAAGCTTGCGCCTTGAGCAGCGCCTGCGCAAGGCAGTCGATCTCGTCGCGCGTATTGTACATGGCAAAGGAGGCGCGGCAGGTCGCCGTCACGCCAAACCGGTTGAGCAGCGGCATGACGCAATGGGTGCCGGCGCGCACAGCGACGCCCGAGCGGTCGATGATCGTCGCCACGTCATGCGGATGCGCGCCCTTCATTTCGAACGACACTATCGGCCCCTTGTCCTTGGCGTTACCGATGATGCGCAGCGAATTGATCTCGCGCAGCCGATCGTGGGCATAGTGCACGAGCCCCGCCTCGTGGCCGCGGATGCGCGCCTTGCCGACCGACCCGACATAGTCGATGGCGGCGCCGAGCCCGATGGCCTGCACGATCGACGGCGTGCCGGCCTCGAATTTATGCGGCGGCTCGCCATAGGTAACGCGGTCCTCGAATACTTCGCGGATCATTTCGCCGCCGCCGTTGAACGGCGGCATGGCGGCGAGATGCTCGTATTTGCCGTAGAGCACACCGATCCCGGTCGGGCCGTAGAGCTTGTGCCCGGTAAAGGCATAAAAATCGCAATCGAGGTCACGCACGTCGATATCGAGATGCACCGCCCCCTGCGCGCCGTCGATCAGCACCGGAATGCCGCGGGCATGCGCGATGCGCGCCACTTCTTTTACCGGCACCATGGTGCCGAGCATGTTCGACATCTGCGTGATGGCGACGAGCTTGGTCCGCGGGGTCAACAGCTTTTCAAATTCATCAATAAGAAAATTGCCCTCATCGTCCACTGGCGCCCATTTGATGACGGCGCCCTGGCGCTCGCGCAGAAAATGCCACGGCACGATGTTGGAATGGTGCTCCATGATCGAGAGCACGATCTCGTCGCCCGCCTTGATGCGCTCGCGGCCGAACGTATAGGCGACAAGATTGATCGCCTCGGTGGCGTTGCGGGTGAAGATGATTTCTTCCTTGCGCCCGGCATTGAGAAACGCGGCGACCTTTTCGCGCGCGCCCTCATAGGCCTCGGTTGCCTCATTGGCGAGATAATGCAGGCCGCGATGCACATTGGCGTATTGCGTCGTATAGGCCTGATGCAGCCGGTCGAGGACGGCCTGCGGCTTCTGCGCCGACGCGGCGTTGTCCAGATAGACGAGCGGCTTGCCGTAAACCTGCGTCGCAAGGATCGGGAAATCCGCGCGGATGTGGTTCACGTCATAAATGCCGCTGGTCGACATGTCGTTCATGTCACTTTTGCCCGCGTGCAGCGAGCCACGCTGCGACAGATTCCATCAGTGATTCACGGAGGCCCGCATCCTCGATACCCTCGATCGCTTCGCCGAGGAACGCTTGGATCAACAGCGCCTCGGCTTCCGCCTCCGGAATACCGCGCGCCATCAGGTAGAATTTCAGCTCGCCGTCGAGCGCGCCGGCGGTCGCACCATGGCCGCATTGCACATCATCGGCGAAGATTTCCAATTCAGGTTTGTTGTCGGCTTCAGCGCGTTCAGACAATAACAGCGCCCGCGTCATCATCTTGGCGTCGGTCTTCTGCGCGCCTTGGCGCACAATGATGCGGCCCTGAAACACGCTGTGGGCCTCGTCGTCGAGCACCGCCTTGAACATTTCGCGGCTCTGACAGCCGCGGGCGATGTGGGTGGCGACAAGCGTCGTGTCGGCGTGCTGATGGCCTTTGATGAGGGTGGCGCCGCCGATCCCCGCCACCGTGTCCTCGCCGTCGAAACGCAAGAACAGCTGATTGCGCACCACCGCGCCGCCGGCGGTGAAGGTGAAGGCATTGAAGCGCGCCTTGGCGCCGATCGCCGCCGCGAGCGTCGAGACATGGAGCGCCTCGGCGCCTTCGGTGATGATCTTGACGTGATCGACATGGGCGCCGTCGCCGACGAACAGTTCGAGCGCGGCATTGACCTGATAATCGGCGCCGGACGGGCCTTCATGGCTTTCGATCAGCATGGCGCGCGCCCCCGGCTCGACGATGACCAGCGACCGCATAAAGCTCGCCGCGGGCTTTGCGGAGGCGACAAAAATCAGATGCAGCGGCCGCGCGATGGTCGCGCCGGCAGCGATCCGGATCACCGCGCCGTCGCCCATCAGCGCCGTATTAAGCGCCACGGCGACGTCGCCTATCGGCGCCAGTCTGCCGAGATGGGTGGCGAGCGCCGGATCGTTACCGGTCAGTGCGTCCGCCAAGGAGCGGACGGTGAGACCGTTCTCCAAATTCGCGGTATCCGACAATTCGGCAACAAATGTGCCGTCGACGAACACCAAGCGCCTGGCTTCGAGATCGCCGACCAGCGCCCCTGCCTTTTTCGCCCCCGCCTTGGCGGCCGCATCCGGTGGGCTCGCCAGCGGCTTGGCGTCGCGCATCAGCGCGCGCAGATCGGTATATTTCCACTCCTCGACGCGGCGATGCGGCAAACCCGATTTGGCGAACACGGCGAAAGCGGCATCGCGCTGCGCGGCGATTGCCTTGTCACCAGGTAGACGCGGGCGCGCGAGCGAGAAGGCCTGCGCCAGCGTGGTCTCCGCCGCCGTCTTGATGGTGGCGACTTCGGCGTTCACGCCAAAACCTCTTCCTGGTACTCGGCATAGCCGCGCGCTTCGAGCTCGTGCGCCAATTCCTTGCCGCCGGTCTTCACGATGCGGCCCTTCGACAGCACGTGCACCACATCGGGCACGATGTAGTCGAGAAGCCGCTGGTAATGGGTGATGACGATGAAGGAGCGGCCCGGCGCGCGCAGCCGGTTGACGCCGTCGGCGACGATCTTGAGCGCATCGATATCGAGGCCGGAATCGGTTTCATCGAGCACCGCGAGGCGCGGCTCGATCAGCGCCATCTGCAAAACCTCGTTGCGCTTCTTCTCGCCGCCGGAGAAGCCGACATTGACCGCGCGGCGCAGCATTTCCTGGCCGATGCCGAGCTTGGCCGCGGCGTCGCGGACTCTTTTCAGGAATTCCGGCGTGGAAAACTCCTCTTCGCCGCGCTTCTTGCGCTGCGCGTTCAGCGCCGTGCGCAGGAACGTCATGGTGGCGACGCCGGGGATTTCCAGCGGATATTGAAATGCCAAAAACAGGCCGGCGGCGGCGCGCTCGTCGGGCTTCATCTCGAACAGGTTCTTGCCGTCGAACCGCACCTCGCCCGCCGTCGGCTCGTATTCATTCTTGCCGGCCAACACATAGGCGAGCGTCGATTTGCCCGAACCGTTCGGGCCCATAACCGCATGCACCTCACCCACATTCACGGTGAGGTCGAGACCTTTTAGGATTTCCTTGCCGTCGATCTCGACGTGCAAATTCTCGATTTCAAGCAGCGCCATTCCAACAAGCTCCAAATTCTCGATCGGTGCGGCCGGCACAGAGGGGCACTAACGTTGACCCCAGCGCCAGCGCCATTCGCCGTCGGTTTTCCGGCGGCTGACGATTATCAGCGCCGCTATCGCCAGCACGTCGATGACCAGAGCGGACAAAGCCCACGCCGCCCCATTGGCGAGCGCCGGCACCACGAGCGACGACATCACGACGGCAACCATGGTGGCAATCGTGAGCGCCCAGCCTTGCCAGGCGATTGGCGTTGCGCCGTAGCCGTATTCTCTGGGTTTGAACCAATAGGTGGACATGACACTACCTGAGACCTGCTTCAGCCGACGCTGCCTTCGAGCGAAACCGAGATCAGCTTCTGCGCCTCGACCGCGAATTCCATCGGCAATTGCTGCAGCACGTCCCGCACGAAGCCATTGACGACGAGCGCCGTTGCCTCCTCGGCCGATAGACCGCGCTGCATGCAGTAGAACAGCATGTCTTCGGAGATTTTCGAGGTGGTCGCCTCGTGCTCGAACACCGTCGAGGAATTCTTGGCCTCGATGTAGGGTACCGTATGGGCGCCGCACTTGTCGCCGATGAGTAGTGAATCGCAATTGGTGAAATTGCGCGCGCCCGAGGCGCGACGATGCGCGGTGACGAGACCCCGGTAGGTGTTGTTCGAGCGCCCGGCCGCGATGCCCTTGGAGATGATGCGGCTCGTCGTGTTCTTGCCGAGATGCAGCATCTTGGTGCCGGAATCGACCTGCTGATAACCGTTGGAAATCGCGATCGAATAGAATTCGCCGCGGGCATTGTCGCCGCGCAGGATGCAGCTCGGATATTTCCAGGTGATGGCGGAGCCCGTCTCCACCTGGGTCCACGAGATCTTGGCGTTCTTGCCGCGGCAATCGCCGCGCTTGGTGACGAAATTGTAGATGCCGCCGCGGCCCTTCGCGTCGCCCGGATACCAGTTCTGGATCGTCGAATATTTGATCTCGGCATCGTCGAGGGCTACGAGCTCAACCACGGCCGCGTGCAGCTGGTTTTCGTCGCGCATCGGCGCCGTGCAGCCTTCGAGATAGCTCACATAGGAGCCCTTGTCGGCGATGATCAGCGTACGCTCGAATTGGCCGGTGTTCTTCTCATTGATGCGGAAATAGGTCGACAGTTCCATGGGACAGCGCACGCCCGGCGGCACGTAGACGAACGAGCCGTCCGAGAACACCGCCGAATTGAGCGTGGCGAAGAAATTGTCGCTGACCGGCACCACCGAGCCGAGATATTTCTTCACCAGTTCCGGATGCTCGTGCACGGCTTCGGAAATCGGCATGAACAGCACGCCGGCCTTGGCGAGCTCGGCCTTGAACGTGGTCGCGACCGAAACTGAATCGAACACGGCATCGACCGCGACGGGCCGCTCGCTATTGCCGCCCTCGCCTTCTGCCGCATCGTCGTCGCCGGCCGGCCGCTGAATGCCGAGTAGGGCCTCGCGCTCGCGCAACGGAATGCCGAGCTTTTCGTAGGTGCGCAGGATTTCCGGATCGATCTCGTCGAGCGACTTCGGCCCATCCTTCTTTTTGGGCGCGGAATAGTAATAGAGGTCCTGATAGTCGATCGGACCGTAGTCCACCTTGGCCCATTTCGGCTCGCGCATGGTCAGCCAGCGCTTATAGGCATCGAGCCGCCAAGCCAGCATCCATTCCGGCTCGTTCTTCTTCGCCGAGATAAAGCGGATCGTGTCCTCGGACAGGCCCTTGGGGGCCTTGTCCGATTCGATCAGCGTCTCGAATCCGTACTTGTATTGGTCAACGTCAATGCGCCGGACCTGGTCGACGGTCTCTTGCACTGCCGGCATTCGTCCCTCCGCTCACGGTTTCAAGGACCGCGGGTTGGATTAAGTCGGTTATGGTCAGGTGTGCTTCGTTTCGCTCACCACCACTCTCGGTTGCGGCGCTTGAATCGTTCAAATCACCGCGAAATCGATCAGTCATCCAGCCATTTAGGCTGCGATACCTCTCCGTCCCTTAGATAATGCAGTTGCGAGCTTTCTCCAAGCGTTCAGGAGCCTTTCGAGATCGCTTTCGGTCGTATCGCAGCCCAGGCTTAAGCGCACGGCGCCACGCAGCAGTTCGGGAGAAACGCCCATGGCCGCAAGGACATGGGAGGGCTGGACCTTGCCCGACGAGCAGGCGGCTCCCGAGGAAACTGCGATTCCTTCAAGGTCAAAGGCAATAACGGCCGTCTCCGCCTTCATGCCCTCAAGGCTAAAGAGGGTGGTATTCGGCAGGCGTTCCGCGCCAAGGCCGAAAATCACCGTCCGGGGCGCAATCGAGCGCAGTCCGGCTTCGAGCTGACCGCGCAAGGCATGCATGCGCTTGGCCTCGGCTTCACCCTCCTCGCGCGCCGTCGCGGCCGCCGCCCCGAAGGCGGCGATGCCCGCGACATTTTCGGTGCCGGCGCGCAGGCCGCGTTCCTGCCCGCCGCCGCGGATGAGCGGATCGGCGAGATGGGTGTCTTCGCTCGCCCGCACCAGCGCGCCTGTGCCCTTGAGGCCGCCGATCTTGTGGGCAGAGAGCGTCAACAGGTCGGCGCCCAGCGCGGTGATGTCGCAAGGAATGCGGCCAACCGCCTGGACGGCGTCGACGTGGAGCAAGCCGCCCGCAGCGTGAATGATCTCCGCCGCTTCGGCGACCGGCTGAATGACCCCGGTCTCGTTATTGGCGAGCATCAGCGAAACCAGCGAACGCCCTGATTTTGCAAGGGCCTCAAGCGCGGTCAGATTCACCCGGCCCGCGGCGTCGACCGGAATTTCCGCGACTGCCTCGCGGGCAAACCGACCGCCGGCCCGGACCGAGGAGTGTTCGACCGCCGAGATCAAAAGCCGGTTGCACGGGCGTTTGTCGGCGGCGGTCTGCCAGGCCGGCGACAGCGCCAGAATGTTGGCTTCGGTACCGCTCGAGGTGAAGACCACATTGGAAGCGGGCGCCCCGACCAAAGCCGCCACCTGTTGCCGGGCGTCCTCGACGACGCGGCGCGCGGCGCGCCCCTCGGCATGAACCGACGAGGGATTTCCGGCAAGGGACAGCGCCGCCTCGGCAGCACGGCGCGCCTGCGGCCGTAACGGGGCCGTGGCGTTCCAATCAAAGTAGCTCCGCTCCGACATGTGCTGTGGCCTGGACTTGCGGCTTTTCAGTTCGCCGGGCGCGTTGCCCGGGCTTTGTTCACGCGGCTTTGGCATCCGGGCCGGTTCCGGCACGCAATAGCGGCGCGAGCCTATTGTTATGCTTGCTTTTTGGCCCCCGGCTCGTGCTAAAAGTCGCGACCCAATCTTGTCGCCGCCGAAACGCACGCCGCCATTACCAAAAAACCAAAGTGCTATTAGGTAGTTACGTGCAGCGGCTGACGTCGTCAAGCAAGCTGGAATCAAGCGCCTAACGCGCCTGCTCTGATCGAGGTTTCCAAAATGCCCGAGGTTATTTTCACGGGGCCCGCCGGCCGCATCGAAGGCCGCTACCATCCGGCCCGGCAAAAGAATGCGCCGATCGGCATCGTGCTGCACCCGCATCCGCAATTCGGCGGCACGATGAACCACCAGATCGTGTATCAGATCTACTATTCGTTCGTGCACCGGGGCTTTTCCGCGCTGCGCTTTAACTTCCGCGGCGTCGGGCGGAGCCAAGGCGGGTTCGACCACGGCATCGGCGAATTGTCGGACGCCGCGTCCGCGCTCGACTGGGTGCAGTCGGTCAATACCGAGGCGCGTAGCTGCTGGATCGCGGGCTTTTCGTTCGGCGCCTGGATCGGCATGCAGCTTCTGATGCGCCGGCCCGAAATCGAGGGCTTCATCTCGATCGCCCCGCCGGCGAACCTTTATGACTTTTCCTTCCTCGCGCCCTGCCCCTCGTCCGGCCTGATCATCCATGGCGACAAGGATGCGGTGGTGCCGCATCGCGACGTCACGACGCTGGTCGAGAAGCTCAAGACGCAAAAAGGCATCGTCATCGAGCAAAAGGTCGTTCCGGGCGCCAACCACTTCTTCGACGGCAAAGTCGAACCGCTGATGACCGCGATCGGCGGTTATCTCGACAAACGCCTCGGCAAGACCGGGAAGACGACGACGGCAGCGTGAGGCGGGCCAAACGCCCCACGCTTGCAATCTAAGCCCCCTCGCCGTTCAATAGGCTCAACAACGACAAGCCGAAATGAGGCTGTGAGGGAGAACGTTATGCGCGTGACGCGTCGTCTTGCCGTTTGTCTGCCGATCGCAGCCGCAGGACTGGGCTTGGCCGCTGGCAGTGCCGCCGCCCAGATCGCCGCTCCGAGCGCCGCGCCTCAAGACACCATCAAGATCGGCATTGTGATGCCGATGACCGGGGTCCAGGGTGCGGTTGGGCGTGAGATTTCCGACGCCACCAAGCTCTACATGGCGCAGCATGGCGACACGGTTGCGGGCAAGAAGATCGAGCTGATCGTCCGCGACGACGCCAGCGTTCCCGACAATGCCAAGCGCCTCGCCCAGGAACTCGTGGTCAACGACAAAGTGAGCTTTCTTGGCGCCGGCCTGACGCCGAGCGCCATGTCGATGGCACCAATCGCGACCGAAGGAAAAATCCCGACCGTGGTCATGGTGTCGGGCACGTCGGTGGTGACCGAACGCTCGCCGTATTACGTGCGCACGAGCTTCACGCTCGGCCAGCAGTCCGGCATCATCGCCGATTGGGCAATCAAGAACGGCAGCAAGAAAGCAGTCTCGATCCTGTCCGATTGGGCCCCCGGCGCCGAGGCCGGCAAGGTGTTCGAGGCAAACTTCACCAAGGGCGGCGGCCAGGTCCTCGATACGCTAAAGGTGCCGCTCGCCAATCCGGATTTCTCACCGTTCCTGCAACGCGCGCATGATTTGCAGCCCGACACGCTGTTCGTCTTCGTTCCGGCCGGCCAGGCCGGCACCTTCGCGCGGCAATTCGCCGAGCGCGGCCTCGACAAATCCGGCATCAAACTGATCGGACCGGGCGACATTGTCGACGATGACGACCTGCCGTCGACCGGCGACGCGCTGTTAGGCGTGGTCACCGCGGGCATGTATTCGGCGGCGCATCCTTCCCAGCTCAACAAGGACTATGTCGCGGCCTATCAGAAGGCCAGCGGCCACCGCGCTAATTTCATTTCGGTAGGCGGCTATGACGGCTTGAATCTGATCTATCAGGCGCTGCAAAAGACCGGCGGCAATACCGATGCCGACACCGTCGTCGGCGCGATAAAAGGCATGAAATGGGAAAGTCCGCGCGGCACGATCTCGATCGATCCGCGCACCCGCGACATCGTACAGAACATTTACATCCGCAAAGTGCAAAAGGTCGACGGCCAGCCCTGGGCGATCGAGTTCGAGACGTTCCCCGCGGTGAGGGATCCGCTCAAGGAAGCGGCGGCGAATTAGGCGGTGGACTAGAGCTAGGTTCGGTGCTCGATAGTGGCCGGGAGGTGAATGACGAATTCGGTTCCCGGTTCAAGTCGGTTGATTTCGAGCGTGCCGCCAAGCTGCTGCACAGTCGACACGATGACCTTCATTCCCAAGGAAGAGGATTTTTTCTCTATCTTGAAGTCGGGCGGAAGTCCTTGCCCACGATCAGAAATACGAAGATCGATACGACCATCCTTCATATGTTTCAGTGTGACCTTGATTGATCCGGATGCGCTTCCCGAATATGCATGCTTAAGCGCATTTGTTATTAATTCATGGGTCAACATGCCAAGCGAAATAGCATGCGCGCCTGAAAGCTGAAGCGGCTCGGCCTTGACTTCAATAGCGGGCCTGTTGGTTCCGACATAGGCAAGCTCACTTCTGTTGCAAATAGTGTTTAGAAATTCGCTGAATTCGACATATTCCAAGGTATGGGCCTGATAGAGATGACGATAAACCGTTCCCATCGCGATGATGCGGTCTCGTGCATTTGCCAGGTGTTCTTTCGCCGCGGACCGGGCGACCGAGCGCCTTTGCATTTCCAAGAGACCCGAAAGTAGATTGAGGCTGTTCATCACGCGGTGCTGAAGCTCGCGTAACAGAAGGTCTTTTTGCTTAAGAAGTTCATCAATCCGGTCGGACATTCGGGTCAATGCGGCGCTCAGCTGACCAAATTCGTCCGAAAACCTGAATTTTGGAAACTGCGCCGACGTATCCCCCGCCTCCCGTTTGCGCGCACTCCTGATAATCGCGCGGACCGGACGATCGATCATGATGTAAGCAGCCAGCCATACGCCAATAACAGCGAGAATTATGGCGGCAAAATCGAATGCGATGCCGCGCACGTTAACAATAGACGTCTCGGCCAAAGCCGAATCGCGATCGATTGCAACCGCTGTGAATAGACCTTCAGACGCGCCTTTTGGCGCATCAAACCCGACTATCAGGGAGTGGCCATTTAGATCTTTGATATCAATCGTTCCAGAAGTCGCGTACGCAATTTTTGGGAAGATCGCTTTTGCAATGGCGCTCGCTTGCTCAAGCTCTTTTGTTGGAAGGGTAAGCACTAACGACCCTTCATCGTCTAGAACGACGAGTCGATGCTCAGATCGCCATGGATACGCCGGAAGACTTTCAGCTAATTTCCCGGGATCTAATATAAGTACAATCGCCCCCTTAATTGAACCGTCAGCATCTTGGTATGGCATCGATAGATGAAGTGACGGGGAATGCGTCAGAGGATCTTGAGTGATTGTTCCAACCGTGAGTTTGCTAGTTTTCAGAAGTTCATAAAAATAGATACGGTCCCTAACGTCGAGTGTCGGCGCGATCGGAACGGTCGAACAATGCAACTTACCATCGTTATCGACGATCGCAGCTTCGCGATAAACTGGACTATCGGCAATGACGGATTTGAAATACGAGGTGCATTCCTCCTCATGATCCGGGACTGACGGATATTTGGTCATGGCCGTCATGAGCTGACGACTGTTATCGATTATTTGCTCGAATTCGGCAGACGTGAAGCGCGCCGTCGAGAGCGCTGTAGTGCGCGCTTCATCTTCAAGAAATATTCTCCAACGTGCGGCATTATAGGCAGTTAGCAGTAACGACGGCGCTAAGGCGATCGCAACAAGGACGGAGAGACGGCGACGAAGCCTCATAGACATCCCCCAACCTGGTCAATTCTCATCATACAATTGAGCGATGTTTTTGAAAGGCTCAGGATTTGCCAAGAAGGAATGCGGGCTACCCCCGCTTTTCTGAGCTTGAGCGAGCGTGTAGCCTCCGATGCGAGCTGCGGCCGTCAGCTCTTGGAGCAAGACCATGCAACTGACCCGTCGCAGGTTTCTGCCTCTCGCAATGGGTGTCGTCGCATTTCCCGCCGCCTTGCCCATGGCACACGCGCAAGCCTATCCGACGCGGCCGGCGCGAATTCTTTCCGGCTTTCCGCCGGGCGGCATCAATGACACCTATGCGCGGCTGATCGGTCAATGGCTGTCGGAGCATCTCGGCCAGCAATTCATAGTCGAGAACCGGCCTGGCGCGGGTGGCAACCTTGCTGCGGAAGCGGTCGCGAAGTCGGCGCCTGACGGCTATACGCTCCTTCTGACCACGTCGGCTGATGCCTGGAATGCGACGCTTTATGACAACCTCAATTTCAATATCGTTCGCGATTTCACGCCGGTCGCACCGATTTCGCGCGGGCCTGGCGTGGTCACCGTGCACCCGTCGGTGCCGGTAAATTCCATTCCCGAGCTGATCGCCGCTGCCAAGACCAATCCGGGCAAGATCTCGGTGGCATCGGCCGGCATCGGCAGCGCGCCTTTTATGTACTGGGAGCTGTTCAAGAGCATGACCGGGGTCGATATGGTGCTTGTGCCCTATCACGGCGGCGGGCCCGCTGTTGTCGATCTGCTCGCCGGCCAGGTGCAGGTTTATTTCGGCACCTTCGCGTCATCGATCGAACATATCAGGGCGGGCCGGCTGCGGGCATTGGCGGTGACCAGCGCGGCGCGCGCCGCAGCCTTGCCCGACATTCCGGCATTGGCGGAATTTCTGCCGGGCTATGACGCCACTATTTATGTTGGAATTGCCGCGCCGGCCGGTGCCTCGGCCGTAATCGTCAACACGCTGAGCCGGTCGATCAATGCGGCGCTTGCCGATGCCAACATGAAAAAACGGATCGCCGACCTTGGCGATACGCCCCTTGCGCTATCGCCACCGGAGTTCGCCAAGCTTGTTGGCGACGAAAGCGACAAATGGCGCAAAGTGATCCAGACCGCCAACATCAAGGCGGAGTAAGGGCGGCGAACTAAAAGCTCGCCGCGAATTAACCAGTCGCCCCGTCATGCGACGAGAAGGCGACGCGGCACGGCTGGTCGGAGCGGTTGCTCCAGGCGTGATTGGTGCCACGCTGCACCGCCGTATCGCCGGCCTTGAGATGAACTTCCGCTGTGTCCAGGACCAGCGTGATCTCGCCTTCGAGCACCAGGCAAAAGTCGAGCGTCTGTGTCTTCTGCATATAGGGATGCGGCGCTTTGGCCGAATAAGTCGAAGCCGCCGGCGATCCCACCGCGCGAAAATAGGCTTCGACTTCGGTGGCGCCGACCTTGCCGCAAAACACGCCATCGGGCGGAAACGTCACGATGCGGCACACCGAGCCGCCGCGCGGCGGCTCGAGCGTGTGCGGACGATGTAGCACCGCGTCGCGGTAAGCGCCGATCCGCGGCGGCGAGGCGTCGGTGACCCAGATGCGCTCGGAGACAAATCCGGGCCGTGCCGGATCGTTCTTGCGGTCGGGCGTCGGCCCGTCGGCGATGGCGAGCGATTTTCCCTTGGCGTCGTCGACGGTGATGATGCGGCGCGCCGGTTTCATGTCACTGTCCATGACCGCTAGACTTTCTGCTCGTGCGCGAACGCGGCGCCCATCATGACGAAGGCCATCAGGCTTCGTTCGTTGAGATTGGTCCAGCCATGCCAATTGCCAAGCTGCACCACGACGTCGCCGGCTTTCATGGTGACATTGCCGCGATCGAGCAGCAGCGTCCGTTCGCCGGAGAGCAGGATGCCGTAATCAACGGTGGCGGATTTATGCACCGGCGACGAGAAAAAATTCTGCCCGCCGCGATCCCAGACACCATCAGGGCGCAGCCGCGTCGGCCCGAGCGGTCTGTAGGCTGGGTCTTTCGCCGGATCGTAATCAGCCGGCTTGGCGTTCGACTGCACGATCCGCAAATGTCCGCCCGCCGCCGGCGGCTCGAAGTGAAACGGCAGATTGCCGTCGTCGCGCGTCCCCGAAATGATCGCCGGCGCGGTCTGGTACACCCAGATGTCGGTCATGCAGGTGCCGCGGCTGATCGCGCCCGGATTGACATTCGGCGCCGCGCTGTCGAACAGCACGCCGGAGCGTCCGTGCTCGTCGTTGCCGGTCACCACACGCCGGATCGGACGTGGCTCTGACGTGAGCGCATCTCCTCCCTGCATTCATATCCTCCCTGCACGTTTGTTGCGTCCGATTGGGCCGCGCTGCTTTGTAATCCATCGCCGCGCGCCTATCATGCCCCAAGAACCGCAAAGAGCACACCGCCAGAGAGCACAAACTCCCCGGCGCGCGATGGAGGATACGTTGGGGCGATTGCGAATGGCGCTGTCGGTCGGCGTCCTTGCCTGTGCGCTGACGGGTGCCTCGCCTGGTTTCGCCGCCGATCCGGCGCAGAATTTTCCCGATCGCCCGATCAAGATCATTGTCGGCCCGAGCCCCGACATATTTTCTCGCATTGTCGGCGAGCGCTTGCAGCAGGTCTTCGGCCAGCCTGTCGTCGTCGAGCCGCGGCCCGGCGCCGGCGGCAAGATCGCGGCGAGCGCCGTGCAGAACGCGGCGCCCGACGGCTACACGCTGCTGTTCGCGACGCCGACCTATACGATCAACACGGCGATGAAGCTTGCGTCCTATGATCTGCTCAAGGATTTCTCACCGGTCGCGCTGTCGGGCCTGATCTCTTATGCGCTGGTCGTGCACCCGAGCGTGCCGGCGAAATCGGTCGCCGAGCTTGTCGCCTATGCCAAGGCCAATCCGGGCAAGCTCAACTGCGCTTCCGCAGGCATTGGCACGGTCCCGCAGATCGCCTGCGAATATCTCAACAAGCTTG
Source organism: Xanthobacteraceae bacterium (assembly GCA_035642635.1). Lineage (GTDB taxonomy): Bacteria > Pseudomonadota > Alphaproteobacteria > Rhizobiales > Xanthobacteraceae > BOG-931. Next base: position 18,174 of record DASQRX010000135.1, read on the forward strand.
CCGGCACGAACATCGTCCATGTGCCGTTCCGCGACGTCAATTCCGGGATGGTGGCCACCGTCGGCAATACCACCCAGATGTTCTTTGGCGTCGCCACCAATGCCAAGCCGCAGATCGAATCCGGCGCGCTGCGGGGGCTTGCGGTGAGCACGCCACAGTGCTCGCTGCTGCTCCCCGACCTGCCGACAATGATTGAAGCCGGCTTTCCGACTTTCAACATGCCCGGCTGGGGTGGGTTTCTCGCGCCAGCGGGTACGCCGCCCGAGATCGTCGCCAAGCTGAACCGGGAGATTCAGCTCGCTCTGGCGCAGCCGGATGTGGCGCAGCGCATGCTCGCGGCCGGAATGGAGCCGTCGCCGGCGATCGACCCGGCGCAAGTGGGAAAGTTCATCAAAAGAGATCTCGAGCGCTGGGTGCAATTCGTCGGCGCCGTCGGCCTGGAGAAGCTCAGCAGCGAAAGCTCAGTACACTAGATTTTCGTGGGCACGCTTTTCCGGATCATGCTCAAAGCACAGCCCGACCCTCTCACGGCCGCACCAGCACGCCGCCGGTCAGCGGGCGCGGCGCGCCAGTGGTGCCCGGAAATGTGATCGGCAATCCGCGCAGGCTGCGCACTGCGAGATAAGCGAAAGCTTGCGCCTCGAGCGAATCCACCGACCAGCCGGCCGTATGCGACGATTCGACATGCGCGGGCGCGAGACGCTCGGTGAGCATGCGCATCAGCGTCGGATTGCGCGCGCCGCCGCCGGCGACGATCCAGTTTCTTGGCGGACGCGGCAAATGCGGAACGATGCGCGCCACCGCCGCCGCGGTGAGCGCGGTCAGCGTCGCCGCGCCGTTTTCGGTCCCGATGCCGTCGAGCGTATCGCCGACCCAAATACGAAAATCGTTGCGGTCGAGCGATTTCGGCGGCGGTAGCGCGAAGAACGGATGCGCCAGCAAGCTTTCGATCGTCTGTTCGTTCACTGTGCCGGCGGCAGCTTGGCGTCCGTCGGTGTCGAGCGGCCGCCCGGTCCGCACCCGCAAGAAATCGTCGAGCAAGGCATTGCCCGGTCCGGTATCGCAGGCGATCAATGCGTCGCCGTCGATGAAGGTGACGTTGGCGACGCCGCCGACATTGAGCACCGCAACCGGCGGCTCACGACCCAACTGCCGCACCAGAGCCTGATGAAAAATCGGCGCCAGCGGCGCGCCCTGCCCGCCAGCCGCGACATCGGCGGCGCGAAAATCATAGACGATGGGAATGCCGAGGCGCTCGGCCAATACCCGCCCGCTCCCGATCTGCACCGTGAGACCGCGCTCCGGGCGGTGCAGCAGCGTCTGTCCGTGAAACCCAACCGCCGCCAAATGCCCGGGGTTGAGACCGTTGCTGTCGAGGAACGATTGCACGACCTCGGCATGGGCGTCGTTCACCAGTTCCTCGGCCGTCGCGATGATATCCGGCCGGGCGTTGCGGTCGGTTAAATTCGCCGCAGCGGCCGTGGCGCGGCGCAACAAGGTGCGCTCGTCCTTGGTATAGGGCCGGCAGGCGGTGGCCCCGAAATGGGAGATCCTTTCGCCATCGGTGTCGATCAGAGCGACATCGACACCGTCTTGCGAGGTGCCGCTCATCAGCCCGATCGCCAACACCGAAATGGCAGCGGCCGAAGTGTTGGCGACCATGGGCAAATCAAGTGTCATTTGGTCAGACATTTGCGTCTCTTAACAGCGGTCCTTAAATAACACTATTGAACGCAGCTTGGGCATCGACCTTTGGCATAAAGCGCGGGACCTGTTACACCACGCCCGCTCTCAGCCACACCAAGTTGCGCCGCAAAAGCTTGATCCTGAATATGTCGATGAACGCCTACAAGTCAGATTTCCTGAACGTTCTTGCCGGCAGGGGCTTTATCCACCAGGTTTCGGAACCTGAGGCGCTCGACACGCTGGCGCGTTCGTCGACGATCACCGGCTATATCGGCTTTGACTGCACGGCGCCGTCGCTGCATGTCGGCTCGCTCCTGCCGATCATGCTGCTCTATTGGCTGCAGCAGACCGGCCACCGGCCGATCACGCTGATGGGCGGCGGCACCACCCGGGTTGGCGATCCGTCGGGCAAGGACGAGAGCCGCAGGCTCCTCACCGACGACATCATCAACGACAATCTCAAAGGCATCCGCGAGATCTTTTCGCGTTTCCTGAAATTCGGCGACGGCCACAGTGACGCCGTCATGGCCAACAATGCCGATTGGCTGAACTCGCTCAACTACATCGACTTCCTGCGCGACATCGGCCGCCACTTCTCGATCAACCGCATGCTCGCCTTCGATTCGGTGAAACTGCGGCTCGAGCGTGAGCAGGAACTGTCGTTTCTCGAATTCAACTACATGATTTTGCAGGCTTACGATTTCGTCGAGCTCAATCGTCGCTTCGGCTGCGTGCTGCAAATGGGCGGCTCCGATCAGTGGGGCAATATCATCAGCGGCATCGATCTCGGCCGCCGCGTGCAGAACGCGCAATTCTTCGCGCTGACCTCGCCACTGATCACGACATCGTCGGGCGCCAAGATGGGCAAAACCGCGGCCGGCGCGGTGTGGCTCAATGCCGACCAGGTGAGCCCCTACGAGTATTGGCAATATTGGCGCAATACCGAGGACGCCGATGTCGGCCGCTTCCTCAAGCTGTTCACGATCCTGCCGCTGCCTGAGATCGAGCGCCTTTCGGCCCTGAAAAGCGCCGAGATCAACGAGGCGAAAAAGATCCTCGCGACCGAAGCGACCGCGCTGGTCCACGGACGACCGGCCGCCGAAGACGCCGCCGCGACGGCGCGAATGACGTTCGAAGAAGGCAAAATATCGGAATCTCTACCAACCGAAGAGGTAGCACATACCGATCTTGAGAATGGATTGAGCGTGTTGGAAGCGTATTTACTGTCGCATCTAGTAATGTCGAAAGGTGAAGCACGCCGTCAGATCAGAAACGGTGGTTTGCGGGTGAACGATATAGTCGTCACCGACGAGGATATGCTACTCACCACTAAGGACCTGACGCCAGAAGGCGTTATAAAACTCTCGCTGGGCAAGAAACGTCACGTCCTGCTCAAGCAGAGGAAACCAGTGTGGTGAGGGAGCGACCTGCGCGAATTCAGCACGCGTAGGATGGGTTGAGCTTTTGCAAAACCCATCAACTCGCCTCGACGCCCTACGATGGGTTTCGCTTCGCTCAACCCATCCTACGTGCTACGAGCCAATTCAGCGGAAGCGCGGATCAGTATTGGCGTTGGTGCTGCCGCCGTTATTGCTGTTGTCGAAAGAGCTGGTGTTATCGTCCGTATCCGGCGGGACATACGGGCCGGTTGCCGGAAATTCGAACACCTTGCGCAACAGGCCCGGCGCCAGCGCCGACAACGGGTTGACGTGCAAGATCGGCGATCCCGGCTTGCCGACCACTTCGTAGGTGACGCCGAGGAGTCCTTCCTTTTCGCCGCCGAGGAATAGCCCCACCACTGGAAGCTGGCCGAGCAGATTGTTGGCGCCGTAGAGCGGGACCAGTGTGCCGCGCAAATGCACCTCGTCCCTGCCGTAGTCGATCAAGCCGTCGATGGTACCGCCGAGCACCGGCCCGCGGACCACGCCGTTACGCAGGGACAGCTGGCCTTGCGCGCGGGTGAAGTCGACCTTCATGCTGGAGAAGTCGATATTGTTGTTGTTGCTGCCGCGCAGCGGCTGCGGCCCGCCCTGGGTCTGCACCGCCTGTTCGAGCTGCGTCTCGTCGTGCACGGCGAAACCCTTGATGCTGACCGTGCCGAGCTGTGTCGGATTGTTCGCCGACGGCGCGTCCATCACCGTTTGCATCTGTCCGCCGGTCATACGGGAATAGACGTCGGTGAAGCGGAACAGAGCGCCGGCATCACTGGTTTCGAGATCGACCACTTGACGCGCACCGCCGGCGCGGCCCCTGAGATCGCCGGTCAGCGTGCCGCTACGGCCGATTTTGGCGCTGAAACCGAGGCTGCGCACCTCGCCATTGCGGCGCGACATTCGCATCTCGACACCGCGCAGAGCTTCACCGTTATAACCGACAATGGCGCCGAGCTTCATGTCGAGATCGACATCGCGACTCTGGTTCTTGCCGGACTGCGGGGCAGACTGCGGTCCGGTCATGGACTTGACGAAGCCGCGTCCGTCATAAGCGTCGCCGCGCATCACGACGCGCAGCGCGCCGTCCGTCGTGCGATCCACTTTGAGGCTCGTTCGGTCGCCGTCGGAAAAGCCGTAGGACGGGAAATTAGCCGATAGTAGCGTCCCCGCACCGTCGAGATCGACGGTGCCTTTCACGCCGCCGCCGGCCCCCTCGATGAAAAGATCGTCGATCCGGATCGATTGCGGCTTGGTGGTCAGCGCAAAGGTCGCGCGCGCGGGCTTACCGGACTGCTTGACCCAGCCCGGCAGAAAGCCGTCGATCTGCGCCGGCGTCAGGTCGGCGGTGACCGAGAAGCGGCCGTCGCGGTCGGCGGTTCCGACCCGGCCGGTCAGGTCGATCGGGATTGAGCCGCTGATCGTACTTCCGGGATCGAGCGCAAGATTATTGCGCATGGTCTCGTCGAGCATGCCTTGAATGTGGACGTCGGCTAAGTCGTCACCGCGCATCTTTTTATATTCGAGATTGGCCGGAGTGCCGCCGATCTTGACGTCGCCTTTGATCGCAAAGCCCTGATTATTGGCGCTGACCTTCAACGCCGCGGCTTCGACCTTCTGCCCCATGATCATGTGTTCGGCGGAAAAGTTCGAAGCGTCGACATTGATGTTGTAGGCGGTCGAGCCAGGCGGCAGATCGGGCTTGAGCGGCATCGCCAAAGCGACAAGCGCGCTCATATTACCACGTGTCGTCGCCGGGTCGAACGCCACGCCCGAGGCGTCGCGCAGCCGATCCATGGCCAAGAGTTCGGCGGCGGCGGGGACCGGGCCGTCGATCTTGAAACGCACATTCGCCGGCGGCTGGTGCGGCGCGGTGTCGGGGACTTCGAACAGGCCGGACGACAGAACGAGCTTGCGTCCAGAAGGAAGATCCGCCGTTCCCTTGCCAAGCGCGATTTTGGCGTCGCGCCCAACCATGTGCACTGTGAGATCGGCGTCATGGATCGCCGGCAGGCCCTGCACCGGCGTGATAACGCAATTGGTGGCGAGCGCATCGACGGTCAACCCGTCATCGGGGATCGGCGGGCCGCTTGGTTTGAGCGTATTGAGCGGCGCATTCACGGCGATGACCAGACGTTCGACGGTGCCACTCGTGAGGTGGTCGTTGAACCAGTCGCGCACTTTCGGCGACACGAAGACCGGCCACAACCGCTTGAGGTTGTCGGCGGACATCCGCGTCCCGGCGACGCCCGCGGTGAGGTGCAAATCACCGCTGGAATAATCCCCCGTTCCGGACATGGCGATGCCGAGGTCGTTGTTTCCGAAATCTCCGCCATCGAGAGAGATGCGTTTCTTGAGCGGATCGAACTGGCCGGCGAGCGCGACGCGATTGAGGATCAAGGGATCGCCCTGCGCGACGGGCGAATTCAGCACGATCGTGCCGCCGCCGACTTTGAACGTCCACGCGCCGGGCGACTGCGGCGGCGCCTGAACCTCACCCATCAGCGTGATGCGGTTGCCGCCGGAAAAGATTTGGAACGGCACCGAGAGCAAACGGCTTCCCGTCTCCCAATTGATCTTGAATTCGGCGCGGTCGATATCGATCCGGCCGTCGGACTCGTCGGAGTCGCTGATGAAGCCCGCATCGGCGACGATGCGGCCGGCAAGCGATTGCGGCACGCCGTCGGGGCCGATCTCGCCGCGCAGACTCGCCGACACCGGCAGATTTGTCTGTAACGTTCCGTCATCTATCCTGGTCGCCAATAACAGGTCGCTGACGGCGACCTGGCGGGCTTCGAACGCAATGCTGCGATAGCCGTCCCGGGTCGGCTTCATCGACGCCGTCATGGCCCATGGATGGTCGTCGTTCTCCGAACCGACGGTCACCACCATGCCGCCGCTGCGCGGCCGCTCGACGCTGAGACTAATATTGTGGAAGGTCCGTTTCCTGCCGGTCCGCCGATCGTCGACGGTTAGGCTGCCATCCTTCAATCCCAGTTCGCGAAGGTCGTGGCCGTCCAAACCGGATTCTCCGATGCCGTCGATCCAGTTCAAAAGCGCGGCGATGCTGTCGCTCGCGGGACGTGGCGGAACGGCCTGGGCTTGCGGGACGGATACGCCCGGCCCGGGCGCCGCACCGGGCAAGCGATCCTGCCGCGCGCCTTGGGTGACACCGAGCGTGCCGGCGACCATAGGCACCGTCCCGGTCGCAATCGGATGTTTGTCGGCACCGGAGGCAAATATCGTAACCTCGCCGTTCTGCTCGATATGCACGGCAAGTTCCGCGCCGACGAGATTGAGGCTCTCGGCCCGCATATGGCCGCTGAGCAGGCTCAAGCCGGAAACCCGGATTTCCGCTTTGGGCGCGCTCGCCACCACGGTGCCATCAGGGTCGCGCACGACAATATCGCGCACGCGCACCGCGGCGCCGCCGTTTTCGGTGCGCTCGATCTGAGTGCCGCCGACCTCGATCCGTTCGCGACTGCCGAAATTGTCGGCGATGGCGGCCGCGAGCCAGGGCGTAAAGGCATCCAGCTGGATCGGGCCGCTCGATAAGCGCCACCACAATCCGCCGAGGCCGATGATCAAGACGCTGGCCAGGATGCCTGACCCAATTCCGATGCGCCGTATAAGCCGGCGGTGCCGCGCCAGAACGCGCCGATAAGCAGCCAGATACCGGCCGTCGCCCGAACGATCACCGCGGTGGGCTGCCGTGAGGCTGCCGCGGCGTCGCGGATGGACGAGCGGCTCCCATCTGGGGGCGGCCGCGCTTTGCCTATCTTGGTTCGCCATGCCCGCTCGGGCGTCCCCTCGTCCGTGCCGTCGTCACAAATGTCTAGCAGAGAGCAGTGAACGACTTTTCGGCCTGCAAGCGGTCGACACCCCGGCTCGCTGGCGTATTCTGGCCAATTACAATGCCCCTTGGAAAGCGTCGAAAGGAAGGCATATGGCTGATACCACGGCCGAAACCCCGCAGCTGGGTGACAAAGCGCCGGCCTTCACCCTGCCCCGCGACGGCGGTGGAACGGTGTCGCTGAAGGACTTCGCCGGGCAAAAGCTCGTGCTTTATTTCTACCCGCGTGCCGACACGCCCGGCTGCACCAAAGAGGCGATCGCGTTCTCGCAGCTAAAGGCGGCGTTCGGCCGTGCCGGCACGGAAATCCTCGGCGTCTCCGCCGATCCTATTCCCGCACAGGACAAGTTCAAAACCAAACACAAGCTCACGATCGCGCTCGCCTCCGACGAGAAGCACAAGATGCTCGACGCTTATGGCGTGTGGCAGGAAAAATCGATGTACGGTCGGAAGTTCTTGGGCGTCGTCCGCGCGACCTTCCTGATCGGCCCCGACCAGCGTATCGCTCAAGTCTGGCCTAAGGTTTCGGTGCCCGGGCACGCCGAAGAGGTCTTGGCCGCGGCCAAAGACCTTTGAGCATGATCCGGAAAAAGCCTGCCCTCGGACTTTATCCGATGGTGGAAACCGGTTTCCCGCCTTCGCGAAGCTCGCTTTGGCGGGCGAAGGAAGGCCCGAAAAGACCATGCTCCAACGAAAAACCCAGCCAGCGTTCCCTACGCCGCTACCATTATTGCGATCCAGCGTTAGTCGTTACCGAAGTGTTGACTCAAGTCAGCAAAATCACTTCCGAAATTTCCAGAATATTAACCATAGGCGGCTGAAATCCGCTCCCGACTTGGGTGGGAGCGTCAATGTCGCAGTGGACCGCGTCTCGGCCGCAACTGGCCGCAAGGGCAAAGCACCTTTCGCAACATCATCCTCCGCAATACGCCGTGCATCATCCGGTGCAGCATGCCGCGCCCCACCACCACCCGTCGCAACATCCGGCGCCACCTCATAAGCAGCAGCCGCGCGACAGCGCTCAGCGGATCGATCAAACGACCACGGCGCGTTCGGGCTACACCTTCGCCCATGCCGGGCGCCAGTTTCGGCTCGGTCCGGTCGCGTTCTGGATCAGCGTCGGCACGCTCGTGATCATGGCCGGCTGGTCGGTCACGGCCGCGACCTATCTGGCCTTCCGCGACGACGTGCTGCGCACGCTGATTGCGCACCAAGCCGAACAGCAATTCGCTTACGAAGACCGCATCGCGGAATTGCGCGCCCAGATCGACCGCACCACCAGCCGCCAATTGCTCGACCAGGAGCAATTCCAGCAGAAGCTCGACGATTTGACGCACCGCCAGGCGACGCTCAAACTGCGCGCTACCGCGATGAGCGCCGTGGCCGACCCAGTGACAACCGGCTCGATCAAGACGCCGGCCCCGTTACCGCGCGGCAACCGGCAATCCAGTATCAGCGACAGCCTCGGACGGGTTGAAGCGGCCCTCGATCGGGTGGAGCAGCGGCAAACGCTGGCGCTCAACCAGATGGAGAATCGCTACGAGGGCAAGGCCCATGTCATGCGCAGTGTGCTGAGCCAGCTCGGCCTCAAGCTCGATACGCCGGCGGCCATCGGCGGCCCGTTCGTGCCGGTGAAGCTTTCTACGAATGAAAGTTTCGACCGCTCGCTGATGCGGGTGAATCTCGCGCGCGCGGATGCCGACCGCTTGAGCAACACGCTTGTCACGGTACCGGTGCGCAAGCCGGTGACCGGCGAGATCGACCTCTCCTCGCCGTTCGGCGTGCGCATGGATCCGTTCGTCCACGAGGCCGCGATGCATACCGGTCTCGATTTCCGCGGCGACATCGGCGAGCCGATCCATGCCACCGCCGCCGGAACCGTCACCGTTGCCGGTTGGACCGGCGGCTACGGCAAAATGGTCGAGATCGATCACGGCAACGGGCTCGCGACCCGCTTCGGTCATCTGTCCGAGATCGACGTCAGCGTGGGCCAGAAGATTCGCGTCGGCCAGGTGGTCGGGAAGCTCGGCTCGACCGGCCGCTCAACCGGCCCGCATCTGCATTACGAAACCCGCATCAACGGCGAGCCGGTCAATCCGCAGAAATTCCTGGATGCCGGCGACAAGCTGTTCGGCGGGTAGCACCGGCGTCTAGCCATCTAGGGCACCGTCAAGCACCATTAATTACCAGTGGTTCGTGTTATCAAAAGCGCCGATTTTGCTTGCGTATCTCCCCAATCACCATTAGCTATCATTAATGGATGGCAACAGTGAGCAACCCGATTTTGTTGCCAGCGTGTTGCCAAAAAGGGGGATACGATGGGGCTCACCGATCGCACGCTAAAGTCACTTAAGCCCGCTCTGTCTGGGGAAACTTACGACCAGTTTGAAAGCGACGGCTTTGGCGTCCGCGTTTCCGACAAAGGCACCAAGACGTTTATCCTCGCGGCCCGCTACGGCGGTAAGAAGCATCCGACCCGCCGCGCCATGGGACGCTATCCGGCGCTTTCGCTCGCTGCCGCGCGCAAGAAGGCTGAGCATTGGCGCGAGCTCATTGCGTCTGGCAAAGACCCCGCGATTGAGGAGGAGCGGCACCGGGCGGCAGAACTGCGCAGACAGGAAAACACATTCGCCTCTGTTGCGGAGGATTTCATCAAGGAGAAGCTTATCGGTCGCGATCCCGAAAAGCCGCTTGAACGGAGTGGCCGGGAGGTTGAGCGGGACATTCGCCGCGTATTCATTCCCGCATGGGGCAAGCGCCCGATGACCGACATCACCGCGCAAGAGGTGCGGAACCTAATCAAGGGATACAAAGACGACGGGAAGCCCTATCAGGCCCACAATCTGCTTGGATACGCTCGGCGGCTTTTCAACTGGGCTATCGGTCAAACAGTTTACGGCATCGAGGCGTCACCATGCGATCGGCTAAAGCCCAAAGACATTATCGGGGAAAGGCCGCCGCGCACCCGCATTCTGTCCGACAAAGAATTGAGGGCCGCGTGGGTAACTGCTACCGACACTGGCTATCCCTATGGTCCGCTATTCCGGCTCCTAATCTTAACGGGGCAGCGCAAGTCAGAAGTGGCCAATGCGCGTTGGCGTGAGTTTGATCTAGAGAAAAAGATATGGACAATCCCGGCTGATCGCATGAAGGCGGCGGCGGCGCATATTGTCCCGCTGTCCGATGACGCCATTGCGGTCCTTGAGTCGCTGCCGCGCTTCGACAGTGGCGATTATCTATTCTCCGCGACGTTTGGCAAAAAGCCGGTAAACGGTTTTTACAAGGCTAAAGTCTCGTATGATGTGGCCGTGCTGGCTGCGCTGCGAGAGAAAGACGACAAGGCCAAGCTTCCTGATTTTGTCATTCACGACATACGCCGCACCGTTCGCACGGGGCTTTCGGCCATTCCGAACATTTCCGACTTGGTACGAGAGCTAGTCATCGGCCACACTAAGCCGGGGCTGCACAAGGTCTATGACCAGCACGCGTATCTGGATGAAAAGCGATTTGCGCTCGACGCATGGGCAGCCCGGCTGCGGGGCATCATTAACCCGGCGGCCGGCAATGTGGTTGAACTGAGGGTTGCGCAATGAGCAAAAAAAAGGACGACCCCAGCGAGAGAATGCTCGACGAGAAAATACTCGGGGCCGTAAGGGGCGAGAAAACGGGTTGGCCCATAGATCCCCAATATCCAGCAGAGGGCTCTTTCGAGGACAGATTTAACTTGGGCCACGATAAGCAGATCCTGTTGTGGGCGATTGCTCTCTGCGAACCAATCCCCGCATGGGCTGTCAATGCGCTTCGCGATAAACTGCTGCGAGCCGCCAAGGGTGAATATAAAACCTGGGATGACGTCTTCGGAAAAATCTTCGCAAAAAACAGACAGTCACGCGGGATAGCGACAGAAGCTCGCCAATATGAGGTCTGGTTTAAGGTACGCGAGATGCGCGGGCACGGTCGCAACTCAGGGATTGGCGAAGCATTATTTGAACGCGTGGGCAGCGAGCTCGGCATCGGCACCCATACGACAGTGAGCAAATTATATTACGCCGCCGACCGCGCGATAAAGGCTGCCAAAAACCAGGCCTAATTTCCGGCATTTCCGACGCGCCATTCTGTGATTTACGTCCCTTATCGACGCCGCACAGTCATTGCGGATCGTTAAGGAGACAAGGCGCGATGCGAATTATCTCATACGACGGTTTGCGTTCTGAGAAGGGCATCACCTTTAGCAAGGTGTGGCTCTGGAAATTGGAACGCGACGGCAAATTCCCCTTGCGCGTCCGACTTGGCGAAAAGCGTTATGGCTGGCCCGTCGAGGAAATCGACGCGTGGCTAGAATCGCGTGCGGCCGCGCGGGAACAGCCGCAAGCCGCCTAACCCCAAACTCAAACGAATGCCCTTGCGGGAAAGCCCGCAGCGCCGGCAAGCGCCACGGGCAAAATAGGAACTAGAAGTGAAATCATACACCGAGCGGCCCCGCATTTCAACTGCGGTGAAGCCGATTCCACAGGTGGGCCGGGGGGCCCCTCTTGTTGCTCGCCTGTTTGGTGACGACACATGTACATGCAGGGGTTTCACGGCGCGTGGATATACACCCGTCCTCGTGTTGTGTCGGCAACTGATAGCCGCGGGCCTCGATCCAGACCGCGCACTTGAGGTCTATCGTGGCGCCACGCTCGCACTGACTGTGCGCAGCATCGGCGAAGGTGCCCGGCTCGAGATCAACCCAAAGGGTACTGGTTTTGCGGTGCGCCGGGGCTCGCACATCGCGCAAAACGTCTGGGGTGCAGGATGAGTACCGCCCTTGCTTATTGTCCGCCGCCTGTCGACGCCCTCGGACAAGCCATTGAGCAAATCCGGCCCGACCTGGACCGTTCAATTTCAATCCACCAGCGCGCCCGCAATTTTTGGGCTGCCGTCAAATGCTGCCGCGGCCTTGGATCCTCGGACGTGGTGATGGATGAGTTCCGGCAGCTGGCAGCTGATACCGGCTTCACCAATGATATTCAGTACGGCGCCGCCACCGTTGAACATCTCATCCGCTGGGGAATGTTCGACCGCGACCCGTTCGGGGCGCCGCGATGAGTGTCGCATTCGACCAAGCAGAATACCAAAGAGCCAAAAGTGGCGGTTTTCATAAAGCCAACGGAACTGCCACCGCATCGGCTAACCGCGTCATTGCTTGGCTTGATATGTCCAGTTGGGACAACGAGCCTATCCCAGAACGAAAATGGGCGATCAGGGATCGTGTACCGCTCAATCAAGCCGGCCTGTTTTCAGGTGAGGGCGGTACAGGCAAGTCCATACTTGAGCTGACAAAGAACGTTGCGCACGTTCTCGGCAAAGATTGGCTCGGCTCGCTTCCTGAAATGGGTCCGGCATTTTATCTTGGTGCAGAGGACGACAAGGACGAATTGCACATCCGCATCGCAGCTATCGCATCGCACTATCAGACGACGTTTCGGGATCTGATCGACGGCGGATTGCATGTCCTTTGCCTGCTAGGGCAAGACGCCACGCTCTGCGCCGCCAATCCCAAAACCGGTAAGGTCGAGACAACTGAACTTTATAAGCAGATCTACGAAGCGGCCGGAGATATCAAACCGAAGAACATTTCTATTGATACGCTGTCGCGCGCATTCGCCGGCAGCGAGATCGATCGTACTCAGGTCTATGGCTTCGCGAATCACGTGCAGGCGCTTGCAATGGTCGCCGGCGGCTCTGTTACCGTTCTAAGTCATCCGAGCCTGTCCGGCATTGCATCTGGAACCGGGATTTCAGGGTCAACTGCCTGGCACGGCGCATTTCGGTTCCGCCAATACCTCAAGGGAGCCAAACAGGAAAGCGGCGAACAGCCAGACGGCGACTTGCGCGAGCTGGAGTTCAAGAAGAACCAATACGGGCCGAGGGGCGAATCAATCGTGCTGCGATACCAGCGCGGTCTATTCCTGCCCGAACATGGCATGTCGAACATCGAGAAGGCAGCTAGAGAGGCAACCGTTGACGAGGCATTCGTTTCGATCGGCAAGAAACTTCAGAGCAGGGGCGAAGAGCTCTCGCCAGCCCAGACCAGCCATAGCTATGCACCGGGCATCATCGCCAAGCAGCCAGAGGCTAGGGGCTTAAGGAAAGCAGAGCTGGCCGCCGCACTCGATCGGCTATTGGACCAGGGCAAGGCGAGCGTCGAGGTAATTAAGCCGGGTACGTCGCGCGAGAAGCGTGTCATTAGGTTTGGCTAGGCGAGGATTGAGTTCTTAGACACCACAGCCAGCAAGCAGCGCTATAGAAGCTGCTGCTGCTGTGTGTGTCACTCATCCGCCATAGGGATTTTGATGAGCAGCACCCATGAGCGGCATATGAGCGGCATATGAGAAGCGCATGAGCGACACCATGAGCGGCGGAATAGCGTGAAACAAGACGACCGCACGGCAATAGAACGCGCACCAGAGGCGCCACGCCCCGCCGATAGAGGCCCGCGCCCGGCTGTTGCGGCCCGGAGGCCACGCGTCGGCCGCATTCAAACCAGGATCCGGCGGGCGTTCATCGCGAGCTCGGGGCGGCCACTGACGACAACGCAGCTGATGCACCGCTGCTACCCACGCACGACAAAATTCAAGCG
>DASQRX010000136.1:0-14944 GCA_035642635.1 Xanthobacteraceae bacterium
CCATCACACCGGTCATCGACGACGCCAACTTCGATCTGATGACGAAAGACGAAACCAACCGTGCGACGCTCAACCAGTCGATCGACGCACTGCGGCGTCTGCTCGAAGTCCAAGCCGACGCCAATCAACTCGCCGGGTTGCTGATTGAAGCTTCGATGGTCGGCGATGCATCGCTGCTGCCGCCGATCCGCGATCTCATAGCTGCTGCCGAACGCGACATCGGTAACAATCTGAAAGCGATTCCGCATTCCGAACAGCACGACAAGATCGCCGGGCTCTACGGCAAGCTTGCGATTTTGGGCGGCGACTTCGGCATCGTCGTGCAACGGGTGAACGAGTTGCGCGGTCTCGAGAAAACCCAGGAGATGTACACCGCCGCACTGGCCGAGGCCGTCAAATTGCGCGATCAGGTCGAGAATTTCATCCAGATTCAGGGTGTGACGGCCAACGATCTTTCGGCGCGCGCGCTGTGGCAGATATGGCTGTGCCGCATCATCCTGGTCGTATTGAGCCTTGCGGCGCTTGCCGCCGCCGGCCTGATCGCCTGGCTTTATGTCGGACGCAGCATCGTCGGCCGGTTGACGGCGCTGAGCGGCGCCATGCGCCGGATCGCTGGCGGCGAACTGAATGTCCCGGTTCCGGTCGGCGGCCATGACGAGATCGCGGGAATGGCCGAGACGCTCTTGGTCTTCCGTCAGGCCATCGAAGACGTTACGGCGGCGCGTCAGGGTGAGATCGATCGCGTGCGCGAATCCGAATTGCGCCGCCAGCAAATCGAAGCGGCCACCAGGAATTTCGAGCACGCGGTGAATGACATTGTCGGCGCGCTCGATGGCGCCTCGAAGACGATGGACAATTGCGCGCAGATCATGGCGGAAGCCGCCGATCATAATCAGTGCCAGGCCGGCGCGACCGCGGCCGCGTCCGCCCAGGCGACCACGAACGTCAACAGCGTCGCCATGGCGGCCGAAGAGATCGCGCAATCCGTCGAGCAGATTTCCAATCAGGCGCGGGAATCGGCCGAGATCGCCCGCGGCGCGACGGACGAAGCCAAGCTTATCATCGCGACGGTGGAGCGTCTTGCCGCGACCGTCGGGCAGATCAGCAATGTCAGCAATCTCATCCGCGATGTTGCGGCGCAGACCAACCTCCTGGCGCTCAATGCGACGATCGAAGCGGCGCGCGCCGGTCCCGCCGGCCGCGGCTTTGCCGTCGTCGCCCAGGAGGTGAAGATGCTGGCGTCGCAGACCGAAAAGGCGACGGGCGATATCACCCAGCAGATTTCCTCGATCGAGGGCACGACGACGAGCGTGGTCCAAGCCATGCAGGCGATCGCCGGGACGATCGGGCAGCTCGACGAAAACGCCAATGAAATCTCGGTGGCGGTGCATCAGCAGGACGCCGTCAGCACAGAGATCGCCAAGAGCGCCGGCGCGGCGGCCGAGCGCACGCGCGAGGTCTCGGCGAGCGTCGTGCAGGTGTCTGATGCCGCAAGCAAAACCGGCCAGGTCGCCAAGGCCGTGTTGAATGCCGGCAGCGAGCTTGCGGCGAAATCCGGCAAGCTGCGGGCCGAAGTCGAGCGCTTCTTGGCGCAGGTCCGGGTGGCTTAGCGCGTTCGATCGTGCGTCACAGCTTCTGCGAAAGGCCCATAAAGTAGCCGCGCCGCGCGCCGAATTGCGGCGCGAACACGCCGATGCCACTGCCGTCGCGAAGCTCGTAGATCTTGTAAAACAGATTGGTGACGTCGAACCGCACGGTGGCGGGTTTGTAGTCGCTCGACCAGTGGATATCGTGCGCGATGCCGGTGTTGATTACCACATAGGGCGTGGTGTGCTGGTCGTTCGGCGCAAAGTTTGGCAATTCGCCGGCGCGCAGCCCGCTGCCGTAGATCATGTCCGCGCTGATCGTCGTCGAATTCATGAAACGATAGGACGCGCCACCCGAGCCGGTCATGCGCTGCATGTCGTCGGTGAAGTGCCAATGAGCTTGCAGATAGGCGAACTCGTCCGCATCGAACAGATACTCGCTCGACTCAGGGCCGATCGCGCGCGAAATATTGTAGGCGAAATTGCCATAGGCGTGGAAGTTGCCGTTAGTATAGCTGAGCCTGAACTCGCCGCCTTCGCTGTAGCCCCGTGCCCAGTTGAACTGCGTCAAGACCACTGCCTGGCCGAACTGGCCGTCGTCGATCATGTCCTTCGCTTGCTTGTAGTACAGATCGATCCCGATATTGAGGCCGGGAAGCACGGTCTGATCGACGCCGACATCGAAGTAGTTTGAGCGTTCAGGCTTGACCGGACTGGCCTGCTGAATGTCGGACTGATTGGTGGTGTCGTTGAAGAGTACGAAATTCGACTGCGTAGCCTGCGCTTGGTATGGCGGCGTGAAGTACCGCGAGTATCCGGCATGAACGGTGGTGCTTGGGGTCGGCTTGTAAACCAGCGCGATGCGCGGACTGAACTGGTTGGTATCGATAAACTGATACAATTGGTCGAAGCGGACGCCTGTATTGAGCGTGAGCTGGTTGGTAATTCTCCATTCGTCCTGGACGTAGGTGCCGATGTTCCAGCCCAGCAGCGAGGTTTGATCGGTCACATTAAAAGGCGTCGGCGCCGTGACATTTCCCATGCCGTCGGTAGGCAGAACCGTCGAAACATTGCTGACATTGGTCTGTTCGCCGGTCACCGCGAACCCGGCGCGCAACGTGTGACGATCGTTCAAGATGTAAGACGTGTCGAATTGCGTACCCGTCAGCGTGCTTTGACGTCTTACGTTGGACGCGACGTCGTTGAAAGCAAGGTCATTGGGGACGTCGGGAAGAAAGTGAACGTCGGCGTAGCGCGAAAAGAACGCAAGTTGCGCATCGCCGTCGGTGCCGTGTTTTTGCAGTGACGCTATTGTAACGGCGTACGTGTCGAATTCATTTTCATGCACGGCGGTGGAATCGGATGTCAGCGCGGGAAAATCTCCGGTCGGCGACTGACCCGGATTACCCGGTATCTGAAACTGACTATATGACGCTGCCGAGATCACGCTGAAGCGGGTCGACTCGTCGAGCATCGTCGATGCGTAGCCGAAGAACTTGCCCTGTTGGGTTTGGTCGTAAATTGCGTTCAAACTCGACGCCGGATTTTCGATGCCGAGCCCGTTCCAAACGCCGCGGGCGGAGACGAAATATTGCGAATTGCCGAAGCTGCCGCCGTAATCGATGCTGGGCGTGAATGTCTGCCGGCTGCCGCCATAGAGACTGACTTCACCGCCCGGTGCGGAAAAATTCCGGCTGGTGATGTCGAGCACGCCGGCGGTTCGCAAGCCGTATTCAGCCGGCAGCGCGCCGGTGAGGAGCGAGATTTTGCCGATGAAGTTGGTGTCGAGATAAGCGCCTAGGCCGGAAACGCCTTCCGGCACGACGACGCCATTGATCCGGATTTGCGCGTTTGCGTATTCGCCCCGGATATGGAAGTTCGGATTCGATGCGGCGGAATCGTAGGACACGCCGGGGAATTGCAGGATGAGCTTGTCGAGCGGCTGGTTGTCGGCTTGCGGCAGCCGTTCGATGTTCGTCCGGCTGATGCTGGTGGTCGAGGCGCCGAGTTTGGTGAGGAGATTGTTGTCTCTCGCCTCGTTGAACTCCTGCGTTTTGGCGTCGAGCGCCGTTTGCGCCGCGGTGGTGGCATCCACCGGCGGCGGCGCCTCGCGCTGCGGCTTCGCCGCGACGGGCTTGGCTTTCGGGTTGCTTTTCGGAGCATTCACTAAGATTCGCGGCAGCGCTGGCCTGGAGATTTGTTGTGCTGCCGGCGCAGGTGTCGCTGTGGAAGGAGCTGCCGGTGTGGATGTATCCGGCTGAGATGTGGTGGGCGGCGTGGCTTGCTGCTGCGGTGTTGGGACTTGTTGATCCTGCGCTCCAACCTTCAATGCGCCGCCCGTGGTCATGGCGACCGCGAGCACCGAGGTGGCAATCCGGCACACGAAGATACGCTTATGCGCTGAATGGCGATTGATTGAAACCAACACGCGACAGCCCCCGACCCCAGTTTAGAACTATAAAAAAGTACTTATGTCTCAAGGGGTTCGGTAGCATCACAAGTATTGACGCACAACACAGAAACGTATTTCCGAAGTAGAAGATAATTATAACAATTCGAAACTGAGTGTCTCGACTGCTTATATCCATTCCAAACAAACGCGCTGGCCGGGAATTCTTCTTATTCTTCAGTGTTGAATTGCGCCGTCGCGCTTGCGCCGGCAGTTGATTTAACCGCGCCGCCGCCGATAGGTCGCGTAAACCGGCTCCCACATTGTGCTTCTGATCGCAGCCGCGATGGCGTCGTCCGGCATCGTTGCAGCGAGGCCATCGGCAAGCGCTTGCTTGGCGACCGCATGCGCGACGTGGAACGTCAGGTCGCGGATCTCGGCCAAGGGCGGCAGTAGATTGGCCCGCGGGTCGCGTTTAGCCGGAGAGAATTCGGCGATGGTGCGTGCCGCCGCAAGGAACATCGCATCCGAAATGCGGCGCGCATTCACGGCGATCGCGCCCAGCCCGATGCCCGGATAGACATAGGCGTTATTGGTTTGGTCGACGCGAAATGTCTTGCCGTTGCGTTCGACCGGCGGGAAGGGACTTCCGCTGCCGATCACGGCGCGGCCTTCGGTCCAAGCCTCGATGTCGGCGGGCGTCGCTTCGCTGCGCTCGGTCGGGTTCGACAGCGGAAAGATGACCGGCCGCTGCACGTGCTTCGCCATCTCGCGTATCACGGCTTCGTGGAAAGCGTGCGCCTGTCCGGAAGTGCCAATGAGCACCGTCGGATGTGCGTTGCCGACGACGTCGCCGAGGCCGCTATGGCCGTCCGAGCTGCGCGACCACGCCGCGATGCGTTCGCGGCGCTGCGCGAACGGCGCCTGAAACGTTTGCAGCCCGTGCATGCCTTCAAGCAGCAAGCCGTCGCGATCGACGAGATAGAAGCGGGCATAGGCTTCGGCTTCGCTCAAACCGGCGCCGACCATGGCGCGCACCAGGAGCGCGCAGATGCCGGTCCCGGCCGAGCCCGCGCCGAGGACGGCGACGCGCTGGTCGCGCAACGGCGTGCCGGTGACATTGATGGCGCTGAGCAGCGTGCCGACGGCAATCGCGGCGGTGCCCTGGATGTCGTCGTTGAAGGTGCACAATTGGTCGCGGTAGCGAGCGAGCAGCCGGTTGGCGTTGCCGATGGCGAAATCCTCCCAGTGCAGGAGAACATGCGGCCAGCGCTCGCGGACCGCGCTGACGAACATTTCGACCAGTTCGTCATATTCGGCGCCGCGCACGCGCTCATGCTGCCAGCCGATATAAAGCGGATCGCTCAAATGTTCGGTATTGTCGGTGCCGACGTCGAGAATGATCGGCAGCGTGGTCGCCGGATGCAGCCCCGCGCACGCGGTATAGAGCGAGAGTTTGCCGATCGGAATGCCCATGCCGCCCGCGCCCTGATCGCCGAGGCCGAGAATGCGCTCGCCGTCGCTGACCACGATGGCGCGCACGCCGTCGTAGCGCGGATGGGCGAGAATGCGGCGGATGCAGTCCTTGTGCGGAATGCTGAGGAACAGACCGCGGGGTTTGCGGAAAATATGACTGAACAATTGACAGCCGAGCCCGACCGTCGGCGTGTAGACGATCGGCATCATCTCTTCGATGTTGCGGGTCAAGAGCGCGTAGAACAAGGTTTCGTTGGTGTCCTGCAGGCCGCGCAGGAACACGTATCTATTAATATCGCGGCTCAACCCGCGGAAGGCGTCGAGCCGGCGCATGACCTGGTAGTCGAGCTCGGCGACATGCGGCGGCAACAGCCCGTGCAGATCGAAGGCGTCGCGCTCGTCGTCGGTGAAGGCGGTGCCTTTGTTGAGGACGGGATTGTTGAGCAGCTCGTAGCCGCTCAGTGCAGTTTCGACGATTGGCGCAGGCTTATTATCCATCGGAACCAAGCATTCCTCAGCGGATCGACAAGATACCCGCCACCGAGGCGATTCCATAGCGCTATCGCCGCGATCCGTCACACCGCCGGACTAACCGCGGCGAGACCGGTCTTGTTCGCTTTGTCGGCAGCGCCCGTTCCGAACACGACGCCTTTCGCCTCGATGCCGACGGCGGTGAGGATCGCAATCACCACGGCGACTGTGCCGGCAACCAGAGCCAGCGCGAATGCGTAATCGCCGCCATAATGGCCGGCGATCGCGGCTTGCAGCGTCGCGTTCGCCGAGGCGATAAGATTGCCGAGCTGATAGACAAAGCCTGGAAATGTGCCGCGGGCGTCGTCGGGCGACAGCTCATTCAAGTGAACTGGGATGACGCCCCAGGCGCCTTGCACCGCGACTTGCATCAGGAATGCGCCAACGGCAAGCCATACGGCGGTGGTCGAGAAGGCCCACAGCGGCAGGACCACAAGCGACAGCAGTGCCGCGATGATGATGATGCGCCGCCTGCCGAAGCGCTCGGACAGTGAGCCGAACGACAGGCCGCCGACGATCGCGCCGATATTATAGATGACGGCGATCAGGCTGACTTCATGCGGCGACATTTTATGCTGGACTTCCAAAAAGGTCGGATAGAGATCCTGGGTGCCGTGGCTGAAGAAATTGAAAGCCGTCATCAGCAGGACCGCATAGATGCCGAGCTTCCAGTGCGATCTTACGATCGCCAAAGTGCTCGCCTCGGAGGTGGTCGGTTTCCAGCTCGGCGATTCCGGAACCTTGCGGCGAATATAGAAGACGAGCAGCGCCGGCAGGACGCCGATCATGAACATGCCGCGCCAGCCGATATACTGGAACAACAGGCCATAAGCGATCGAGGCGAGAAAATAGCCGGTCGGATAGCCCGATTGCAGCAGCCCCGAGACGAAGCCGCGCGCATGCGGTGGGATAGATTCCATGGTCAGCGACGCGCCGACGCCCCATTCGCCGCCCATGGCAATGCCGAACATCGCGCGCAGCACCAGGAGTGCGGTCAGGTTCGGCGCAAAGCCCGAGGCAAATTCGATGAATGCATAGAGGAGTATGTTGACCATGAGCGCCGGGCGGCGTCCGTAGTGATCCGCGGCGCGGCCAAAGATGTAAGCGCCGATCGGCCGCATCGCCAAAGTCAGCAAGATGGCGAAGGTGACGTCCTCGATGTGGGTGTCAAATTCCTGCGCGATGTCCTTGAGCACGAAGACGAGCAGGAAGAAGTCGAAAGCGTCAAGCGTCCAGCCCAGAAAGGTGGCGGCGACGACATGTCTTTGGTCGTTGGTCCAACCCGACAGGGCTTCGATGCGCATTATTGCTGCTCGCCGGCGAGAGCCGTCATCCCTCGACTTCGGTCTCGGGCCGATCGTCGCCGCGCGCCAGCTCTTCGTGCCACTTGCCGTCCTGGTCTTCCCATGAAATCGCACGCGTCTCGCCGGGCACATGCTGCTCCTGCGCCGCGCGTTGCGCCGCCACTTTGGCTCTGTCGTGGGTCGGGAAGGTTTCGGAGAATACGCCGTCGACCTGGTAAGCCCAGCCGCCGTCGTGTTCGACGATATGATACGTGATCTTGGCCATGTGGCTTCCTCTTTGGCGCTTGATAATAAGCGTCACGGCTCGGAATATCCACTAGCCGAGATCCAATTCATTGAATCGGATCTCGGCCAGTGGTTGCTCGAGCATGATCTTGTCCGAAAACCGATTTCCACTTTTCGGGATCATGCTTTAGCTGGCAGGCGAGGCGGCTTTTTCGCGGTTGCGGCGCGCTTCGTAAGCCTTGAGATGCGCATAAGCGATGCGCAGGAGCTTGCGGTCGCCGGGCGCTGTCTCGCCACGGTGCAGCAAATCGCCGAGCACATGATCGGCCTCGATCGGCGCGCCACGCTCGATGTCGCGGAGCATCGAGGCGGAAATCGTCGAGCCCTGAGCGGTGAACATCGACAGGCTTCGCTCGATCGTCGCCCGCGACGGCGGAAAGCCGTTCGCTGCGGCAATGGCGCAGGCCTCGTCATACATGTCCGTCGTATAATTGACCGCGCCCGCCGCGACGATGTCGCCAAAGGCGGCCCGCATCAGGCAGGTGATGCCGGCGCCGGTCGCGATGAACGCCCATTTCTCCCACATTTCGTGCAAGATCGCCGTGCTGAGATGGGCGTCGAAGCCTGCGCCGGACAGCGCCTGAAGGATCGCTTGTGCGCGTTCGGACTTCGTACCGTCCTGCTCGCCGAACGAGAGAGACTGCATGGCGCTGAGATGGAGAATTCGACCATCGGCGTCGAGGTTGCTTGAGATCAGGCACTGGCCGCCGAGCACGGCGCGCGCGCTAAAGCGCGCGGCGAGCGCATCCATGTGCGCCATGCCGTTGAGCAAGGGAAGAATGGCGGTGTTCGGTCCGACCGCCGGCGCAAAGGAATCGATCGCCGAGGCAAGGTCATAGGCTTTGCAACTTAGTAGGATCAGATCGTAGGGCGCCCGCAGATTTTCGGCGGTGATCGTGGGCGGCGAGGGCAAATCGAGGTCGCCGGCGGGGCTGCGGATGACGAGTCCGGTCTTTGCCAATTGCGCCGCGCGCCGCGCGCGCACCAGGAAGGTGACATCGCGGCCCGCCGCTTTGAGTCTGCCGCCGAAATAGCCGCCGATCGCGCCAGCGCCGACCACGAGAATACGCATCGAGGACTCCTGTTCCACGCAATTATGTGTTGGGCGTACGCCGCGGCACCAGGAGATTGCCGGTGAAGAACATCACGGGTTCGTCGTTCTGGTTGAACGTCGTGGTGCGTACCTTGATCAAGCCGCGGTCGGGGCGGGACTTGGACGGCCGTACTTCGAGCACTTCGCTCTTGGCATGCAATTCGTCGCCGGGCCGCACCGCGCGCGGCCAGCTCAATTCCTCGAAGCCGACGCCGAGAATGCCGCCGGCTGGCTTGAATTCGCCGTCAACCATGAGCCGCATGGTCATGGCCGCGGTGTGCCAGCCGCTCGCCGCCAGTCCCTGAAAGGGCGATTTCAGCGCTGCCTGCTCGT
Source organism: Xanthobacteraceae bacterium (assembly GCA_035642635.1). Lineage (GTDB taxonomy): Bacteria > Pseudomonadota > Alphaproteobacteria > Rhizobiales > Xanthobacteraceae > BOG-931. Next base: position 8,998 of record DASQRX010000136.1, read on the forward strand.
CGACGTGGAAGGGCTGCGGATCGAACTGCTTGGCGAAAGCGAAAATCTGCTCCTTGTCGACGCGCATGCGGCCCGTATTGAAAACCTGGCCGGCAGCGAATTCTTCCAAGTAGTGCTCGGTCATTTTGTGGTTGCTCCTGACGCGGAATGCCTCGGCACAAGCTTATCGGACTTGTCGAACCACACGCCGGAGGCAACGGCCGCCGCATTGATCAGGCCGAAAGCCGCGAGCGCAACCGCCAAGGCGATGAATACGTCGGTCAGATTACCGGTCAAGCGCAAGGCCAAATAGCCGCCGCCGGCCGCGATGAGGAGCCGCGCCATATTGGCAAGAAACGGCCACAACAAGCGTCCTGCGCCTTGCGACGCGAAATAGAGCGCCATGCCGAGACCGAACAAGCCATAGACCGGCCCGACGGACTGCAGATAACGCGATCCGGCATCGATCATTTCCGGCTCGGTGCCGAACAGCGACAGCCAGGCGCGCGGCTCGATCGCGGCGCAGAAGCCGATGATCTCGCACATACCGGCGGCGATCGCGGCGCCGATCCAGGCGACGCGCAAGGCGCGGTCGCGACGATGCGCGCCGATATTGGTGCCGACCATGGCGACGAGTGGACCGCCCAATCCGAACACCAAAGGGATGAGCAAATATTCAAGGCGCGAGCCGGTGCCGTAACCGGCAATGGCGGCGGGGCCGAACGAGCCGACCAGGCCCGTCGCAATAGCAATGGTGAGATTGGTCTGCACCGTGATCAAGGCCGCGACCGCGCCGACGCGAAGGATGTCGGCGAACAACGGCCAGCGTAGTCGGATGCCGCGCAAGGTCAGACGAACGACGCTGCGTCCCGACCGCAGATAGGCGGTGAGAACCACGCTTCCGGCCGCGTAATAAAGCAGCACCGCCACCGCGCCGCCGGCGACCCCGAGTTTCGGAAACGGCCCGAGGCCGAAGATGAGACATGGCGACAGCGGAACGAGCACGACGACGCCGATGACGGTGACCAGTGCGGGGAACAGCATGTTGCCGGTGCCGCGGATCACGTTGGCGAGCGAGTTGAACAGCCAGACCAGGATCGCGCCGGTGAAGATGACATTGGAATAGGTCGTCGCGGCCGCAAGCGAGGCGCCGCTGCCGCCCATCGTCGCATAGAGCCACGGTCCGCCGAGCAGTAGCGCGACCATGAATGTCAGGCCGAAGGCGAGCCCGATCACCAGCGCATGCAGCGCCAGAGCATTGGCGTCACTGCGGCGTCCGCCACCGAGTGCGCGCGCAATCGCCGACGACATGCCGCCGCCCATGGCGCCGGCCGACATCATTTGCATCAGCATCACGACGGGAAACGCCAAGGCGACGCCGGCCAGCGCATCGGTGCCGAGCTTGCCGACGAAATAAGTCTCGACCAGTCCGACCGAAGTCTGCGCCAGCATGACCACGATGTTCGGCGCGGCGAGGCGGATTAGCGTCGCTGCGATCGGGCCTTCGATCAGGGCGCGGGTGCGCGGATCGTAGGGCTGAGTATCGGCCGGCTTGGCGGCCACCGCCGCTGGTTCGGACGCTGTGATGCTGGGTGTGGACATGCAGTCCGCCAGGTTTGGCAACGGCCGTCTTATTGAACGGCGCTGGCGATAGGAGTATATACGCCTATATCGATTGGCAAGGGTGCGGGGGGCTAACCGGGGGACTTTTAGGTATCGCAATGGCGTCGGAATGGACCAATCCCGCCGGATGCAACTGCCTGGCGCTGCGCCAAGCCGCCCGCCATGTCTCGCAATTCTATGATCAATTCCTGGCGTCGAGCGGCTTGCGCACGACCCAGTATTCGATTCTTGCAAGGCTGCAGCGCAAAGGCGCGATGACGATCAACGCGCTTGCTGCCGAACTGGTCACGGATCGCACCACGCTTGGGCGCAACCTCTTGCCGCTGCAGCGGGATGGGCTCGTTGCGATCGAGCCCGGACAGTCCGACCGCCGCAGCAAGGAGGTGCGTTTGACCGGTGAGGGCTCAGCCCGCTTCCGCTCCGCGCGAAAAAACTGGGAGGAGGCTCAGGCCCAGTTCGAAACGGCGTTCGGAGCCAAACGCGCCAAGGAATTACGCGCGCTCCTGCACGAGGTCGCAACCGACGAGCGGACCGCTGTCGCCGCGCCAGCGGCGGCCCGGTAAAGCCACCCGGCAAAACGTTTCCTTCGGCGAAATTCTTTGGCTATCATTTGCCGGACGCCGTATCGACCTGTCTACCGGAGGGCGGCAATGAATCGCATCCTCTCGCTGTTCGGCCTTATCATACTGGTTTTCGCCACAGCGTCCGCGCGGGCCGGAGATTTTTGGCAGCCCGACGAGCAATGCTACTGGTGCATCCGCGACGCCATCTACCACGACGTCAAGCTGATCAATCACCTTGAGGCCAATCCGGATGTTGACGAAGCGGTGAAGGGCCCGCAAATTCTCGCCGCGCGCGCCGATATTCATCGGCTGCGGGTTTTGCTCGGGCCGGTGCAGCTGTCGGGCCCCGAGCCGTGCTGCTATGCGCGCACGCCACTCCATATCCGCTGAGTCATGCCGAACGGTCTAGCTCGCCGACGGCGCGCCAAAGAGGCGCGGCAGGAGCCGTTGCCGCAGCCGCAGCGACCATAGCCCGACTCGAGCCAGATAAAGAGAAAGCACCGGCGTCGTGTAGAGCGTGAGCAATTGGCTGATCAAAAGGCCGCCGACGATGGCGATGCCGAGCGGGCGGCGGATTTCGCTGCCATTGCCGAAGCTCACCGCCAGCGGGATGGCGCCGAGGATCGCCGCCGAGGTCGTCATCATGATCGGGCGGAAGCGCAAGATACAGGCCTGATAGATTGCATCGCGCGAATTCAGATTGCCGGCGCGTTTCGCCTCGATGGCGAAATCGATCATCATGATCGCGTTCTTCTTGACGATGCCGATGAGCAGAATGACGCCGATGAGTCCGATAATGTCGAACTCGGTGTGAAACAGCATCAGCGCCAGGAGCGCGCCGACGCCGGCCGACGGCAGCGTCGACAGGATGGTGATCGGATGGATGTAGCTCTCGTAGAGCACGCCGAGCAGGATGTAGACTGTGGCGATCGCGGTCGCGATCAGGATTTTTTCGTTGTCGAGCGACGCCTGGAACACCTGCGCGGTGCCGGCAAAGCTGCCGTGAATCGAGACCGGCATGCGGATTTTGGCCATGGCGCCGTTGAGTTCCTGCGCTGCGTCGCCAAGCGCCGCGCCCGGCTGCAGATTGAACGAGATGGTCGAGGCGACGAATAATCCCTGGTGACTGACCGACAGCGGCGCGTTGCCGGCGTTGTAATGGCTTACGGCCGCGAGCGGGATCATGGTCTCCTGCGCCGTCGACACCGCGGCGCCCGAGGACGTCGAACCCTTGCCGGTATTGGCGAGCGCATTGATGGCGGCGTTGCGCGCCGAATTGTTGTTGGCGGTAGCCGCCGCATCAGTCGCCGCCGCGGCCGAGCCGCCGGAGGTCTTGACCGCGGTCACGGTGCCGCCAGGCGCGTTCGATTGCGCCGTTCCGGACGCGCCGCCGCCCGATGTCGCCACGTAGATTTCGCCGAGCGCCGCCGGAAATTGGGTGTAGCTCGGGTCGATCTCCATGACGACGTGATACTGATTGATCGCGCTATAGATCACCGAGACCTGGCGCTGCCCGAAGGCGTCGTAGAGCGTGCTGTCGATCTGCGCCGGCGTGATGCCGAGGCGGGAGGCGCTGTCGCGGTCGATAACGAGGTCGGATTCGAGCCCGCGCTGCTGCTGGTCCGAACTGACATCGGCCATGATCTTGCTGGTCTCGAGCTGTTGCACGAGCCGCGCGGTCCACTTGAAGAGCAGATCGGCATCGTCGGCTTGGAGCGTGTACTGATATTCGGAATTGCTCTGCCGCCCCCCGGCGCGGACGTCCTGGACCCCGAATAGAAAGAGCCGTCCGCCCGGAACCTTGGCGAGCTTCGGGCGCAGCCGTGCGATCACCTGGTCCATCGGCACCCGCTCGGACAAGGGCTTCAATGACACGAAGACCGAACCGGTATTGATCGATCCGAAGCCGCCGCCAGAGCCGACGCCGGTATAGCCGACGACGTTTTCGACGGCCGGATCCTGCTGCACGATCTCCATCATCTGCCGCAGCTTTTGCGTCATGAGCTGAAACGAGACGCTTTGATCGGCCTGCAGCGACCCGATCAGCCGGCCGGTGTCCTGTTCGGGGAAAAATCCCTTCGGTACGACGGTGAACAAAACGATATTCAAGACGATGGCGCTAAAGAATATCGCCAGCACGATGCGGCTGTGCTGCAGCGCCCAGCCGAGCGAGCGCTCGTAGCCGGCGAGCGCTCGTTCGAACAGGCCGCTGCGACTCCCGCCGCCCCGCACCTGCGAACCGCGCAGGAACAGCGCGCACATCATCGGCGTGGTGGTCAGCGATATGGCCAGCGAAATGATGATCGCCAAAGACAAGGTCAGGGTGAATTCGCGAAACAGCCGCCCGACGATGCCGCCCATCAGCAGGATCGGAAGGAACACCGCGATCAAGGACAGACTGATCGACAAGACGGTGAAGCCGACTTCGCGTGCGCCAAGGAGCGCCGCCTGCAAGCGCGGCATGCCGGCTTCAAGGTGACGCGAGACGTTTTCCAAGACCACGATGGCGTCGTCAACGACGAATCCGGTGGCGATGGTCAGCGCCATCAGCGACAGGATGTCGAGACTATAGCCAAGCAGATACATCGCCCCGAAGGTGCCGAGGATCGACACCGGCACCGCGACGGAGGGGATGATGGTGGCGCTGACATTGCCCAGGAAGAAATAAACGACGACCGTGACCAGCGCGATGGCGATGACGAGGGTGGCTTCGGTGTCTTGCAGCGATTGGCGGATCGTGGTGCTGCGGTCGATGGCGATCTTGACGTTGACGTCCGCCGGCATCGCCGCTTCCAGATGCGGCAGCTGCGCCTTCACGGCGTCGATGGTGTCGATGATATTGGCGCCGGGCTGGCGGAACAGAATGATCAGCACCGACGGCTGACCGTTGGACAGACCGAGATTGCGCACGTCTTCGACCGAATCGACGACGCTGGCGACGTCGGACAGCAAGACAGCGGCGCCGTTGCGATAGGCGATGACCAGCGGCGCGTAGTCGGCGGCCTTGGTCGATTGATCGTTGGTGTAGATCTGATAACGGCGGTCGCCATCGTCGATGGTGCCCTTCGGGCTGTTGGCGTTGGCTGAGGCGAGCGCGGCGCGCACGTCCTCAAGCCCGATCCCGTATTTGAACATCGTCGTCGGATTGAGCTCGACGCGGACCGCAGGCAGCGCCGAGCCGCCGATGATGACTTGGCCGATGCCGCTGATCTGCGACAGCTGCTGCGCCAGCACATTGCTGGCGGCGTCATACATCTGCCCTTGCGTCAGCGTCTTCGAGGTCATCGCCAGGATGAGGATCGGCGCATCGGCCGGATTGACCTTGCGGTAGGTCGGATTGCTGCGCAGGCTCGCCGGCAGGTCGGCGCGGGCGGCGACGATGGCGGCCTGCACGTCGCGCGCCGCGCCGTCGATGCTGCGGTTCAAGCCGAATTGCAGCGTGATGCGGGTCTGGCCGATGCCGCTCTGCGAGGTCATCTCCGAGACGTCGGCGATCTGGCCGAGATGGCGTTCGAGCGGACTGGCAACGCTGGTCGCGACGGTCGTCGGGCTGGCGCCGGGAAGCTGGGCGCTGACCGAGATCGTCGGGAAATCGACTTGCGGCAGCGGCGCGACCGGCAGTTTTGAGAAGGCAAGCGTGCCGGCGAGAGCAATGCCGAGCGTCAGCAGCGTGGTCGCCACCGGCCGGCTGATGAAGGGCGCGGAAATATTCATTCGGCGGGCGCCGTGGGTGGCGTTGGCGGGCTTCTTGGTAGGTCTCTTGGCCCAAGCGGGTTCGAAGG
>DASQRX010000137.1:0-6610 GCA_035642635.1 Xanthobacteraceae bacterium
GCTGGTTCAAGATCTGCGCGCCCGCCGCGTTCGACACCGCGACTGCACCGTCGATGAGGAACACGCCGGGCGCTTGATCGTCGATCGGCCCAGCCCAAAATTCCGTGTCGCGAATGCCGATATTTGCGACAGGGGTTATCATGCTGACATTGGACCTTGCGAGCTTTGACAATCGGCCTGACAGAAATCGGAACGCACCGGCCGCCTCGAACTTGATCGTTCCAAGGCCCGCAGGCGGGTTGAATATGTAGGTATCGAGCGTCATCTTGGCTTTCTCGCTGAGCGTCAGCCGCGTGTTGTCTTTGAAGGTTATTTCGAGCCGCGTTCCATCTCCGGTCGATAAGACCTCGTTCCGAAAGACGGACGTGTTCGAGCCGAGCGCCTGCGTGGCGGTGCCGCGCGTTCCGCTCGCCGTTCCCTGAATGCGGCTGACGGCGCCGATCGCCTCCTGTGCCGCAGCTCGCCGGCCGGTGAAACAGGGAAAAAGCGCCAATGCGACAATGATCAATCCCCGCAACATGGGACGGCCCCTCTGAATTCCCCGGAAAAAGATTGGATGTTTCTCAGTCGAAATGCATGCCGCTCTTCTTTACGGCCTCGGGCCAGCGCGCGGCCTCGTGCTGGATGAAGGCCGCGAATTCCGCGGGTGGAGCGGTCACCGGAAAAAGCCCGACCGCGTCCGCCTTAGCCTTCACTTGGGGATCGCCGAGGATTTTTGCCACCTCGGCGGCAAGCTTGTCGATGATGACCGGCGGCGTGCCGTGCGGCGCGACGAGCCCGAGCCATACCGAAACCTCGCCGAGATCGACGCCGGTCGCGGCTTTGAGCGTCGGCAGATCGGGCAGCGCCGGCAGCGGCCGCGGGTCGAGCTTCGCCAGCGCGCGCAGATCGCCGGACTGAATGAGCGGCAGCACGGCGGACGGACCATCGAACACGAAATCGACGGACTTCGTCAAAATGCCATGGGCCACTTCGGCGCTGCCGTTATAGGGCAGCAGCACGGTCTCGATCCCGGCGCGCTCGGCGAACAACACGCAGGTCAGCTTGGTCGCGATCGTGCCGGCGCCGCAGTTGAGCTTGCCGGGCTCAGCCTTCGCCTTGGCGATCAGGTCTTGCGCCGTCTTGGTGTCGCTTGCTGAGTTGACGACGAGGAGATCCATGGTCTTGGCGACCAGCGTGATCGGATCGAAATCCTTGATCGGGTCGTAAGGCAGCTTGCTGTAGAGATATTGATTCATCACCAGCGTCGAATCGATCGCCATCAACAGCGTGTAGCCATCGGGTGCGGCCTTCGCTACCAGTTCGGCACCGACCAGCGTATTGGCGCCCGGGCGGTTCTCGATCACGACCCCTTGGCCGAAATCCGCGCTCATCCGTTCGCCGATGATGCGCGCCATCGCGTCGGAGGGGCCGCCGGCGGGGAATGGCACGACGATATGGATCGGACGCTCGGGGTAGGGCGCTTGCGCCAACGCCAACGCCAGAGCCGGCGCGGTGAGCAGTGCGAGAAAGGCCAAGAGCGCAGCCGAGCGGATTGAGCTCATATGAAAACTCCTCCCCGAGGTTTGTTCTTGGCCGGCACATTCGCATGGCGATTTGGGTGCGCCTAGAGGCGACGAGGGCGCGCGCATGGTTTGCGCTGCACGGCAGCGATGCTGCTTGAGAATAGCGCTGCCGGCGCAGCCAGTGCCTGAGAGGAATTCGAAGTCAAGGATGCGCAAAGCGCACCGCCTCCGGCGGCGGCGCCTTTGGGGCCGTCCTTGAGTTCGAATTCCTCTCAGTCAAAACGGTGGACGTGCAATCAATGAACAAATCTGCCTCGGGTGGCCGGGCCAGGACATGCACTTGCGGGCGCGGAGGGGCGAAGGCACACTGCGCTTTCGATGAGCATGGCGACACTTCAAGCTGACGACAGCGTCCATGGCGCAGGCGCCGCAACACGGCTCATCGTTGCGGCTTCGGTCGGCAACGCGCTCGAATTCTACGAGATCCTGGTCTACGGCTATTTCGCCGTCATTGTCGCCAGAGTGTTCTTCCCGGCAGCCGACGAAGCGGTTTCGATTCTGGTCACGCTCGGCAGTTTCGGCATTTCGTTTCTGGCGCGTCCGGTCGGCGCCATCTTTCTCGGCGCTTATGGCGATCGCAAAGGGAGAAAGCGCGCGCTGACGCTGTCGATCTTGCTGATGACGATCGGCACCGCGCTGATGACGATCATGCCGAGCTACGGCACGGTCGGTGTCTTGGCGCCCATTCTGGTCATCGGCGCGCGTCTCCTGCAGGGATTTTCCGTCGGCGGCGAGTTCGCGAGCTCGACCGCGTTTCTGGTCGAACATCGGCCCGACCGCGCCGGCTTCTTCGCCAGCTGGCAATGGGCCAGTCAGGGATTGGCGGCGCTGGTCGCGACCGGTCTCGGCGTGTTGCTGACGACGACAATGTCGGCGGACGATTTGCAATCGTGGGGCTGGCGCATTCCGTTCGCGCTCGGGCTCCTGATCGGGCCGGTCGGCTATTACATCCGCAACAAATTGCCGGAGACGCCGGAGTTCCTATCGGCCGGCGAAGCGCAGGCGCCGTTGCGCGATCTGTTTGTCGATCAATGGGGCAGGCTTGTTCTCACCATCGGCGCGGTAGCGGCCTCGACCAGTTCGCAATATGTGCTGGTCTACATGCCGACTTATGCGATCCGTGAACTGCATTTACCGCAGTCGATCGGCTTCATCGCGGCGATGGCAGCGGCGGCGCTGCAGACCGTGGTCGTGCCCTTTGTCGGGCTCTTCGTCGATCGTGTCGGCCAAATCCGCGTCATGATGACTGCTGCCATTCTTTTCATCTTGACGTCCTACCCGGCCTTCATGCTGGTCGCCGGCCATCCGTCGCTTGCCGTGCTCATCGCGATGGTGTGCTGGTTCGGCTTTCAGAAATCGCTGTTCTCGGGCGCGCTGCCGTCGCTGATGGCCAAGATCTTTCCGGTGGCGACGCGGGTCACCGGCATGTCGCTCGCCTACAATATCGGCGTGCCGCTGTTCGGCGGCTTCGCGCCGCTCGTTGCGCAGTCGCTGATCGATCTCACCGGCTCGAAACTCGCGCCGAGCTATTACATGATTGGCACCGCGCTGGTGAGCCTCGCGGCTCTCGTCGCACTGCAGCGCCGCTATAAGGTCTGACTGTGCTCTCCTTGGCTCACAGTTCCTGCCTGGTCGGCCTGAACAAAATTTCGTTGATGTCCACGTCGTCCGGCTGGCCGATGGCGAAGGCGACAGCGCGAGCGAATGAATCGGCGGGAATCGCGAACTCCTCATAGAATTTGTGGAACCCCGCGGCGACGTCCGGCTCGGTGATGCTGTTCGGCAGCTCGGTCGCGACCGCGCCCGGCGAGATGACGGTGGTGCGGATGTTGTAGGGCTTCACTTCCTGGCGCAGCCCTTCGGACAGCGCCAGCACGGCGTGTTTGGTCGCCGCGTAAACCGCGCCGCCGGCGCGCACCTTGTGGCCGGCCACCGAAGAGACATTGATGATATGCCCGGCTTTCTGCTGCTTCATATAGGGCAGCGCCGCGGCGATGCCGTAGAGCACGCCCTTGATGTTCACGTCGATCATGCGGTCCCATTCGTCGATCCGCAGACGCTCGAGCGGCGACTGCGGCATTAGCCCGGCATTGTTGATCATCACGTCGATGCGTCCATAGGTCTGCACGGCGGCATCGACCAATTTTTTGACTTCCTCGCAGGCGGTGACGTCCGTCGTCACGGCGATCGCCTTGCCGCCTTTCCCGGTCAGTTCGCCCGCCAGTGCTTCGATACGATCGTGACGCCGTGCACCCAACACAACCCTCGCGCCGTCGGCGGAGAGCAGCCGGGCGCTGGCCTTGCCCAGTCCGCTGCTCGCGCCGGTGATGACGACGACTTTTCCTTCGATGTTATCGCTCACGATGTCGAACTCTTGTGTGTGAATTAAAGTCAGAATCTTCGGCGCGATCAGGCCTGGTATTGTTCGTCGCTGACCTTTTCCATCCAGTCGACGACTTTGCCGTTCAGCGCTTCCTGAATGGCGATATGCGTCATCGCCGTGGTCGGTGCCGCGCCGTGCCAGTGCCTTTCGCCTGGTGGAAACCATACGACGTCGCCCGGCCGGATTTCCTCGACCGGCCCGCCTTCGCGCTGAACCCGTCCGCAGCCGGCCGTTACGATTAGAGTTTGACCCAGCGGGTGCGTATGCCACGCAGTCCGGGCGCCCGTCTCGAATGTGACGCTCGCGCCACGGCCGCGCGCCGGTTCGGGCGCTTCGAACAACGGGTCGATGCGGACCGTGCCGGTGAAATAGTCCGCCGGTCCCTTGCCTGACGGCCGTGAGCCGTTGCGTTTGATCTCCATAGGCTGCTCTCCTTGTGTGCGAGGCTCGCCGGGCTGTGCCCGGTCGCCTGGCTATGATTTAGCGTGCGCATCCGCCGCAACTAGGCGTTATAATCCGCATGGACTTATGAGCGGGGGCCATAAATGCGGCGCGGCAATCTGGATGACCTTTTGGCCTTTCTGGCCGTCGCGCGCGAGCGAAGCTTCACCAAGGCCGCGGCGAAGCTTGGTGTTTCACAGTCGGCGCTCAGCCACACCATTCGCGAACTCGAAGCGCGCCTCGGAGTTAGGCTGCTCACGCGCACCACGCGCAGCGTTTCGCCGACCGAAGCGGGCGCGCGCCTGCTCCACACCATCGCTCCGCGCTTTGAGGAGATCGAGGCCGAGCTTGCCGCCTTGAGCGAGCTTCGCGAAAAGCCGGCCGGCACCATCCGGATTACCGCTACCGAGTATGCGGCCGATGCGATCCTGCTGCCAAAGCTTGCGAAGCTCTTGCGCGAGTATCCGGACATCAAGGTCGAGATCATCGTTGACTACGGCCTGACCGACATCGTTGCCGAGCGTTATGACGCCGGCGTGCGCGGCGGCGAGCAAGTGGCCAAGGACATGATCGCGGTCCGCATCGGCCCCGACATGCGCATGGCAGTGGTCGGCGCACCGTCGTATTTCAGGGGGCGGCCTGAGCCGAAGAAGCCGCAGGACCTGATCGGTCACTCCTGCATCAATCTGCGTCTGCCCACCCATGGCGGGGTCTATGTGTGGGAATTTGAAAAAGCCGGCCGCGAACTGAAGGTACGCGTCGAAGGCCAGCTCACCTCTAACGGCGCGACCCAGATGCTGAACGCGGCTCTTGCAGGGTTCGGTCTGGCATATGTGCCGGAAGGCATGGTCGAGCCGCATCTGGCCAGGGGCCGTCTCAAGCGCGTGCTTGCGGATTGGTGTCCGCCATTCTCGGGCTACCATCTCTTTTACCCGAGCCGACGGCAATCGTCGGCAGCCTTCGCGCTTCTGGTCGACGCGCTTCGTCACCGGGCTGGCAAGTAAGCCGGACTCGATCGTCGATCGCCGAGTTATTTGAAGGGATCGTATCCCGGCTTCTTATAGATCGTCTCGGGCTTGTTCAGAATGTCAGGCTTATAGACCGTCTGCACCCAATCATCCGGCTTGATGTCTTCAATCCCCACTGAAACCGATTCCTCAGCCTGCTTTAAAGTCGTCATGACAGTTTTTGTTATTTCTTCGGCGAGTCTCGTTTTTTGCTGGTCGGTTCTTCCCGCATAGAGCTTTACGATGACATGAGGCATTGTTCTCTCCTAAAGATGTTCTGTTGAGCACCCGTGTAACGCGTCGTCACCTCGCTTGAGCGCCGAGCATGATGGGCATGGCTTGGACAAGCTTGAGCGACCTGACCATCTTCTCTATCGTGGCTTTGTATGTCTTGAAGTGAGCGGATTCGAGATGCGACCGATATGAATCGGTATCCCGATAAATCTCGAAAACCCTGATGCGGGTTGGATTGTCTTTTTCGCACACGGCGTAGAGGACCAGAACTCCTGGCTCCATGCGGATAGCAGTCGCAATTTGCTCGCCAACCGCGGCTTTATAGGCTTCCAATTGGGCGGGATCGATTTCGATTTCCGCGACCTGGACATATTGCCCTGGCATATTTCCTCCTCACGGGCGTTCGGGGTGCCGATGTGCTAGTCGCTGGCGCAAGTCGCCGCTGTCTGCAAACCGCATAGATCGACGTCGTTGTCGGACGGCGATGGCGCATAGAGAAGCCGCAGTGCGACAGAAGCGGCGCAGAGCGAGGCCACCGCACTGGCAAGGAACACAGAACCCAGGCCAGCCCAACTCGCGATCAGGCCCAGCGCCGGGGTGCCGAACCCTAACGCGACGTCGAGAAAGGCGGTGTAGGCGCCCATGGCGAGGCCGCGGCTCTGTGGCGGCACGCGGCGCATCGCTTCAACGCCAAGGCCGGGATAGACCAGCGAATAACCGAAGCCGGCGAGCAGGGCCCCGACCAGAGCTAGTTCAGGCCGCGGCGCCGACCAAATTAACGTCAGACCGGCCGCTTCAATCAGCACGCAGAAGAACGCGACCTTGGCGCCGCCGATCCTGTCCGCCAGATGGCCCAAGACCAGGCGCGCCGAGATGAAAGCGGTGGCGAAAGCCGTATAGGCGAGCCATCCCTGGCTCCATCCGCGCTCCGCGAACAAGAGCGTAACGAATGCGGTGATCGCGCCAAAGCCGACGCTGCT
>DASQRX010000138.1:0-29833 GCA_035642635.1 Xanthobacteraceae bacterium
GGTTCACCTGGCCCTCCAATGCGTTTCGTGGATGGAAGATAATGCGCGAAGGAAGCGTAATGACGATTATTGAGTGCTAGATGACGGCATTATCCGCATTTCGGATTTTCGCGCCAGCGTCCCGGTGTGCAGCGCAACCAAACCACCGCCGCCGCAACCGGCTGGGGAACCCCAGCACCTCTCCCCAGACGGGGGTCGCGCTGTTTCGAGCCTATCACGCGCCGATCTACTTGGAGCCATGATCCTTGGGCAGCGGTACAGGATTGGGCGACAGCGAGTCGAGATAGGCAATAACGTCGGCGCGCTGCTTCTCGTTCGATAGGCCGGCGAAGGTCATGTTTGTGCCCGGAACATCGGCGCTTGGCTTCTTCAGCCAGATGTTCAACTCGTCGAAAGTCCAGGTGCCGCCCTTCGCCTTCAGCGGCGCCGAGTAGCTAAAGCCCGCAACGGAGGCGATCGGGCGGCCGACGACGGCATACAGGTCGGGACCGACCTTGGCGCCCTGGCCCTCCTGGAAGTTGTGGCAGGCCTGGCATTGCTTGGCGATGCTAGCGCCACGATCGGCCGAAGCCGTGGCCAACAGGGTTGCGATCGGCGTTTCGGCGGCCGCGGCCGGCGCCGCTCCGCCTTGCGGCGTTTCGGCCTTCACCTCGATGACGTAGCCGGGCTTTGCCGGCGCCTCCGTCGCGAAGATCGCGCCGGACGCGATATGCATCGCAACCAGCACCAGACAGGTGCCGAGCAGGGCCCCGAGAATTTTGTTGATTTCGAAGGAATTCATCGCTGAATGGCTCCGCAGCGGAAGGCAGGCGGCGCACAATTAGCCGGATTGCTGCGGTTCTTGCAACCCGAATAAGCACGATTTCGGTGCGGTAGACGTGATGGCTGACGTTCTTGTTCTCATTCCAGCCCGCATGGCTGCGACCAGGCTTCCGGGCAAGCCGCTCGCCGACATCGCCGGAGAGCCGATGATCGTGCATGTCCTGCGCCGCGCGCAAGAAGCGGACCTCGGTCCCGTGGTGGTGGCGACCGACTCGGCGGAGATCGCGGCGATTGTGGATAAGGCCAACGGCCGCGCGGTAATGACGCGCGCCGACCATGCCTCCGGCTCCGACCGCATTTTCGAGGCGCTGGGCAAAGTGGACCCCGAGCGTCGCGCCAAATTCGTCGTCAATCTGCAGGGCGATCTGCCGACGCTCGATCCGAAAGACGTCGCGGCGGCGCTGCGGCCGCTCGGCGACGACGCAGTCGACATCGCAACCCTAGCCGCCGAGATCAAAGTGGCTGAGGAGCGCGCCAATCCCAATGTCGTCAAAGTGGTGGGCACGCCGGTCGGGCCGCGACGGCTGCGCGCGCTCTATTTTACCCGCGCCACCGCACCCGCGGGCGAGGGGCCGCTTTATCATCACATCGGGCTTTATGCCTATCGCCGCGCGGCGCTTGAGCGCTTCGTCAAGCTTCCGCCGTCGCCGCTCGAGCGGCGCGAAAAGCTCGAGCAATTGCGGGCGCTGGAGGCCGGCATGCGCATCGACGTCGCCATCGTCGACGCCGTGCCATTGGGCGTCGACACGGCGGCGGATTTGGCCAAAGCGCGCGCTGTCCTGGCACGTTAAGCATAGGACGTAAGGTACTGACAGGCGTCGGAAATTGAGCATAGAGTGACCAAACGGTAGAAGATGAGAAAACGCAAGAAGATCGCATTTCAGGGTGAGCCGGGGGCGAACTCGCATATCGCCTGCAACCTCGCTTTTGCCTATTACGAACCGCTGCCGTGCCCGACCTTCGAGGACGCCTTTGCCGCAGTCCGCAACGGGCGCGCGGCGCTGGCCATGATCCCGATCGACAATTCGGTCGCCGGCCGGGTTGCCGATATTCATCATCTGATGCCGGCGTCGAAGCTGCATATCGTCGGCGAATTGTTCCTGCCGGTGCAGCATCAGCTCATGGCGCCGAAAAAGGCGACGCTGAAAACCATCAAGACGGTCGAGAGCCACGTGCATGCGCTCGGCCAGTGCCGCAACATCATCCGCTCGCTCCACATCAAGCCCGTAGTCTCGGCCGACACCGCCGGCGCGGCGCGGGAAGTCGCGGAAGCGGGCGACGTGACGCGCGCGGCGCTGGCGACGAAGCTTGCCGCCAAGATCTATGGGCTTCGCATCCTGAAAAAGGACGTCGCCGACGCCAAGCACAATGCGACGCGCTTCGTCGTTCTCGCACGCGAGCCGAAATGGGCGAGCCGCAAGGAAAAGTGGGTGATGACGACGTTCGTGTTCCAGGTGCGCAATATTCCGGCCGCCCTTTACAAGGCGCTCGGCGGCTTCGCCACCAACGGCATCAATATGACCAAGCTTGAAAGCTACATGATCGACGGCAATTTCAGCGCGACGCAGTTCTATGCCGACGTCGAGGGCCACCCGAAGAACCGCGCGCTCGAATTGGCGCTCGAAGAGCTGGAGTTTGTCTCGCAGCCGAAGACTTTGCGGATCCTCGGTGTTTATCCAACAGACCGGTCCCGGAAAAAGTACATCACTCAGTAGGGAATGAAGGCAATGGCCAAGGAGGAAGCAGCAAAGGTCCGGCGTACGCTGCAATTGCGTTTCACGATGCCGTCAGCGGATTCCGGCCAGTTGATCGCCATGATCAGGGCAGCAGCGCCGTTCTACCAAATGTTCGGCAAAGCCGAAGTGCGCCTCCTGCAGAACGTCGACGACCCGGCAAAGTTCGTCCAGATCATCGATTACGACGCCAACGAGGATTGGGAACTGAACCGCCAGCGCATTGCCAGCGACGCGCGGATGCAGGTCTACTTGCAGGCCTGGCGGACGATGTTCCCCGGCGCGCTGGAGATCGATGTGTTTCAGGAAGTTTAGTTTTAATCCTCCCTCGTTTTCACCGGGGAGGACAAAAAGTTAAATCGTCTGGTTATATTCGCCGACTTGCTTGTGGGTGCGCAGCACGGCGTCGACCGACTTGAACATGTCGCGCATGCGTGCTTCCGACACCGGGCTTTCGACGACGACGACGAGTTCCGGCTTGTTCGATGAGGCGCGCACCAGCCCCCAGGTGCCGTCTGCCACGGTGACGCGGACGCCGTTGACGGTGACAAGATCGCGGATCGCCTGGCCAGCGACCTTGCCGCCCCTTTTCTGTTCGGCCTCGAAATGCTTCACCACGGCGTCGACCACGCCATATTTCTCCTCGTCGGCGCAATGCGGCGACATGGTCGGCGACGACCAGGTTTTCGGCAGTGCGTTCTTCAAGTCGGCCATGCTCTTTCCCGGATTGCGGTCGAGCATGTCGCAGACCGCGAAGGCGAAGATCAGGCCGTCGTCATAGCCGCGGCCGAACGGCTTGTTGAAAAAGAAATGGCCGGACTTCTCGAAGCCCGCGATAGCGCCGATCTCGTTGACCCGACGCTTCATGTAGGAATGCCCGGTCTTCCAGTAATCGGTCTTGGCGCCGTTCTTGATCAGCATCGGATCGGTCGCAAACAGGCCGGTCGATTTCACGTCGGCCACGAACAGCGCATCCTTGTGAGAAGCGGAAATGTCACGCGCCAGCATGACGCCGACCTTGTCGGCAAAGATTTCGTCGCCGGTATTGTCGACCACGCCGCAGCGGTCGCCGTCGCCGTCGAAGCCCAGGCCGACATCGGCCTTGTTCTCAAGCACCGCGTCGCGCATGGCGTGCAGCATTTTCATGTCTTCGGTATTCGGATTGTATTTCGGAAACGTGTGATCGAGCTCGCAATCGAGCGGCACCACCTCGCAGCCGATCTTTTCCAGGACTTGCGGCGCAAAGGCGCCGGCGGTGCCGTTGCCGCAGGCGCAGACGACTTTCAGATGCCGCTTGAGCTTCGGCCGCTTGGTCAAATCGGCGATATAGCGCGCCGGAAAATTCTCGACGAATTCATAAGCCCCGCCGGCCGCCGTCTTGAAACGGCCGCCGAGCACGATGTCTTTCAGCCGCGTCATCTCGTCGGGGCCGAAGGTCAGCGGCCGATTGGTGCCCATCTTGACGCCGGTCCAGCCATTGTCGTTGTGCGACGCCGTGACCATGGCGACGCCGGGCACGTCGAGATCGAATTGCGCGAAATAGGCCATGGGCGTCACCGCGAGCCCGATGTCGTAGACCTTGCAGCCCGAAGCCATCAGGCCGTTGACCAGCGCCATTTTGATCGAGGCCGAATAGGAGCGGAAATCGTGGCCGGTGACGATCTGCGGCTTGACGCCGAGCTCATGGATCAGCGTGCCGAGCCCTAAACCCAGCGCTTCGACGCCCATCAGGTTGATCTCGGCTCCGAACAGCCAGCGCGCATCGTATTCGCGAAAGCCGGTGGCTTTGACCATGGGCTCGGATTCATAGGCATAGGTATTGGGCTTCAGCGCGGCTTTGGGCTTGGGAAACATTGAGAAATTCGTCCGAATCAAAAGGAGGCCCGGCAGCAATAGCGTAAACGGCAGTGGGCGGGAATGGTTGCTTGAAATAGGCCAATGGCGAAATTGCGAACGGCGAAGTGGGTATTCCGCACTTCCTGAAGTTTGCTGGTCGTTATTGCTGCAAAACCAGCCGGCCGTTGCTATGTTCATAGCGCCGCAGCCGCGACAGGAACGTCATGCCGAGCAGGTTGTCGCTCAGCGCATCCTCCGGCAGGACTATCGCAGATACGTCGCGCACGGTGATGCCGCCGATCTCCACAATGTCGAGACTGACCGGCGCCGCGCGCACCGTGCCGTTCGCGGTCCGCACCGCCATTGTGTAGTCGCTCACCGCCGGATGAATGCCGAGCGTCTCGGCGTCGCGCGCGGTCAAGGCGATCGCTGACGCGCCGGTGTCGACCAAAAAGTCGACGCGCCGGGCGTCGACGCGGCCTTCGACGCGGAAATGGCCTTGGCTGTCGGGCGCAAGAACGATCGAGCGTGGGTCGGCCGGCGCCGGCGCATCGCTGTGCGCGGCCATCGTTGCAGGCGCAGGATCGGAAGACGCAAGGTTGGCGCCTGGCTTCTTCGACATGTAGCGCGGAACGATGACAGCGGCGGCAAGCGCGAACGCGGCAACAGTCACAAAGGAACGCATGGCTTCGGATCCGGTTTGCGCCGGCATTTCATCATGGCGGCGGCGAAGAAGGAGCTAATTCCGGACGGCGTGGCGTCGCATTTGGGCCGGGGTGGTAAGCGGCGTCCTAAAGCGCTCGCTAAACTTTGCGCGGTTTGACGCGCCGGGTTGCGGGGGCTGAGATCGGATCGTCCGGCCAAGGATGTTTGGGATAACGGCCGCGCATCTCGGTGCGTACAGCGGCATAACTGCCGCGCCAGAAACCCGGCAGATCGCGCGTCGTTTGCACCGGGCGGTGTGCCGGCGACAGCAGCTCGATCAGGAGCGGAATCTTGCCGCCGGCGATCGTCGGGTGGCGGTCAAGACCAAACAATTCTTGCACGCGGATCGCGATTTTCGGGCCGCCTTCCGCTTCGTAATCGATCGCCACCTGCGATCCGGTCGGCGCGGCAAAGTGCGTCGGCGCCTCGGCATCGAGCCGCCGCTTGAGCGGCCACGGCAAAAGCTCGCCCAAAGCCGTGGCGAATTGATCCGGCGCGATCGCGCCGAGCGAAGTCTTGCCGGCAAGCAACGGCGGAAGCCATTCGCGCGCGCTTTGCGCGAGCGTCGTATCCGACAAATCGGGCCATTCGTCGCCTTCGCTCCGGCGTAGAAACATGACGCGGTCACGCCATTGCTGGATCGCTTTGCTCCAGGGCAAGCGGTCGATGCCGCCGCCCGAGATTTTGTCGGCAAGCAGGTTTGCGGTGTCGTCATTCGGCTCGACTTGGATCGGCTGTTCGGTGAGCGTGATGGCGCCGAGCCGCCGGCTCCTGCGGCCGCGCAGGCTGCCGCTTGCGGCATCGAAGGTGACTTCGTCGCGCGCCTCGATGCGGCTGGCAAATCGCGTCTCGATCTCGTCAAGCGTTATCGCCGCCGCCGACAGGATGCGGCCCTGCGCGGCGGTGCCGGTGAGTTCGGCTACCGCAAGATATGGCTCACGCGCGAGCGGTGAGGCGCGATCGACATTGGCGCCGCGGCCGTTCATCAGGAGGAAAGCTCCTGATCCGCCGCCACGATTTTTGGCGATGCGCTCCGGATAGGCGAGGGCAAGGAGCGCGCCGACACTCGTCTGTTCTCCTCCACCCTGTAGGGTGGGGGACTGGGAAGCAATCTCCGCCCAGCGCTGCGCCATGGCGCGCGCATCGCGCCCGCGGTTCGAACGGTCGCGATGCAAGGCGTTGAGACGTCCGTGCAGATCGATGTCATCGCCGCCCAGGCCGCGCTCGCCGATCAAGGCGGCGAGTTCGGCGGCCTGCAGCGCGCCGCCTTCGGCGCCGGCATCGATCACCATGCGGGCAAGGCGCGGCGGCAGCGGCAATTGCCGCAGTCGGCGGCCCTCCGCGGTGATGCGGCCGTCGCCGTCGATGGCGCCGAGTTCGGCGAGCAGCGTTTCCGCTTCAGTCAAAGCGGCGCGAGGCGGCGGATCGAGGAAGACGAGTTTTTCCGGCTTAGCGCTCCAGGCGGCGAGATCGAGCGTGAACGAGGACAGATCGGCGGCGAGGATTTCCGCCCGGGCGAACGGCTCAAGCGCCGCCGTTTGCGGCTCGTCCCACAGCCGGTGGCAGACGCCGGGCTCGGTGCGGCCGGCGCGGCCGCGGCGCTGATCGGCGGCGGCGCGTGAGACGCGCACAGTTTCGAGCCGTGTCACGCCGACGTCCGGCTCGTAGCGCGGCACCCGTGCAAGCCCGCTATCGACGACAATGCGCACGCCTTCGATGGTGATCGAGGTCTCGGCGATCGATGTCGCCAAAACGATTTTGCGGCGGCCGGGCGGAGCGGGGAGGATGGCGCGATCCTGTTCGTCGCCGGCGAGCGCCCCGTAGAGCGCGACCACGTCGGTTAAGGCGTCGGTGCGGTTTTCAAGCTGCATCTGGGTGCGGCGGATTTCGGCGGTGCCCGGCAGAAACGCGAGCACCGATCCCGGCTCGGCGCGCATGGCACGCGAGATAGTGTCGGCCATTTGCGGCTCGATCATGCCGGCATCGCGGCCAGCATAACGCGTCTCGACCGGAAAGGCGCGGCCCTCGCTTTCGATCACCGGCGCATTTCCCAACAATCCGGCGACACGCGCGCCGTCAATGGTTGCCGACATCACCAGGATCCGAAGGTCCTCGCGCAGGCCCTGTTGCGCGTCGCGGGCGAGCGCGAGGCCGAGATCGGCATCGAGCGAGCGTTCGTGAAATTCGTCGAACAGCACAGCCGCGATGCCGTCGAGCATCGGATCGTCAAGGATGAGGCGGGTGAAAATCCCTTCGGTGATGATTTCGATGCGAGTTTTGCGCGAGACTTTGGAGCCAAAGCGCACCCGCAAACCCACCGTCTCGCCGACGCGCTCGCCCAGCGTCCGCGCCATGCGCTCCGCCGCCGCGCGCGCGGCGAGCCGGCGCGGCTCCAGCACCAAAATGCGGCGGTCCTTGACCCAATTCTCGTTGGCCAGAACCAGCGGCACCTTTGTGGTTTTGCCAGCGCCGGGCGGCGCCACCAGCACGGCCGCGTTGTTCGCGCGCAACGCCGCCGTGAGTTCCGGCACTACGGCGTCGATCGGCAGCGGGGACAAATCCACAGTCTCATCCAAAGCGGTGCTAATCCGGGCTAAGCCCCTATATATTGGCCATCATGCCCAAAGCACAGAAATCGTCACAAAAAGCACAAAAGCCGCCAGCCGCGCCGGCAATGGCCGCCAAACCGTTGAAGAAGGGCGACCATCTCTTCCTGGTCGACGGCTCGGGCTACATTTTCCGCGCCTATCACGCACTGCCGCCGATCAACCGCAAGTCCGACGGCCTGCAGCTCAATGCCGTGTTCGGCTTCTGCAACATGCTGTGGAAGCTCCTGCGCGACATGAAGCCGGAGGACAAGCCGACGCATCTCGCGGTGGTGTTCGATCTCTCCGAGCAGACGTTCCGCACTGAAATGTATCCCGACTATAAGGCGCACCGCCCCGACCCGCCGGACGATCTGCGCCCGCAATTCGGCCTCATCCGCGATGCGGTCCAAGCTTTCGACCTGCCGTGCCTCGAACAGGCGGGCTTTGAGGCCGACGATCTGATCGCGACCTATGTGCGCCAAGCCAGCAAGGCCGGCGCGACGTCGACCATTGTTTCGTCGGACAAGGATTTGATGCAGCTCGTCAACGACCGCGTCACCATGCTCGACACCATGAAGGACAAGACGATCGGTCGCGCCGAGGTGATCGAGAAATTCGGCGTGCCGCCGGAAAAGGTCATCGAGGTGCAGGCGCTGATCGGCGATTCGACCGACAATGTGCCGGGCGTGCCCGGCATCGGCGTCAAGACCGCGGCGCAGCTCATCGGCGAATATGGCGATCTCGAAACGCTGCTCGCGCGCGCCGGCGAGATCAAGCAGGACAAGCGGCGGCAGTCTCTCATCGACAATGCCGACAAGGCCCGGTTGTCGAAGAAACTCGTCACGCTCGACGACCAAGTAAAAGTCGATGTGCCGATCGGCGATCTCGCCGTGCACGAGCCCGACCACAAGCGGCTGGTCGCGTTTCTCAAGGCGATGGAATTCAATTCGCTGACACGCCGCGTCGCCGAATTCGCCAGTATCGATGTTACTGAGATCGAGGCCGATGCCCAGTTCGCGGGCAACGGCGCGAGGTCTCCTGCGCCCGCCGCCGCGAGTGGCGAAGCGAAAACGGCCAAAGCGGCGGGCGAGGGCGGAAAATCGGCGCCGCAGCTTCCGCTCGGGCGGCCGCCGCAGCCGGCGGACGCCCGCTGGGTAAGAGCCGAGGAAACGAGCCCGCTCACGCCGCAGGCCTTAGCTGCGGCGCGGCTCGGTAGCGCGCGCAAGCAGAAATTCGACCGCTCGAAATATGAGACCGTCCGCGCGCTTGATCGGCTGCAGGCCTGGGTCGCGCGCGCGCGCGACAGCGGCTTTGTCGCGCTCGACACCGCGACCAATAGCCTCGATCCGATGCAGGCCGAATTGTGTGGCTTTTCGCTTGCGCTTGCGCCGAACGAAGCCTGTTACGTGCCGCTTGCGCACCGCCAGGGCGGCGACGACAATGGCGGCGGCTTGTTCGAGCGCGAGCGGGCGCCCGATCAGATCGAAGAGGAAGCCGCGCTCGCCGCGATGAAGCCGCTTCTGGAAGATCTCGGCGTGCTCAAGATCGGATACGACGTAAAGTTCGATTGGCAGATTTTCGCGCTGCGCGGCATCGAGATCGGTTCCTACGACGACACCCTCCTGATGTCCTATGTGGTCGATGCCGGCCGCGCCGGTCAGGGCCTCGATGCCTCGGCGGAGCGCTATTTCAATCACCAGACCATCGACTCCAACGAAATCACCAAGGCCGGCAAGACCAAGGTCACGTTCGATTGCATCGAGATCGACAAGGCGACCGAATATGCCGCCGAGCATGCCGACGTGACGCTGCGACTGTGGCAGGTGCTCAAGCCGCGGCTTGCCGCCGAACATATCTTGACGGTCTACGAAACGCTGGAGCGGCCGCTGCTGCGCGTTCTTGCACAAATGGAGCGGCGCGGCATTTCGATCGACCGGCAAATCCTGTCGCGGCTGTCCGGCGAATTCGCCCAGGAAGCCGCCGGCCTTGAAGCCGAGATCAACAAGCTCGCCGGCGAGCCGGTCAATGTCGGCTCACCGAAACAGATCGGCGACATCCTGTTCGGCAAGATGCAATTGCCCGGCGGCACCAAGACCAAGACCGGCCAGTGGTCGACCGGCGCGCGCCAGCTCGAGGAACTGGCCGAGCTCGGCCACGAATTGCCGCAAAAGATTCTCGACTGGCGGCAGGTGTCGAAGCTCAAATCGACTTATACGGACGCGCTGCCGGGTTACGTCAATCCGACGACGCATCGCGTCCATACAAGTTATGCGCTTGCGGCGACAACGACCGGCCGCTTGTCGTCATCGGAGCCGAACCTGCAAAACATCCCGGTCCGCACCGAGGATGGCCGCAAGATCCGCAAAGCGTTCATTGCCGACACCGGTCATAAGCTCGTCTCCGCCGATTATTCCCAGATCGAGTTGCGGCTCCTCGCCGAGATCGCCGGCATTGCGCAATTGCGCAACGCCTTCCGCGACGGCCTTGATATTCACGCCCTGACGGCGTCGGAAATGTTCGGCGTGCCGATCAAAAATATGCCGGCCGAAGTGCGGCGCCGGGCCAAGGCGATCAATTTCGGCATCATCTACGGCATTTCTGCTTTCGGTCTCGCCAATCAGCTCGGCATCGCCCGCGAGGAAGCTGGCGCCTATATCAAAAAATATTTCGAGCGCTTCCCCGGCATCCGCGATTACATGGAGGAGACCAAGGCGTTCGCGAAAAAGCACGGCTATGTAGAAACGCTGTTCGGCCGCAAATGCCATTATCCCGACATCGGCGCTTCGAACGCCTCGATCCGCGCCTTCAACGAGCGCGCCGCGATCAATGCGCGGTTGCAAGGCACCGCCGCCGACATCATCCGCCGCGCTATGATCCGCATGGATACGGCCTTGGCGAGGAAAAAGCTGACCGGGCGGATGCTGTTGCAGGTGCACGACGAACTTGTTTTCGAAGTGCCGGACGCCGAAGTCGCGACAACGCTGCCGGTCGTCACTGCGGTGATGATGGAGGCGCCGCTGCCGGCGCGCTCCCTAACTGTGCCGCTGCATGTCGAGGCGCATGCCGCCGACAATTGGGACGCCGCGCACTAGCGGCCGCCGTTTGTCGGTCCGCTAGATTGTCATCCCCACAGGTTCCTGGAGCTGGCGGTCCTTGCGCAATGAGAGGCGCCGGCCGGTCAAAAAATTCATCGCCGCGACGGGTTTTCCGGTAAGATCGTGCGCCGCTGATCATTCAAGATGCTGGGACAAATATGAAAACGCTGCTGACGATTATCGGCGCCGCGCTGTTGGCGATGGGGCTGCTCTGGGCCGGGCAGGGCGCCGGCTATATCAAATGGCCCGCCGAAAGCTTCATGATCAGCCAAAGCCAATGGATCTATTATGGCGGCATCACCGCCCTCGTCGGGCTTGTCGTTCTGATCTGGGCGCGGCGGTAGGGTTTTGCGAGAGTGCTATTGATGCTAGTTTCGACCCGGGACCGGTAGCATGCGCATACCGTTAGCATCAGGTTTGCGCAGTTTCCTTCAAGTGCGGTACACGCTAATTGTAAGTCTGCACCCAACGAGGTTTTTCAGTGACTGCAGTCAACATTGAGCGGCTTCTGGCCTCGGCTGCCGTTGTTCTCCTCCTGTTGTGTGGCGGCGTGCGCGCGAGTTCGGCGGAAACAGCAAATACTGGCGTTGTTGCGCCAGACAATGCCGCTGCCGCCGCCGCCGATTCGACGCCTGCTGCGAATCCGGATGCGCCAGCCGATGCCGGCGCCGCGCCCGCCCCATCGAGCGCGGCGCCAGCTGCGGCGGCGTCCGAGGCGATCTCTAGCCCCGACGCCGCGGTCGCTGCACAGTTGCACGATCTCGCCAACGGGAAATTCGACACCATTCTGCGCAATGCGCAGGATCGGGCAACCGTCGATGCGTTCTATTCAGGCCGCAATTACGTGCCGCTATGGCTGACCGACGGCCGCCCGAACGCCCGTGCCCAAGCGGCGATCGGCTATCTCGGCCATGTCGATGCCGACGGTCTTAATCCTGCCGATTATCCGGTTCCGGATTTTGCCTCTGCCGCCGATTCCGCAGCGCTCGCGCAAGCCGAGATCAGGCTGACAGCCTCCGTCATTTCCTATGCGCATCACGCCAGCATCGGCCGCGTGCACTGGACGCGCGTCAGCGGCGATATTTCCTACGATCAGAAAGCGGCGGATCCCGCCGATGTGCTCGGCGCCATGATCTCGGCAACCGATGTCGCTGCGGCGCTCGATGCCTACGAGCCGCACGATCCGGCTTATCTTGCGCTCAAGGGCAAGCTCGCTGAAATCCGCGCAGGCACGGATGCCAAGATTACGATTCCGAACGGTCCGGCGCCGAAAGTCGGCGGCAAGGACGACCGCGTGCCGGCCTTGCGCGATCGGCTTGGGATCTCAAGTGTTGGGCTTTCAGGCGACGGCACGGTTTACGACAAGACGCTCGCCGACGCGGTGAAGAAATTTCAGGAGACGCACGGGCAAAAGCCAACCGGGACGCTGACCCAGGCGACGATCGATACGCTCAACGGCCGCGACGCCACGCGGTCCGCCGACATCATCGCCGCCAATTTGGAACGGTGGCGCTGGATGCCGCACGATCTCGGCAAGACCTATGTGATCGTCAATCTTCCCGATTTCACGTTACGCGTCATTGACGACGGCAAGCTCGATTGGACCACCAAGATCGTCGACGGCAAGCCTGACACGCCGACGCCGATCATGAGCGCCGAGATGAAAACCATCACCATCAATCCGACCTGGAACGTGCCGCCGTCGATCGTCGCCAGGGAATACTTGCCGCTGCTGCGCCAGGATTCCACGATCCTGGAGCGGATGGGGCTGAACGTCAGCCGCAATCCCGACGGCACCATTCACGTCTCGCAGCCGCCGGGACCGAACAACGCGCTCGGCCAGATCCGCTTCAATTTCCCGAACAAGTTCTTGGTCTATCAGCACGACTCCAACCAGAAATACCTGTTCGCCAATACCATGCGTGCAGCGAGCCACGGCTGCATGCGGGTGGAAGACCCGGCGAAATATGCCGAAGTGGTACTGGGGATCACCCGCCCCGGCGACGGCTATACGGCCGACCGCATCCGCCGCATGTTCGGCAACAGTGAAAACGAGATCCGGTTCAACAATCCGCTCCCGGTGCACCTCACCTATCAGACCGCTTTTGTCGACGACTCAGGCAAGCTGCAATTCCGTGACGACATCTACGGCCGCGACAAGGACCTCTTGGCGATCCTCAAAGGCGACCAGCGCCAAGTTGCCGATATTCCGATCGAGCGCAAAGACAACACCGTGCGCCGCGAGCTTCTCGCCATGCCGGACAACGCGTTCGGCGGCGGCGCCTGGGGCCAGAATTTCTTCGCGCGGCTGTTCACCAATCCGTTCGCCGCGCCGCCTGCGCTGCGGCGCGCCCACGCCGCGCAACGACGGGCGGACGCGCATTAAGCTTTAAGAAGACCAAGCTCGCCGAGCACCGCGACGAAATCCGCGCGTTCGCTGTCGAGATAAACGCGCAATTTGGCGCCGTCGCGATACATCGGCGACCAGTTCAGGCGCGTCAATTCCTCGCCCCAAACCGGTTGCTCCACTGCCGCGCGCAATATGCGCTCCCAATACGCGACTTGCGCAGGCGCAAGTCCGGTCGGGCCGGTGACGCCGCGCCAGGCGCCGATCACGCAATCGGCCGATTGTTCGTTCCAGGTCGGCGTTCTGGCGAAGGCGCCTGATAGGCGCTCCGGCGCGGAAATTCCCAGTACACGCAGGCGCCCGGCATTCAATTCCGCAAGCATGCTTGCGGCGGTAACCGCACACACGTCGGATTTGCCTTCGATCACGTCGGCGACGGCGTCGAGCGCGGTGTCGAATATGCGGATGGTCGGCGCATTGACGTCGCCGCCGGCGTGCCGTGTCAGTTGCGCCAGGGCGACGTGGTTGAGATTGCCGAGCGCGGTCGAAAGCGCGACCGTGACCGAGGAGGGATTTCCGCCGAGGCGGCTAAAAAGATCGGCGCCGGTCTGCAGCGGCGAGTCCGATTTCACCGCGAATGCGATGTATTCGGTAACCAGCGTTGCAACCGGCACATATTTCGAATGCTCAAAACTTGCCGTGCCGACCAGATAGTCGGTCGTCAGATTGGGCGAACTGATGCCGATGACATGGCCGTCGCCGGGATGGTTGTCGATATAATGTGTCCAGGCCCGCCGCGCGCCGTCGCCCGCGACATTGACGACGTCGATCGGCACGCCGAGGAGGCCGGTCGCGGCAATGGCCTTGGCCAGCGCCCGCGCAACGCGATCAAGCCCGCCGCCGGACGGCGTTCCGGCAACGATCTGCACCGCTCGTTCCGGCTCCCAATTCATTTCGAAAACTAATTCGACTTGGTGTGCAGGCCGCCGAGCACTTTCGCCCACAGCGCGACTTCGTCGTTGTAGAACTTGTCGAAATAGGCGGCGCTGCGTTTTCCCTTCGGCACCACGGCATAGCCGAGATCGGCGAAACGCGCGACCACGTCCGGATCGTCAAGCGCGGTGCCGAGCGCGCCGTTGAGCTTGTCGACAATCGCGCGCGGCGTGCCTTTCGGCGCCGAGAGGCCGAACCAGACCGTGAGATTGAAGTCCGGCATGCCGGCTTCCGCCGTTGTCGGCACGTCCGGCAGCATCGGCGAGCGCTTGTCGCTTGTCACCGCGAAGGCTTTGAGCGCGCCACTCTTGATATGTGGTGTGATATTGACGATCTGGTTGCAGCCGAAATCCACATTGCCTCTGACCAGGTCCATGGTCGCCTCTGGGGTGCCGCGATACGACGCAACCGTCGGATGCACGTCGGCGAGCGCGTGAAAGACCGAGCAGGCAAGATTGGAAATCGAGCCAACGCCGGCGTCCGCCTCGGTGACTTTCTTTTCGTTTGCCTTCAGATAAGCGATGAAATCCTTGAGCGTATCGGCCGGCACGCCGCTGCGCGCCGCCACAATCATCGGCGAGGTGTTGATCAGCCCGATCTGCTCGAAGTCCGTCGAACGGTATGGCAGATCCTTTTTGAGGAATTCCGCCGCCGCATGCGTGCCCGAGCCGGACACGATGAGCGTATAGCCGTCCGGCGCCGCCTTCGCCACATGGTCGGTGCCGATCACGCCGCCGGCGCCGGTCAAATTGTCGACGACGATTTGCTGGCCCAGCGCCTGCGACATCGGGCCTGTTACCAGCCGCGCCGATGTGTCGGACGGCCCGCCCGGCGGGAATGGCGACACCAGCGTGATGACGCGCGTCGGATAGTCCTGCGCCTGGACATGCGACGCAATCGCCGCCAGTACGACAGCGAAGAACAATGCTCGCCTCTTCATGACACAGACTCGAGTCTGATTGAACGGGATCTGCGGTAGTCGATTGCAGGATTTTCAGGCCGGCACCACCGCGGTCGCCTCGATCTCGAACAAAGCCGGCTCGCGCGCCAGCTTTGAGATTTGAACGGCGGTCGAGGCCGGCGGCGCCTTGGTGTTGACGTAGCTATTGCGCACTTCGAAATAGATCGGCAGATGCGCCATATCGACGAAGAAGGCCGTCACCTTCACCACGTGGTCGAACGTCGCCCCCACCTCGGCGAGCGCGAGCTCGAGATTCTTGAAGCATTGCTCGGTCTGGGCGCGAAAATCGCCGGGGGCGCCGGCGAAATTTCCGTCCGGCGTCATGCCAAGCTGCCCGGAAATGTATATGGTGCGGCTTGGGGCGTGCGTTTCCACCACATGCGTATAGCCGCGCGTGGCCGGCATGGTCGACGGATTGAGAAAGCGGTGAGCAGTCACGTAGTCCTCCGTGCGGATTTTGCGTCCATTATTCTGCACCCATAATGCAATTGCCGGAGCATCCTGGCAAAGTGGATTTTATGCCCTTCCGAGTCATTGCCCCGCTCATCGTCGCGATCTTGGCTACGGTCTTGCTGCACGGCACGGCGCACGCCGCCACTCTTGACGGCGCGAGCCTGTCTTGGCTTTGGGAGCTGCCGTTCGCCGGCATTCTGCTCACCATCGCGCTCGGGCCGCTCGCTTTCGCGCATATTTGGCACGGGCACTACGGCAAGCTCGCCTTCCTCTGGACGGCGGTGATGCTCGTGCCGCTAGCGCTGTCGCGCGGGACCGACACCGCGATCGGCGCTCTGGCCCATGCGATTTTTGACGACTATCTCGGCTTCATTGCGGTTCTGCTCGCGCTCTATGTCGTCGCCGGCGGCATCGTGATCTCCGGCGCGCTGCGCGGCACGCCGCTCGTCAACGGGACGATCCTTCTGTTCGGCACGCTCATCGCCAGCATTGTCGGCACCACCGGCGCCGCCATGATCCTGATCCGGCCGCTGTTGCGGGCCAATGCGGGGCGGCTGCACAATGTACATGTCGTGGTGTTTTTCATTTTTCTGGTCGGCAATATCGGCGGCGCGCTATCGCCGCTCGGCGATCCGCCGCTGTTTATCGGCTTTCTCAACGGCGTGAGCTTCTTCTGGCCGCTGCAGAATTTATGGCTTCCGACGATCTTCACCGCCGGCTGTGTGTTCGTCGTCTTTCTGGGGCTAGAATTCTGGTTCCACCACAAGGATCGCCGTGTCACGGCGCTCGGTGACGGCGCGCTAAGCGAGCCGCTTGGCGTCCACGGCCTGATCAATGTGCCGCTGCTCGCCGTCATCATCGCCGCCGTCATCGCTTCAGCGCTGTGGTCGCCGGGCGTCGCGTTCGACGTTTATGGCGCGAAGCTGCCGTTGCAGGATCTGGCGCGCGATGTCGTCCTCTTCCTCACCGCTCTCGCTTCGCTGTGGCTCACACCCAACGAGCACCGTGCCGCCAACGGTTTCTCCTTCGAGCCGATCCGCGAAGTCGCGGTGCTGTTTGCCGCCATCTTCGTCTGCGCCACACCGGTCTTGGCGATGCTCGACGCCGGCCGCGACGGCGCGTTCGGCTGGCTCCTCGCCATGGTCACGGCGCAAAATGGCGCGCCGCACCAGGTCGCCTACTTTTGGCTGACCGGCCTGTTGTCGGCGGTACTCGACAACGCGCCGACTTATCTCGTCTTCTTCAAGCTCGCCGGCGGCAATCCCGACGAGCTGATGACGACACTCGCGTCCACGCTCGCTGCGATCTCGATGGGCGCGGTCTATATGGGCGCCCTCACCTATATCGGCAACGCGCCGAACTTCATGATCTATGCCATCGCCACCGAGCGCGGCATCAAAATGCCGAGCTTCTTCGGCTATATGATCTGGTCATTCGCTGTGCTGATGCCGGTCTTTGCCGGAGTGACTTATTTATTTGTGATGGTGCGCTAGCTCGCCGCAATTTCGGCGACGCGGTCCCGCTTTGTCATCCTCCCCCCCGCTTTCACGGGTGAGGAAAAGCGAGGCATACCAGCCGTTTAAACCTTGTGAGTCATACGACCAAATTGCGGCCGGGGGACGCCATCGCGCCACAAGATGGTGAACCTTTTCCTTCATGGTGCCGGCCCAAGAGGTTCCAAAGAGGCGGGAACAATCCGGCCTCCATCAAAGTTGGTTGGTAGCGTGCCCCAAAGGGGCGGGGTGGTGGGGTTTGGCCATGGCGCGCAGGCACGGACAAACGAATTTGCAATCGAAATTGTCGGCAGTTGCTCTTTGCAGCGTATTTGCTGCCGCGGCGATCGTATCCGGGCCGGCGCAGGCCGGTGGATTCTTCGACTTTTTGTTCGGCGGCCCCGATAAGGGCCCCCACCCCTCGGTGTCGTCTTATGCCGATCCGCAAGCACCGGTGACGCCGCCGGTGCCGCTCGGGCAGGAGAGTGTGCGCCAGAGTGGCGGCAGCACCGGACATGGCGTCGCGTTCTGCGTGCGGCTGTGCGACGGCCAGCATTTTCCGCTCGAACAGCGCGTCGCCAATGCGACACCGGTCGAGACCTGCCGGTCGATGTGCCCGGCGAGCAAGACCAAAGTGTTTTTCGGCAGCGAGATCGATCACGCCGTCGCCAAAGACGGCGCGCGCTACGCCGACCTCGACACCGCTTACATCTATCGCAAGCAGCTCGTCGCCAATTGCACCTGCAACGGCAAGAACGCACTGGGTCTGGCGCCGTACGATTTGCCCACCGATCCAACGCTGCGGCCGGGCGATATCGTCGCTACCAAGCAAGGCCTCATGGCGTATAACGGCAACAAGGACGTGGCGTCGCAGTACACGCCGGTCTCGGTGCCGAGCGTCGCCACGCAATTGAATTCGGTGACGTCGGCGCGCAGCGCGCTGAACCGGCACGATGCCGATACGGCCGAGGACGATCCGGGAACGATTGCGCAAAGCCAGCCCGCGCCGCAGCCGCCGCTCAGTATCGGCGATAAGCAGGGCCCAGTTGATCTGCGCTGGCCGTCAATTCAGTAGCTTCATGACGTCGTCGGCGATTGACAGCGATGACGTCAGTCCCGGCGACTCGATGCCGAACAGGTTGACGAGCCGCGGCATGCCATGGGCCGATGGCCCCGCAAACAAAAAGTCGGCGGCCGGTTCGCCGGGACCGGTCAGCTTCGGCCTGATGCCGCAATAATCCGGCACCAGCGAGTGCGGTGGCAGTCCGGGCCAATAGGTGCGAATGCGGTCGTAAAAACTGTCCGCGCGGCGCGGATCGACGGTGTAGTTCTCTTCCGCGATCCATTCGACATCGGGGCCAAAGCGCATGCGGCCGGCGAGATCGAGCGTGACGTGAACGCCGAGCCCGCCGTCGACCGGCGTCGGATAGATGAGCCGCGAAAACACCGGCCGGCCCGAGAAGCTGAAATAATTGCCCTTGGCGAGGACGAGTTTCGGCACTTTTTCCGCTGGATAGCCTTCAATGCGGCGCGCCAGCGTCTGCGCGCCGAGACCGCCCGAATTGATGACGGCGTCGAATTCGATCGTGCCGGGGTCGCGGCCGCCGAAATGCACGCGCCAGTGCGGCGCCTGGTAGCTGATGCGCTCGACGGGCGTTTCGAACGCGATCATGCCGCCGCGGTCTTCCAGCTCGCCCCACAGCGCTTGCATATAGCCGTGGCTGTCGACGATACCGGATTCGGGAGACAATAGCGCGCCGATGCAGGCAAGCTCGCCTTCGAGCGCGCGCGCCGCGTTGCCGCCGATCATTTCCAGGCCTTCGACGCCGTTCTTCTCGCCTTGTTTCAGGATGGTCTCGACTTTGGCGAGTTCGGTCTCGTTGGTCGCCACGATGAGCTTGCCGCATTTGCGGTGGGCGACGCCGTGCGAGGCACAGAATTCGTAGAGCATGCGGCGGCCGCGCACGCAGTGGCGCGCGCGCAGCGAGCCGGTCGGATAATAAAGTCCGCCGTGCACCACCTCGCTGTTACGCGAGGAGACGCCGTTAGCGATGCCGCCAGTCATTTCGGCGACGGTGACGTCGTGGCCGGCAAGCGCCGCGGTGCGCGCAACCGCAAGCCCGATCACGCCTGCGCCAACCACCAGAACCTGCATCGCGCTTCCGCCCTGATTCTATCTCGCGTCATTCCGGGGCCGAGCGCAGCGAGGAGCCCGGAATCCATAGCCCCAGCGTTCGTAGTTATGGATTCCGGGCTCGCCACTTCGTGGCGCCCCGGAATGACTATATAAAGAATGTTCGCGCGGCAACGGAAAGGGGAGGGGAATGACCAAGGCGGATAATATCGTCCGGATTTGCGCGCAAGCCGATATTGCGCCCGAGACCGTACAGGCCTTCGAGGTCGCCGAACGCCGCCTCGCGGTGTTCAATATCGGCGGTAAATTCTATGTCACGGACGACGAATGCACCCACGCTTCGGCAAGCCTCGCCGACGGCATGCTGGACGGCGACGTGATCGAATGCGCCGTCCACATGGGCGCCTTCCACGTCCCGACCGGTGCGATAAAATCGCCGCCGTGCCAGGTGGCGTTGCGGACCTATAAGGTTGTGCTGCAAGATGGCGACATCTTTGCCGATCTCGACCGCGACGCGGCCGGCGAGCCGACCTGATCGGCGGTTTTGCAACCGGCTGCGATTCTCTGTAAACACCCGCTAGGCCGGTCAGGGAAAGCGCCCGAGAACAGCGGCAAAGAGGAAGCACGGATGTACGCAGGACTTGGAGTGAAGACGAGCCCGGATTTCCCGATCCCGGACAAGATGAAAGCCTGGATTATCGGCAACCCGGGCGAGCTGAAGCTCACCGAAAAGGCCGTTCCGGTTCCCAAGCGCGCCGAAGTGCTGGTGCGCATCGACGCGGTCGCGATCTGCGCCACCGATCTCGAAATCATCGATTACGGCTCGCCGGCGATGATTGAGGGCGGCAAGCCGTTCAACAAAAATTTCACGCCCGGCCACGAATATATGGGCACCGTCGTTGCGCTCGGTCCCGGCGTCGATGAATACAAGATCGGCCAGCGCGTTACCGTCGAGATTCATGCCGGCTGTGGCCAGTGCAAGCGCTGCCGTGAGGGCATGTACACGTCGTGCCACAACTACGGCCTCAATTACGGCGACGTCGACAAGGGCCACCGCGCCAACGGCTTCACGACCGACGGCGGCTTCTGCGAATATCAAGTCAACAATATCAACACGCTAGTCGCCATCCCGGATATTATGTCGGACGAGGAAGCGACGCTGGTGGTAACCGCCGGTACGGCGATGTACGGGCTCACCGAGCTTGGCGGCCTCGTCGCCGGCGAGAGCGTCGTCGTCACCGGCCCTGGTCCGATCGGGCTGCTCGGCGTTGCCGTCGCCAAGGCCATGGGCGCGACGCCCGTGATCCTCACCGGCACGCGCGACAATCGGCTTAAGATCGGCAAGGAACTCGGCGCCGATCACGTCATCAATGTGCGCAATGAAAATGTCGTCGAAGCGGTGAAACGGCTCAACGGCGGCAAAGGCGTTGATTACGTCGTCGAATGTTCCGGCGCGGCCAACGCGGTGACCGAAGCGGTGCGCATGGTCAATCGCGGCGGCAAAGTGTGCCTCGCCGCCTTTCCGCATGAAGAGACGCCGGTCGATGTCGCCCACATCGTGCGCAACAATATTTATTTGTTCGGCATCCGCGGCGAAGGCAAAAGCGCGACGCATCGCGCCGAGGCTTTCATGTCGCAAAAGCGCTTCGACGCCACCAAGATCCACACCCACACTTTCGCGCTCGACGATCTGCCGACCGCGATCCGCTACGCCAAGGATCGCGTCGACGACGCCATCAAGGTGGTGGTGAAGGCCAAAGGCGTTTCGGCGCACCGCGTCGCCGCCGAATGAAGTGGTCGCTGCCGCGCGCAGCACTTCTTGCCGCTGCGGTGTTGAGCGCGGTGCCTGCCGCGGCCAAGGCGGCTGAGACTTGGCCGGCGCGTCCGGTCCGTATCGTCAATACTTTTGCGGTTGGCGGCGCCGCCGACATTCTGGCCCGCATCGCAGCCGAGCAACTGACCAAGGCGCTCGGTCAGCAATTTTACGTCGAGACGCGCGACGGCGCCGGCGGCGTGATCGGCGTCGATGAGGTCGTACATTCCGCTCCCGATGGCTACAATTTCGTCGTCACCACTTTGTCGCTGACGGCGATCAATCCGCTGGTCAACTCAAAGATCGGCTACGACCCGTTCAAGGACCTGACCCACGTCGCCTATCTCGCCGGTTCGCCGCTCGTCTTCATCACCAGCGCCAAAAACGATGTGAAGTCGCTGAAAGACTTTGTCGCCAAGGCCAAATCGAGCGAGAAACCGCTGACCTACGGCCTCTCGGGTCTGGCGAGCACCGGCCAGGTGGTCGCCGAATCCTTCGCCCAGCTCGCCGGTCTCAAATTCCAGGTCGTGCCCTATAAAGGCGCCCCGCAAAGCCAGCTCGACGTCGCCGCCGGCAATATCGATTTTGCGACGCCAACAGTGACGTCGGCCGCGCCGCAATTGAACGGCGGTACGGTGACGGCATTGGCGCAAACCGGAGGCGAACGGCTCGCCGCATATCCGAACATGCCGACCTTCCAGGAACTCGGCTACGAACTCGTGGCGACCAATTGGTTCGCACTCGCGGGCCCGGCGGGGCTTCCGGCTGATATCGCCGAAAAGGTCAATCGTGCCATCAATGCCGGCATGACCACGCCCGAGAACCAGGCCCGTATCCGTCAGCAAGGCATGATCATCTCGCCGATGGATGTGCAAACCTTCGATGCATTCGTCGCCCACGAGGCATTACGCTGGAAACCGGTGATCCTGAAGGCCGGAATCAAGACGGAATGACCGCGTCTATCAACCGAGGCGGCTCGCTCTAAGACGACTTGCGGATCAAGTCTTGCGGATCCGGAACGTCATTAACCCTTTTACCTTACGCGTCTGTTCAAGCGTATCGCCGGTCTGGTTCAATAGGTTCGGAATATCGAGACCGGCGAGGGGATCGGTACATTCAACGATCAGGATGTCGCCCGCTTGCATACCGCTCAGCGCCTTGCGCGTGCGCAGAGCGGGGAGCGGACATTTAAGGCCGCGCAGGTTCAGGGTTTTTTCCGTCATGGTGGCGCAGTGCCGTGCGAGTCGTAGAAATCGGAAAATTGCTCTTTAACATATCGGCGATGGCCGTCGATTCCACTCCCCAGCGCATTTCACGCTTGACGCCGCTCGAGGCGATCCTGGCGTCGATCGCCTCGCGCGTCGAGGTGGCGACCCCGCGCGCCTGTTCGCTCGCTTCGGCGCATGGCCGTGTGCTGGCGGCCGATGTCGCGGCATCGAAGCTGCCGCGCGAGCCAATTGCGCTGCGCGACGGCTTTGCGGTTGCGGCGAGTGCGGTTGCGGACGCGGGGTCCTATACGCCGATGCCGTTTGCCTCCCCGCCGCCGCGGGTCGACGCCGGCGAGGCAATGCCGGCCGGAACCGACGCGGTGCTGCCGCTCGATGCCGTCACCATCCTGGGCGATCGCGCCGGGGCGATCGCTTCAGTTTTGCCCGGGGAGGGCGTGCTGGCCGCGGGCGGCGACGTCTCGGCACCGACGATCTTGCGCCACGCCGGCGCTTATCTGCGGGCGAGCGATATCGCGGTCATGGCCGCAGCCGGCATTGCCGACGTCATGGTCCGCGAGCCGCGCATCCGCATCGCGTGCGGCAGCGCCGCGAAGACGCCGCTGGTGCAGGCCGCCGTCGACATGTTGACACGCGCCATTGCCGCTGTGGGCGGCACGGTGTTCGACACGGACAGCGAGCCGGAGCGGCTCTACGAGGCACTCGGCGAGGCGCGCGCCCATGCCGGCTTTGTGGTCGGCGGCACCGGCAGCGGGCGCGGCGATTCGAGCGTGCGGACATTGGCGCGGTTTGGCCGCGTCGAGGCGCACGGTATCGCGGTTTCGCCCGGCGAGACAGCGGCCGTGGGTTACGTCGGGTCGCGGCCCGTGCTGCTCCTGCCCGGGCGATTGGATTCGGCTCTGGCGATCTGGCTTTTGATCGGCCGTCATCTGATCGCAAAACTCGGCGGCAGCCGCATTGAGGACACGCCGAAAATGCTGCTGCTCAAGCGCAAGGTCACCTCGACGATCGGGCTTGTGGAACTCGTTCCGGTGCGATTCGATCAAGACGCGGTGCACGGGACAGTGGCGTATCCGCTGGCCTCCGGCTATCTGTCATTTGAATCGCTGACCGGCAGCGATGGCTGGATCAGCATTCCGGCCGATAGCGAAGGATTCGCCGCGGGCACGCAGGTCGCTGTGAGGCCGTGGCCTTAAAATATGGCCGCAAGCACGAAGCAAACATCGCGCGCCGATGCGATCCTCGAAGCCGTGCGGTGCGCCGCGCGGCAGGAGCAGTTTCTTGAAGTGGTTTCGGCCGGCGAAGCGCACCGCCGTTTCGAAGCGCGCATCGATCTCTCGCCGCTTGGCGCGGAGACCGTAAGTCTCGCCGCGGCGCTGTCCCGCGTCCTTGCCGCGGACGTGATCGCGCCGGTCGACGCGCCGCCGTTCGACCGGTCCAATGTCGATGGTTTCGCCGTTCGCGCCGCCGATACAGCGGGCGCAAGTGACGGCGCGCCGAGACGCTTCACGCTCAATGCCGAAGTCATGGCCTGCGGCGTTCATCCTGCGATCGAAGTCGCGCTCGGCACCGCGACGGCGATCGCGACCGGCGGCATCATCCCGCGCGGCGCCGACGCTGTGGTTATGATCGAGCATACCGAACTGATCGAAGACGGTGCTGAGCCCGCGATCGACGCGCGCCGCGCCGTCGCGGCCGGCCAGTTTGTGTCTTATGCCGGGTCGGACATCGCCCGCGGCGAGACGCTGTTGCGCAAAGGCATCCGAATCGGCTCGCGCGAGATCGGCATGCTCGCGGCCTGCGGCCTTGCGGCGGCCGACGTCGTGCGCCGCCCGCGCGTTGCCGTGCTCTCGACCGGCGACGAACTCGTTGAGCCTGGCAGGCCGCTGCGTCCTGGCGGCGTCTATGACAGTAACGGTGCCATCATCGCCGCCGCGATCGCCGAGTCAGGCGGCGAGCCGGCGCCGCTCGGCACCTTTCCGGATGAGGAAACGGCGCTCGGCAAAGCGATACGCTCGGCGCTCGAGAGCTGCGACATGGTCGTGCTCTCCGGCGGCACGTCGAAAGGCGCCGGCGATCTGTCGCGTCGTGTGGTCTCGGGATTGGGCGCGCCGGGCATTCTCGTCCACGGCGTCGCGCTCAAACCGGGCAAGCCGCTGTGCCTCGCCGTCATTGGCAAAAAGCCGCTGATCGTGCTGCCGGGATTTCCGACCTCGGCCATTTTCACGTTTCACGCTTTCGTGGCGCCGGTCATCCGGAGGCTCGGCGGCCTCTCTCCTGACGCCGTGCGAAAATTGACCGCGCGCGTGCCGGTGCGGATCGCCTCCGAACTCGGCCGCGAGGAATTCGTGCTGGTGTCGCTCGTTGCGGGCAATGACGGGCTGATCGCCTTTCCCAACGGCAAGGGCTCCGGCGCGGTAACGGCGTTTTCGCAGGCCGATGGATTTTTGGCAATCGACGCGCTCGCCGCGGCACTCGACGCCGATACGGAGAAAGAAGTCACGCTGATCGGCGACGAGGCACGGGCGCCCGATCTCGTCATCATGGGCAGTCACGACATCGCGCTCGATGTCGTCGTCGGGGCGCTCGCCGCGCGCGGCTTTCACGCGCGCACCATCGCGGTCGGCAGTCAGGGCGGCGTCAGCGCCGCTAGCCGCGGCGAATGCGACATCGCGCCGGTCCATCTCGTCGATCCGGCGACCGGCATTTACAATAAGCATTTGCTCGCGCCCGGCCTGGCGCTGGTGCCGGGCTGGCGGCGGATGCAGGGATTTGTGTTCCGGCCCGGCGACGCGCGGTTCGAGGACCGCACCGCCGCCGTGGCGCTGAAAGCGGCGCTTGAAGAACCCGCAGTCCTGATGGTCAATCGCAATGTCGGGTCCGGCACGCGCGTCTTGGTCGACGGGCTGCTGCGCGGCGCCAAGCCTGCCGGCTACGCCAATCAACCGCGCTCGCATAACGCAGTTGCCGCCGCTATCGCGCAGCACCGCGCCGATTGGGGCGTCGCCATCGAGCCGGTGGCGCGCATGTACGGGCTTTCGTTCCTGCCCATCGCGCCGGAACACTACGACTTTCTGCTGGTCGAGGCGCGCCGCGAGCGGCCGGCGGTACAGGCATTTCTCGAGGTCCTGCGCGACGAAGCGACCCGTGCGCGGATCAGCGCGCTCGGCATGGAGCCAGCCGGTTAAAGCAGTGTCAGGCCGACTGCCGCTTCTCCGCCGGCTCAAGCCGCGCCATCGCATCGTCCGCAGTCATCACGTCGCCGAAATAGACGACGAAATTGTTGAGCGACGCCGCATGCGTCTCGTCGGTCAAGGTCGCATTGGCGTCGGCGACCATGATGACGCGGTAATCGAGCATCATGGCGTCGCGGGCGGTCGACTCGCAACACACATTGGTCAAGGTGCCGGCGATCAAGAGACTCTCGATGCCGCGGCTGCGCAATTTGGCGTCGATGTCAGATGAGCCGGAAATGAAAGCGCTGAATTTGACCTTCTTGACGTGCAGATCGCTCGGCAGCGCATCGAGCTTCGGATAGAGCGCGAAACCTTCGGCTTTCTCGTCGAGATGGGCGAGCCGTGTCTTCACCCGTTCCGGCGTCATCATGTACTTGTGGTGGTTGCCCCAGGTATCGAGCGCCCCAATCGCGGTCGTCTGTACCCAAACCATGGTTCCGCCGGCTGAGCGAAGCGTCCGCGCCAGCCGGTTGATATTCGGCACGATGCCGCGCGCCGCCGGGACTTCGTGTGGAAAACCTTCGGCGACGAAGTAGTTCTGCATGTCGACGACGACCATCGCGGTGCGCGCGGCGTCGATCGTGTCGTGGCTCGGCAGTTTGCCCTGACGGCGGATGACACGCTCTTTGACCTCGGCCGGCATGGTGTAGGGATGCATGAAAGTCTCCGTC
Organism: Xanthobacteraceae bacterium; assembly: GCA_035642635.1. GTDB lineage: Bacteria > Pseudomonadota > Alphaproteobacteria > Rhizobiales > Xanthobacteraceae > BOG-931. The sequence goes on from DASQRX010000138.1 coordinate 26,107, forward strand.
GGGGAGGAAATTTGCCCAAGGCTACGGCGCGCCAGAGCGACCGTCAAATGCGAGCGCCCGCGATGGCCGGTGCGCTGAGCGGTGACCGGTATTATGTTAAACTAAAAGGATCGGACTATCGGATGAAGGGATCAGAATAACGGATGACCATGCGCGTTGTCGGACTTGCAGGCTGGAGCGGTTCCGGCAAGACCACACTGGTCACGAGCGTGATCCCGGTGCTGGTCAAGCGCGGCCTGACGGTCGCGACCGTCAAGCATGCGCATCATGAATTCGATCTCGATCAGCCCGGCAAGGATTCCTGGCTGCACCGCGAAGCCGGCGCGCGCGAGGTCGCGATCGTCTCCGGCCGCCGCTGGGCGATCATACATGAACTCGGTGGCGAGCCCGAGCCGCCGCTCATGGAGATCCTCAAAAAGCTGAGCCCGATGGACCTCGTGATCGTCGAAGGTTTCAAGCACCACGCGCATCCAAAGCTCGAAATATTTCGTGCCGCTGTCGGCAAGCCGTTGTTGCACCCCGATGACGATTGCATCGTTGCCGTCGCAACCGATGCGCCGCTGCCGCAAGCTCTGGTGCCGGTGCTGATGCTCGACGACATCGCTAGCATTGCCAATGTGCTGCAGGCTGAAGCCTTGCCGCTTGACCGGATCGGCAAGCTCGAAGCGGCGCAAGGCCAAGAACAAGACCAGGCCTGATGGCACAACTCACCGACGATTGCTTTGCCTTCAACGGGCCGCTTCTGCCGGTTGCCGAGGCCGAGCGGCTGATTGCCGAGCGGATCGTACCGGTAGACGGGTTCGACAGCGTAACGCTATTCGAAGCGCAAGGGCGTGTGCTGGCGCAAGACCTCATCGCACCGGTAAACGTGCCGCCGTTCGATAATTCCGCGGTCGACGGCTATGCGGTACGGGCCGATGGCCTTAAGCCGGACGGCGAGACGCGCCTCACCATTGTCGATCGGGTCGCTGCCGGCCACACGTCGAAACATGGTGTGAAAACTGGCGAAGCCATTCGCATCTTCACTGGCGCGCCGATGCCGGACGGCGCTGATACCGTCTTCATGCAGGAAGACTGCCGCATCGAAGGCGATCGCGTGGTGGTGCCGCCCGGACTGAAGCTTGGCGCCAATCGAAGATTTGCCGGCGAGGACATGCGCTCGGGCGCGCTCGCTCTACCTGCGGGGCGGCGGCTCGCGGTGCAGCACATCGCGCTTGCGGCCGCCCTCGGTCTCACCAAGCTTGAGGTGCGCCGGCGCGTGCGCGTGGCGCTGTTTTCGACGGGCGATGAGATCGTCGAGCCGGGATCGGTTTTGCCGCGCGCCGCGTTGTACGATTCCAATCGTTATCTGCTGGCCGGACTGCTTGCACGTTTCGGCGTTGAAGTTACCGATCTCGGCATTCTCACCGACGATCCTAAGGAACTCGCGCGCGGTTTGGCCGCCGCTGCCGCCAATCACGACCTTGTTCTGACATCGGGCGGCGTCTCGACCGGCGAAGCCGACCATGTACGCGCCGCGGTCGAAAGCGTCGGCCGCCTGGTATTCTGGCGTGTCGCGATCAAGCCCGGCCGGCCGGTGGCGATGGGCGTCATCCGCGCGTTGAACAGCGGCGAGGGCGCGGCCCAAGGAGCCGCATTTGTCGGGCTGCCGGGAAATCCGGTCGCGGTGTTCGTCACCTTCGTGCGCGTGGTGCGCCCGCTCTTGCTGCGGCTCGGTGGTGCGTTGCCTGAGCCGCTCGTCGCCATGCCGGCGCGTGCGACGTTTTCCTACAAGAAGCGTTCCGGCCGGCGGGAATATGTGCGGGTGGCGCTGCGCGCGGCTGCCGACGGCGCCATCGAAGCGGTCAAATACGCGCAGGACGGCGCCGGCGTTCTCACCTCGCTCACGGAAACTGACGGCCTCGTGGAGCTTCCGGAGGACGCGACCAAAGTCGAACCAGGCGAGACGGTCGGCTTTCTGTCTTACGCGTCGCTTCTGGGCTGAAGGGCGGCAAGCGTCTCGGCGCGCGCCGCATCTTCCGGCGTGTTCACATTGAAGAACGGGTCGACCGGCTCGGCCGGCCAGTCGGCGAGGGCGACACCGTGCCGTGCGGTCCAAATCTCGATCTTGTGCAGGCCTTCATCGGTCAAGGCGCGGCGCAAGTCGTTGCGCAGCGCGACGTCCCAGAGCGCGACCACCGGGTGACGCCATTCGCCGGAGCGCGCGCAGGCAAGCGGCGTGCCGGAGGCAAGACGCGCCTCTTGCAATCGCGCCAGCAAATCTTTCGGCAAAAACGGGCAATCGCCCGGCGCACTGACGAGCCATTCGATCCCCGGCGCATGCGACGCGACCCAATCGAGTCCAGCCAGAATTCCAGCGAGCGGTCCGGCAAAGTCCGGCATCGAGTCGGCAACGACGGGAAGGCCAGTATCGGCAAAGCGCGCCGGATCGCCATTGGCGTTGATGATGACACCATGGCATTGCGGCGAGAGCCGCGTGAGCACGCGTTGGAGAATGGTCGCGCCGCCAATCTTGATGCGCGCCTTGTCGCCGCCGCCCATGCGCCGCGCCTGTCCGCCGGCGAGCACGATGCCGAGAGTAGGGGGACCGCTCACGCGCGCCGACCCTCACTCATTTTGTATTTCACTCGTCATGCACCGCGGCCTTGCGGCGGTGCTTGGCGCTTTCGTCTTCGACATAAGCGAGGTCCTGGTCGAACACGATGCGATCAACGCCCGCCAGCGCCACGAAACGCTTGCCGCGGGCGCGGCCGATCAGCGTCAAATTCGCCTTGCGCGCCAGCTCGACGCCCCAGGCAGTAAAGCCGGAACGCGAGATCAGGATCGGAATGCCCATGCGCACCGTCTTGATCACCATCTCGGAGGTGAGCCGGCCGGTGGTGTAGAAAATCTTGTCGGCCGCGCCGACCTGATGTTTGAACATCCAACCGGCGATCTTGTCGACGGCGTTATGGCGGCCGACGTCCTCCATATAGACCAACGGCCGGTCCTTGACCGCGAGCACGCAACCATGGATCGCGCCGGCTTCGAGATAAAGCGACGGCGTGGTGTTGATCTTGTGGGCGAGCATGTAGAGCCACGAGGTGCGCAGCTCGGCCTCCGGCAGCGACACGTTCTCGAGCGCCTCCATGAGGTCGCCGAATACGGTGCCCTGCGCGCAGCCGGAGGTCTGCACCTTCTTTTTGAGCTTCTTCTCATAATTGGTCTTGCGCTTTGTGCGCACGACCACGACCGACAGCTCTTCGTCGTAATCGACGTCGGTCACGACGTCGTCGGGTTTGAGCATGTTCTGATTGAGCAGATAGCCGAGCGCCAGATATTCGGGATGGTCGCCAATGGTCATCGCCGTCACGATCTCCTGCGCATTGAGGAAGATCGTCAGCGCGCGCTCCACCGTCACCGCGGTCTCGATCGACGCGCCGGTCTGGTCGATGCCTTTGACGCGCTCGGTCAAGCGCGGATCGAGCGGGTCGGGGCGGATGAGATAATCGTCTTTCGGCGAGGCCATGCCGCTAATGTAATGCACCGCATAAGCCTGCGGAAGCGGAGGCACAAACACGCGGGTTAGACGCTCAAAAGCGTAGGAGGGGCGGGTTGTACGTCAAAGCCCGGCCGTGATATTGCGGTGGCCCTTCGCGGAGGGATGGCCGAGTGGCTGAAGGCGCTCGCTTGGAAAGCGTGTATACGGGAAACCGTATCGTGGGTTCGAATCCCACTCCCTCCGCCA
>DASQRX010000139.1:0-52441 GCA_035642635.1 Xanthobacteraceae bacterium
CCAGCGCCGCGCGTCGGTCGGGAGAAAATCGCTTTCCTCGGCCTCTTGACCTCTCGGCCGACGCAGCTTTTCGGCGGCGCTCTCTTGGACTTGCGGGCGTCGCCGGTTGAGGCCCGGTGGGTTTCGTGGATCAGCCGCCGGGAGCGACAAGGCGGGAGTGTCGCTGCATGAAAACCCCGTCAGCGTGCGCGTGCGTCTCCTACGCAGTCGGCGGCGCAACAAGTCGATCACGTGATCGACCGGCGCGGCGGGTGTGATTTGCGGCCCGCCGCGTCATTCAACAACGAGGGCGAGCGTTGAACACGAAACGGAACAGAAAGCACCGACGCCAGCGGCGAGCGGCCGGGCGCGAGCGCGTCGTGCGAACGAAATCGAAGGCGACAATTAAGCGGCTGCCCCGCGCCGCGCCAGGGACTAACAGCGCTCCGGCAGCTTGGCAAAATTGGCCGGGCCATGTTGGTGGTGCCGCAACCGATATAGCCGTGTAAACTGCGCCGACCTCTGAGGCCGACGATGCACCATTACGCGAAGTTGCTTCGTGCAACGCTGACGGGGTTGCTCATGCTGGTGGCAGTGGCAGGAGCCGCTGTTGCCGGGCAGTTCGAGGATGCGAGCGCAACTGGTTCGGGGGCGTGTGTTTGAGGACCGCCCCATGATGACCGCACGCGAGGTTGCTTTCGCCGTAGGCGCGTTGACCGCGTTCACACTTTTATTGCTGATCGCCGCCAAGGCGTTTTTTTAAGCGACCCGCTTGGCAAATGTTGCGGCGAACATACCGTACCTGAGCACAAGTCTGCCTGCTACAATGCCTTGTCCTTGCGTCATGGGGGAGGCAATGAGACGGCGCTCCAGAGCAGGCGGCGAACCGAGTAAAGCGCAACGCCGCAAGACGGCAATGCCGAAGCGGGGTGCTGCGCCAAAGGCCGCACGCCGTCACGGTTCCCCCGCTGCCAGCCCGGAAACAGTGGTCGCGCGGCTCACTCGCGAACTCAGCGAGTCGCTGGAGCAGCAGACGGCGACATCCGAAGTGTTGCGCGTCATCAGCTCGTCGCCCGGCGAACTGGAGCCAGTATTCCAGGCCATGTTGGAGAATGCGACGCGCATCTGCCAAGCCAACTTCGGCACGCTGTATCTCGTCGAGGGCGACGCTTATCGCACGGTCGCGATGCACAACGCACCGCCAGCGTTTGCCGAATTCATAAGGCGGCGCGGGGCTTTTCAACCGACACCGGGCGGCCACTTCGATCGCGTTATGCGGACAAAGCAGGTGAGCCATACCGCCGACGTCACCGCTGAGGCTTGGGGCCCAAGCCCGGCAGCCACGCTCGGCGGCGCACGATCTATCGTTGCCGTGCCAATGCTCAAGGACGATGTGTTGGTCGGCGTCTTCTTCATCTACCGCCAGGAGGTTCGGCCGTTCGCCGACAAGCAGATCGCACTGATGCAGAACTTCGCTGCTCAGGCCGTCATCGCCATCGAGAACACGCGGCTGCTCAACGAGCTGCGGCAGCGCACCGATGATCTCGGAGAGGCCTTGCAGCAGCAGACCGCGACCGCCGACGTGCTCAAAGTCATTAGCCGATCGACCTTCGATCTAAAAGTAGTACTCAACACGCTTGTCGAATCAGCGGCGCGATTGTGTGAGGCCGACATAGCGGCCATCTCGCGACCAAAGGGAGATGTGTTCGAGCATCTCACGTCGTATGGCTATTCGCCAGAACACAGTGAATACATGACAACGCATCCGATCCCGTCGGGTCGAAGCTCAGCCGCGGGACGAGCGATTCTTGAAGGGCGGCCCGTTCACATCCGGGACATTCGCGACGACCCGGAATACACATTGGGCGATAAGAACAAATTCGATGTGCGGACGATCCTTGGTGTGCCGCTCATGCGTGCGGGAACAGCGATCGGCGTGATCGTTTTGCAGCGCAAATCGGTGCGGCCGTTCACCGACAAACAGATCGAACTTGCAACGACTTTCGCCGACCAGGCGGTGATCGCCATTGAGAATGTGCGGCTGTTCGAGGCTGAACACCAGCGCGCTCGGGAACTGGCAGAATCACTGGAGCAGCAGTCGGCCACCTCGGATGTGCTGCGCGTTATCAGCTCATCACCCGGCGAGCTGGAGCCCGTGTTTCAGGCGATGCTAGAGAATGCCGTGCGCATCTGCGAGGCAAAGTTCGGTTCGCTATTCCGGATCGACGGCGAAGCGGTCCAGTTCGCGGCAGGAGTCGGTACGCCGCCGAAGCTTGCCGAATTCTACGGGCGGCCCGGGCCATATCAAATGACCCCGGGTAGCATGCTCGATCGCGTTATGCGGACGAAGCAGTTGAGTCACACCGTCGACTACGCTGCCGAAGCCGTCCATGGCTCGGCAGCGAAGTTCGGCGGTGCACGATCCACCGTTTGCGTGCCAATGCTCAAGGACAATGTTCTGGTCGGCGCTATATTCGTCTATCGTCAGGAAGTCCGACCTTTCACCGACAAACAGATTGCGCTGCTGCAGAATTTCGCTGCCCAGGCCGTCATCGCTATCGAGAACACGCGACTTCTCAACGAGCTGCGCCAATCATTGGAGCAGCAGACCGCAACCTCAGAGGTGTTGAGCGTCATTTCAAGTTCGCCAGCCGATATTCGGCCTGTGCTTGAAATCATTGGCGAGCGAGCAGAGAAGCTGTGCGATGCGGAGATTAGTGTCGTCTCCCTCATCGAGGGCGAACAAATTCGCCTTGCGTCGGTCCATGGCGTGACAGAGGCTGGGGTGGAAGCTGTTCGGCATGCATTTCCAATGCGGCTCACTGACGAGACAGTCTCGGCGCGCGCGATCCGCACTCGTAGCGTTTGCCATGTCGCGGATGTGCTGAGCGATCCTCAATATCAAATAAAAGAAGCTGCAAAAGAAGCTGCTCGGGTCAGTGGTTATCGCGGTTGCTTGGGCGTGCCGATGGTCCGCGACGAGCAAGTCGTCGGAGCGATCTTTATTGCGAGGAAACAGCCGGGGTTATTTTCAGACGCACAGGTTCAACTCCTAAAGATTTTCGCCGATCAGGCCGTGATTGCGATCGAGAATGTGCGGTTGTTCAACGAAACTAAGAATTCCTTGGAACAGCAGACTGCTACCGCCGACGTACTCAAGATCATCAGCCGCTCAACCTTTGATCTGCAGGCTGTCCTCGACACACTGGTCCAGTCGGCAGCTCGTTTGTGCGAGGCAGATAATTCATACCTGTTCCGACACGAGAGCGGAAACTATGTCTGGTCCGCCAGCTACGGTTTTTCGGGCGAGTATCTCGGATTCATGAAGGATCGGTATTTGAAGCCGGAGCGCGGCACTGCAACCGGCCGCGCCGCGCTCGAAGGCAAGATCGTCCATATTCCGGACGTTTTTCAAGACTCCGAATACACTTGGTGGGAATCGCAAAAGGTCGGACACTTTAGAGCGGTGCTTGCTGTGCCGCTTATGCGCGTGGGGCGCCCGATCGGCGTCTTGGGGTTAACCCGCTCGAAGCCGGAGCCGTTCACAGACAAGCAGATTGAGCTCGTGACCACTTTCGCTGACCAAGCGGTGATCGCGATCGAGAATGTGCGCTTGTTCGACGAAATCCGGGACAAGAGCCACCAGCTTGAAGAGGCGAGCCAGCACAAGTCGCAGTTCCTCGCCAATATGAGCCACGAGCTGCGCACGCCGCTCAACGCCATCCTGGGCTATACCGAATTGATGGCGGACGGCGCTTACGGTGAGCCATCCGAGAAGATGCTGGGCATCCTCAAGCGGCTGGAGAGCAACGGCAAGCACCTGCTCGGCTTGATCAACGACGTGCTTGATCTATCCAAGATCGAGGCCGGGCAGCTGGTGCTCGAACTGTCCGATTACTACCTCGAGGATATTGCCCAGACCGTCCGCAGCACTCTCGAGCCGCTGGCGGCCGACAAGAAGCTCGCGTTCAAGGTGGAGGCGGCCGCCAAACTGCCACCTGGCCGCGGCGACGGGCGGCGCTTGGCGCAGGTTCTAATCAACCTTGTCGGTAACGCCATCAAGTTCACCGATGCTGGCGAAGTAGTCATCAAGGCCGCAGCGGCTGACGGTTCATTCCATCTGTCGGTGCGTGATACCGGGCCTGGCATATCCCAAGCGGACCAAGCGAAGCTCTTTCAGGAGTTCCAGCAGGCCGACAATGCGATCACGCGCAAGAAGGGCGGCACTGGCTTGGGGCTGGCCATATCGAAACGCATCATCGAGATGCATGGTGGTAAAATTTGGGTCGAGTCGCAGGTCGGCCAAGGCTCGACTTTTTCTTTCACCCTCCCAGTCATCGTCGAGCGGCAGGTGGAGGCCGCATAAGCATCAAGAACCAGGAGGATGATCGTCGGCGAACTAGCAGCTTCGCCACATTCGCTGCGATCCGCCGCGCCTCATCCTTGGTGAGCAGATTGGCCGCTGATCGTCGCCCTGGCTCTTCCTCGAAATAGAAATAGCCGAGCGCCTGCCCGTTCGCACTGCGGTAGGAGCGGCCCTAGTTATCCTTGGTACCATGCTGCAAATCTACGCAGCCGGACCCGTTCGAGCGACGGCACTTCGGCAGTGGTGTTCGAAGCCGTTGAATTATTTTGCCGCCCTCTCACCCGGGCTGGCGCAGCCGCTTGACAATGAACTTGGCGACTTCGCCGTCAATGCTGATCGTGTGACGGGTTTCCCTGGTGCGGAAGGAGAGCATTTCAATCGCCTCGGCAATTTCAGCCGGGGTGTAATCTTCATTCACTTCGACATCGGCACCGGCGTAGTAGCCGGGGGGAATGCGAGTGCGTGTTTCGGCTGGCAAGGGCGAACCTCCAAACAAATGGGAATCGCGCCGTGCACCATACCCACGGCCATTGCCCGCAAAAGGCCGGGTTTTTCATGCGCACAGTCGGTCAGCGGCGGGCGCTGGTGCGTTTCCCGGCCGGGACGCGAGCCTCGACGAGCCCCCACTGCGGACGCGCCCAGCGCCGCAGGAAATGCCCTCGATTGGACGTTAGCTGATCCTTAGCCGGTGAGAGCGACGAAGTGGCTTATGTCATTGTTGCAACAACGCTTTCTCGAAATCAGCCGTACATGAAGCACCCGAAATTACGGCACCAATGCGCTTTCTGCGCGCACTTTCGCCACGCCAAGCCCGCGCCAAGCAATGCCGTTTCGGAAAACGGGTTTAGGGAAGGTGAAAGCGGCGCCTCGCCTTGGCGCCGCTTACGTAACCTAACTGCAAATTATTGCGGCGATGCAACGCAAACCGCGACCAGCGGCGCGTTGGCTGGGCTTGCATCCGGACCGCAGGATGCCCCGCGTTCGCCGAGTATCTGCGCCGCGTTTCGGGTCGGCCCGCAATAGGCCGATACCAGGACTTCACTATCCAAACATTGCACCGTGCAGCCGGACGTGCAGTCCGATTTAACGACGCGGATGGTCGGGCTCGGCGGACCCGCGGGGCCTTGCGGACCTGCCGGGCCAGCCGGACCGGCGGGGCCGGCCGGACCCACGGCGCCGACATCGCCCTTCGGACCCTGCGGGCCGGCCGGGCCGGTCGGACCCGCGTCACCTTGCGGCCCCTTGCCGCAACCAGCCAAGCCACCGGCGACGCCGGCTAGCAATGCGACCGTGAATGCCAAATGCGCTGCACGCATTGTCAGATTCTCCCAAATAGGATTGCCGCTCGCGCGCGACCTGCAACAGAATGCCGATCCCACAGAAAGCCCTTGCAACAGAAGATCAAACCGAACTCTCATAGGCAAGGAGTCATACGCAGGAAGTCTTACACAGGAAGTCACACGCAAGGATGATGCCAGAGAACGACGAAACCGATCGATCATTCCGCGTGTCCGCCCCTCAACCGTTTCCTCTACTCCACCGCCGTCCAGGTCCCGTCCGGCTTGCGGCATGCGGTGCCGCGCGCGTTCTGCGGATTGCCGTCGATATAAATAGTCTCGGAATATTGCCGGCATGTGGCACCGTTGGCCTGGTAGGCGGGACCCGGCACGACATTGCCGTAACGGCCGTCGTCGGGATTGCGCCACGCCACCGGCGCGCCCGAAGGCCCGGCCTCGAGCGCCTGCATCTGTGCCGCATAGGCGCGCCGCCGGTCTTCGTCGTCGAGCGAGGCGCCGATGCGATTGCCGATCAACCCGCCGACCGCGGCGCCGATCACCGTACCGGCGAACCGGTTGCCCGCGCTGCCGCCGATGACATTGCCGATCGCCCCGCCGGCCACCGCACCAGCCGCGGTGCCGCCTGCTTCCTTGGGTCCGGAATTGGCCGTGCAGGCGGCGAGACACGCGCCAAGCAAAACGACGGCGGTTGCGATCTTCAGCGGCATATAACCCCTAGACGACGCACCCTGAGACGAGCGCGTCCCGCCCACTTTATGACAGCAAAGAGTTTTATTGGGGCAAAACTCCGGCGACATCCCTTCCCCGCCTAAAGCGCCTTCGCTCGCGCGGCATCACGACAGTCGCGCTCTGGCGGCACTGCGGTGGTTTGGCTAAGTTCCGCACCCGGAAACGCCCACGGACAAAAACATGCCGACAACGGCACGAAGACAAAATGCCGCCATCGCTGGCGACGACGCACTGAAAACGACAGGTTTGTCGGCAGGCTTTTTGCGGGCAGCATTGGCGCTGGCGCTTACCGCAGTCCTCGCCCCCGCGGCGCGCGCCGACGATTATCCTTCGCGCCCGGTGAAGATCGTGGTCCCCTTCCCGGCCGGCGGCACTGCCGATGTCGTGCCCCGCATCGTTGGCGAGTGGCTGTCGCGCAAATGGGGACAGCCGGTGATCGTCGAGGACCGCGCCGGCGCCGGCGGCAATATCGGCGCCGAGTTCGCCGCCAAAGCGGACCCCGACGGCTACACGCTCTTGGCGTCGCCGCCCCCGCCTTTGGTCATCAATCAAAATCTCTATCCGCAGCTTGGCTTCGATCCGACGAAATTCGTGCCCATCGTCGTCATCGGCCGGGTGCCGAACGCGCTCGTGGTCAATCCCGACAAAATCACGGCCAACACCATCAAGGACTTCATCGCCTATGTGCAGGCTAATCCCGGCAAGGTGACTGACGCCACGCAAGGCAACGGCACGACGTCACATCTGACATCGGAAATGTTTCAGATGATGGCGCATGTGAAATTGCAGAACGTACCCTATCGCGGCTCGGCGCCGGCGCTCAACGACCTCACCGCCGGCAGCGTCGATTGCATGTTCGATAATCTCGGCGTGTCGATGCAGTTGATCAAAGCCGGCAAGCTGAAGCTGATCGCGGTCGCTTCGCCGCGGCGCATGTCGAGCTTGCCGGACGTGCCGACGATCGCCGAGACTTTGCCGGGCTTCGCCGCCTCCGCCTGGTATGCCGTCGTGGCACCGCCGGGCACGCCGTCCGCCATCGTCGACAAGGTCAATGCGGGAGTGAACGAAGCCTTGCACGATCCCGACGTGCTGAAGAGTCTCGTCAACTTGTCGGCCGAGCCGGTCGGCGGCACGCCGCAGGCGACGGTCTCCTTCTTCCGCCAAGAGACGGAGTTGTGGAAGAACGTCATCACCTCGGCTCATGTCACGCTCGATTGAGCCGTGCCGTCGGAAGGCGCGCGGTCAGATGCAGTCGCGATGCCAGTAGGCGTCCCAGTCGCGATGCCAGATGCAGACCGACCCGTAGGGATCCGGCCAGAAATTATAGAAGCCAGAGATCGGATAATATGACGGGCCGGGGTGCCAATAATGGTGCCAAACGTGGCGCCAATGATGATGCGCACCGTAGTGCGCCTCCGCCGTGCCAGGCGCCGCTATCGTTACGACAGAAACGCCCACAATAAGGGCAATCAGGAAGCCTTTCATGACGGTCTCCGGTTTCGCTGTCGTCACCGCGCCGGCATCATAGTCGCGCTGTTCGCCACGACAAAATCTTGCTGTTCTGCGCATATTTTATTTTCGCTTTATGCGTTTGCGCCGCCGATTTATGGGCGCGGGCATTTATTTCCCGGTTCATCCCAAGCAAAATCTCGGATCGCGGGCGATCGTCATATTGACTTTCCAAGAGCTAAACCGAGCCACGAGCTTAACCAAGGCGCGAATGCCGATGCTTGATATTCCCCACGCGCCCACCGCGGTGGAATTGACCGCAAAACAGATGCTCACGCTGTTCCCGACGCCGATGTTCACGGGAATGCTGTCCGACCTCAGCCTGTGCGACCGAATAGAGAAAAAGTTGCGGCTGTTGCAGAAATCCGGAAAGGGCACTTCCTCTCGCGACGGGGCGATCCTTGCCTACATGACGCCGGACAACCTCCAGACGCTTTCCGAGATGAAAGAGCTGGTCGCCGTAATCATGGAAGAATCCGGAATAATTTTGGACGCCTTCGAAATCAAACGCGACTCGCATTACATCACCAATATGTGGGCGAACATCGCCAACCCAAATCGCCGCCACAACATGCACATGCATCCGAACTGCCTGCTCAGCGGCCTCTTCTATATCAAGACGCCGAAGAATTGCGGGCCGACGGCGTTCGCGTCGCCGCGGCTGATTTCGAAAAATCTCGAGCCCACCTATCTCAAGAAAAACCAATTGAATTCCGACGTTTTCGTTATTCCCGCCGAGAAAGGCCGCATGTTGATATGGCCGAGCCACGTTCCCCATGCGGTTGAGCAGGGCGCGGCCAACGAGGCCGAGGAGCGCATCGTCGTCGCCTTCAACATCATGATCCGCGGGCTGATCGATCTGCCCACGGCACGCTTGGAGTTGAGCTGACAGGTTTTGGGTCAGCGCCTGACGCAAGCTTTGGCTGACCACCCCCGGACGACGTCCATCCAACCGCTATCTCAGGAAGCCGGTGGAGATCCACGGCACCGCCGCGACGATGACGGTGCCTATCATCAGTGCCAGCATGTAGGCCCAGATCGGCCGCATGCCCTGGGCCGGCTCAACGCGGCCGATAGCGCAGGCGGCGTAGTAACCAACGCCGAATGGCGGCGCGAACAGGCCGATGCCCATCGCGAGAATGACCACCATCGCATAATGCACTTCGTGGATGCCGACGGCCTTGGCGATGGGAAACAATAGCGGCCCGAACAGCACGATGGCCGGGATGCCTTCGAGCACCGAGCCGAGCACGACGAAGGCCGCAATCGACGCCGCCATGAAAGTCGCGGCGCCGCCGGGCAGACCAGTCATCGCGCCGGCCAGCGTGCGCGAGAAGCCGGATTGCGTCAGGCCCCAGGCCATGCCAGTCGCCGTGGCGATGATGAGCAGGATCGCGCCCGAGAGGCAGGCGGTCGACACCAGCATCGGCCGCAGCGCCGCCCAATCGAAGCGGCGGTAGATGAGAAGGCCGGCAAGCGCCGAATACGCGATGCCGATGGTGGACACTTCGGTCGCGGTGGCGACGCCTTCGACAACGGCGGCGCGGATCAGGAACGGCAGCACGATCGCCGGCAAGGCGATCAGAAAGGCGCGCGCGATGTCGCGTTTGCTGGCACGCCCAGCAAGGCCTTTGTCGTCCCGCCGGTAGCGCCAGCGCACGACAAAGCACAACAGAAGCGCGAGCACGACGCCGGGAAGAAGTCCGCCGGTGAACAGAGCTGCAATCGACACGCCGGTCACCGATCCGATGGTGATGAGAACAAGACTCGGCGGAATGGTCTCGGTTTGCGCGCCGGTTGCCGACAACAGCGCGACGAGATCGCCGGGCTTGGCGCCGCGCGCTTTCATTTCCGGAAACAGCACCGGCGCCACCGCCGCCATGTCGGCGGCCTTCGAGCCGGAAATACCCGAGACCAGATACATCGCGGCGACGAGCACATAGTGCAATCCGCCGCGCACATGGCCCAACAGGCTCGCCAGAAATGCCACCATGGCGGCCGCCATCCCGGTCATTTCAATCAGCAAGCCGAGAAAGACAAAGAGCGGCACGGCAAGCAGAATGAGATGGCTCATCCCCTCGTCCATCCGCCCGACCAGAACCAAGAGCGGCGTGTGGGTGGCGAGCGCAAGATAGCCGAAGATCGCAAGCCCAAACGCAAAGGCGATCGGCACGCCGGCGAACACGGCGGCGGCGACTACGCCGACGAAGAAGATCAAAAGGTTGAGATTGCCGAGCCGCATGAACATCGGCCCGGCGAGCCAGAACAACGCAACAAGCGCGGCGACGGCTGAAAGCGACAGCAACAGCGACCGTGGCGAGCCGGTTCGCGACAGGCGCAGCACCGCGAAGACGATCATCAAGGCGATGCCGGCCGGCATTGCGGCGGCGCGCCAGGTGTCGGTGATCTCAAGGGCCGAGGTCGTGATCGGCAGCTGATAGATCGCGTATTGATAGGTCGGCCAGGCGATGAGAAGAAGGAACGCGAGCGCTGCGCCGGTCGCGAACGTATCGAGCGTCGCGCGCCATGACGGCGGCAGCATGCCGACGCAGGCCGTCATGCGCATGTGCTCGTCGCGGCGAAAAGCGATGACCGCGCCGAGCATCGCCAGCCACAGGAACAGTGTCGAGGCGAGCTCGTCCGACCAGACCAGCGGCCGATCGAACACGTATCGCGAGACGACACCGCCGAACAGAATCGCGATCTCGGCGGCCACCAGGCCCGCCGCCAGAATCTCGACCAACGATCCGAGCGACGATTCGATCGACGCCGTGAAGGGATGCGAGGCCGCCCTGCTCTCCTTCGCATAAGCCAAAGTCTGCAGCGTGGTCACTGGCGGTTACGCAAGTTTGCCGACCGATTTCTCAAGCAGCGCCCAGGCTTCGTCGCCGTATTTGGTCTTCCACTCGGTGTAGAAGCCGGCAGCGCGCAGCTTGTCGCGGAATGGTGCCGGGTCGGGCCGGTTGAAGACCAGGCCTTTGGCCGCCAGAGACTGCTGCAGCGTCGCGTTCAGTTCGGCGACGTCCTCGCGTTCTTTCAAGCCGGCGATATTGATGTTCCTTGCGACAATGCCGCGCACGTCGTCGGGCAGTGCCTCGAAGGCGCGCTGGTTGGCCAGGAACCAGAAGCCGTCCCACATGTGATTAGTCAGCGAGCAATATTTCTGCACTTCGTAGAGCTTCGCGGTCGAGATGATCGCCAGCGGATTTTCCTGGCCGTCGACGATCTTCGTTTGCAGCGCCGAATAGACTTCGTTGAAATTGATCGATGCCGGCGACGCATCGAGCGCCTTGAACATCGAGGTCCACAGCGGCGACGGCGGTACGCGCAGCTTCATGCCGCGGAAATCGTCCGGCGCGACGATCGGCTTGGTCGACGTCGTGGTTTGCCGAAAGCCGTTGTCCCAGATTTTTTCCATGGCAATCAGGCCCGACTTGGCGATCTGCGCGCGCACATAAGCGCCAAGATCGCCGTCTATCGCCTTCCACACCGCGTCGTAGCTCGGAAACGCAAAACCCATGCCGTTGATCGACGCCGCCGGAACCAGCGTCGACAGGATCAGTCCCGATAGCGTGAAGAATTCGACGCCCCCCGAGCGGATTTGGCTGAGCGTATCAGTGTCGGAGCCAAGCTGACTCGACGGAAAGATCTGCAGATCGAAGCGGCCATGGGTCTGCTCCTTGATCGCTGCAGCCATTTCGCGGGCGCGGACGTTCATCGGGTGCGCATCGGGAAGGTTGTTGGCGTATTTGTAAGACCATTGCGCCTGCTGCGCGCGCGCCACGAGCGGCGCCAAAATCGGCGCTCCTGTGGCGCCCGCCAAGACTACCGGCGCACTACCCAAGAGCAGACGACGGCGAGATATCCGCATGACAACCCTCCCCTGGTGACGCCGTTCTATTGGACGGCTGTTTGCTGGTTAGACTACATGATCGAATGCATCCGCGTCACCCGCCCGGGAGCGCAAGCTCCGCGCGCAAGCCGCCGATCGGCGCGGTGCCGAGCGTCAGCACGCCGCCGTAGAGGCCGGCAAGTTCGATCACGATCGAAAGGCCGAGGCCGGAGCCGGGTTTGGTCTCATCGAGCCGCTGGCCGCGCTGCGCGACCTGCTCGCGCTCGGCAGGAGAAAGCCCTGGCCCGTCGTCATCGACGATGATGCGCACGCGGGACTTGGTGCCGCCCCCGGCCGGCTGCTCGGCCATGACTTCGATCGCAACCCGCGACTGCGCCCATTTGCAGCTGTTGTCGACCAGATTGCCGATCATCTCCTCGAGATCCTGCTGCTCGCCGCGAAACCGCGCATTCTTGGGCACGTCGACATCGATGGCGATGTCGCGGGCGCGGTAGAGCTTCTCCATCGTGCGCGCCAGCGCGGTGACGACCGGCGGAATCTCGACCAGCGTGCCGATCACGCTCGAACGCGCGGCAAGCCTCGCCCGCTCCAATTGCCGCGCCACCTGATCGCGCATGATGTCGGTCTGCTCCAATACCTTGTGCGCGAGCGGATCGTTGCCGCGCGCCGCGGCCTCGTTGACAATGACCGAGAGCGGCGTCTTCAGCGCGTGCGCAAGATTGCCCACATGCGTCCGGGCGCGCTCGACGATCTCGCGATTGGCCTCGATCAGCGCATTGGTCTCGCGCGCCAATGGCGCGATTTCCACCGGGAATTCGCCTTGCAGGCGCTCGGCGCGGCCCGAGCGGATCTCGGCAAGGCTCTCGGAAATGCGCTTGAGCGGGGCAAGGCCGAAGCGCACCTGCAGCGCTGTGGTCAACAACAACGCCACGGTGAGCGCCGCAAATGTCATACCGATGGCGCGATCGAAACTGTTGGTTTCGTCGTCGATTTCGGACGCGTCACCCGCGACCGAGATCAGATAACGCCCGTCGCCGCCGAGATCGATATTGCGCTCGACGATACGGAGGTTTTGGTCCTCGGGCCCCTGCGCATAACCTTGGCGATATTCGGCGGCGCTAGCCGAATGATCGTTGGCCAGACGCGGCAGATTGCTGTCCCACAGCGAGCGCGAGGAGTGCACCTCAGGCGTCTTGGTATCGAGCCGCGTGACCTGCCAGTACCAGCCCGACAGCGGCAGTTCGAACAATGGTTCGCCAATCGACTGTGGGAATTTTTCACCACCCTCTTCCGGCGAGGCGACGTCGGCCACCAGCGTGCGCAAATAGACGTCGAGGCGGCGATCGAAGGCGCGCTCGACGGCGTGGCGGTAGAGCGTCGACAGTGCGATGCCGGTGATAATGAGAATGACCACCGTCCAGGCGGTGGCCCAGAGGAACAGACGAACGGCGAGCGAATTAGCGCGCATCGGGCGGCGTCAGGAGATAGCCGAGACCGCGCACAGTTTGAATGACGTCGACGCCGAGCTTTTTACGGATGCGCCCAACGAAGACTTCGATGGTGTTGGAGTCGCGGTCGAAGTCCTGATCGTAGAGATGCTCGACCAGTTCGGTGCGCGACACCACGCGGCCGGTATGGTGCATCAAATAAGACAGTAGCCGGTATTCATGCGAAGTGAGCTTGACCGGATTGCCGTCCACGGCGACGCGGCCGGTGCGCGTGTCGAGGCGAACCGGCCCGCAGGTGAATTCGCTTTTGGCGTGGCCCGCCGAACGGCGCAAGAGCGCGCGCACCCGCGCCAGCACTTCCTCGAGATGGAACGGCTTTGCCACATAATCGTCGGCGCCAGCGTCGAAACCCTGCACCTTGTCGCTCCAGCGGTCGCGCGCGGTGAGGATGAGGACCGGCATGGCGCGGCCAGAGCGCCGCCAGGCTTCGAGAACGGAAATGCCGTCCATCTTAGGCAGACCGATATCGAGGATGACCGCGTCGTAGGGTTCGCTCTCGCCGAGGTAATGCCCCTCCTCGCCGTCGAAGGCGCGGTCGACGACATAGCCGGCGTCGGTCAACGCCGTGGCAAGCTGCCGGTTAAGGTCGGGGTCGTCCTCGACAACAAGAAGCCGCAAAGAGTGCTCCGCTTACATTAGTGGCGCATGATCTTTTCGGAAAACCGGTTTCCACTTTTCCGGATCATGCTAGAGCCCGCCGACGAGCGTGCCTTTCACGGCGTCGACGGTTATGCGGGCCACTTTGCCATCGCGGGCGAGAACTGTCAGCACATAGACGAGGCCTTCGGGACCGTGGCACAGCCGCGCGCGGACCACCGTTCCGGGCATCCGGGCCTTGGCGGTGTGCATGGCGGCGGCCAGCGGAACGAGCTTACCCGCCTCGGTGCGGCGTTCCCGCTGGTCGAGACAGGCCCGGCCGGCTTCGCCGACTGAGGGCGCCGCCGGGCGGGCGATCTCCTCCGCACGTGCCGGGAGAGCGGTGTCCTCGCCGCGTGCCGGCGCCAGCAGGGGGATAAGCGCAAGCGTGAACAGGGCGACAATGGCTATTCGCACAGCGGAACTCATGATTGGTCTTAGCCCCTCCGCAGTGAACCTCGCCTGAACGGCTGATATGGGGCTCGGTCAACACGAAAACTTGAAAACACCACTATTGTGGCCGGCGAAACCAGAGAAAAGACCAATGACGAATGTGCGTTTTATTCCACGATATCTGCCCTTTGGCCTTGTTACGGCGCTCGCGATTGCGGCCATGAACGGCGCGGCCGTCATATCAAGCGTCGCGATGGTCGGCGGCGCACCACCCGCGGCGGGCAATGTTCGAAGTTCCGTGGTGACGATCCTCAGTTCGTACGGCACTTTTTGCACAGCGACCGCGATCACGCGCGACCTCTTGCTCACGGCCGGGCACTGCGTGGAGCCGGACGGGCATTATAAGCTCGCCGACACCGTGCCGGGCCAAGTGCCGGCCCTGAAAGACGTCGTGCGCACCGCGCGTCACCCGCAATTCGATATCAAGCGCCTGTTTGGGCATCTCGCCACGGCTGACGTTGCGCTGCTCAAGCTCGCCGAGCCGGCGCCGGCGCGCGTCACACCGGCACGGATCGGCGGCGAGGACGAATTGATCGCCATCGGCGATGTTCTGACCGTTGCTGGCATCGGCGTCACCGTCCGCGGCGCCGACCAGCTTGACGGTCTTGCCCACGCCGCAACGCTCACCGTCACCGGCCATCCGAGCTCGCTTGAAATCCGCCTGTTCGATCCGGCGACCAAAGGCGTCAGCGCCGGGCTCGGCGCCTGCACCGGCGATTCCGGCGCGCCGGCGTTCCGTGACGAGAACGGCAGCCTTGTGGTGATCGGCATCGTGAGCTGGTCGACCGGCCCTAACCTGACCGGCGGCTGCGGCGGCCTGACCGGCCTGACGCCGCTGCAACGCTATCGGTCGTGGATCGTCGATACCGCAAAGGTGTTCGGCTCGCCGCTTGCGCCGTAATTACTCGCCGCCCGATTACTCACTAGCAGTGTCGTTCAGCCGCACCGGCCCGTGCATCGGCTTTTCCTCGACCGCCAAGAGACAACACAAGGCAATAGCGATGAAAATGATGGCGGCGATGAAGACGTTGTGAAATGCCGGCGCCAAATCGCCGTGCACCGCAGCGATTTTTTCCAGCGTCATGACGCCGGAGCCGTCGGAGACGCCGCCGAGCACGATGGCGCCGAACACTGCGACGACGAGCGCGCCGCCCAGCGTCCGGAAAAAATTCAACGCACCGGTCGCGGTGCCCATCTGGTGCGGCTTCACCGAATTTTGCGTGACCAGCGTGCTCATCGGATACATCGGTCCAAGCCCGCAGCCGAGCGCAAAGAGCAGGAATGCGAATTCGGTGAGCGTAACCCCCGCCGGATTGGCGGCGAGAATGCCAAGGACGATAATGGCAACGGTCAGGCTCACCATCGGGATCCGCATATAGTGCTTGACGCGCACCATCAGCCGCATCGTTGATTGCGACGCAATCACGGTGCCGGCCATAAAGGCAATGAGCGTCAGCCCCGACTGGCTTGCCGAAATGCCGAGCACGGTCTGGCAATAAAGCGGCGTGTAGATGGTCACACCGACGATGGTGCCGACGGCGAAGAATGCGGCGCAGATGATGGTGCCGGTCACGCGCCCCCCGAGGATAGCCAGCGGAATGAACGGCTCGCGCGCGCTCAGAAGTCGAACCACAAAGAGACACCACAGCACCGCGGAAGCGGCAAACAATGTGACGACCTGCCAGGAACCCCATGGATAATGCGTGCCGCCCCAGGCCAGCGCCACCATCAGCATCAGCGCCGCCGCGACCAACGTCGTCGCGCCGATCACGTCGAGCTGGTGCCGGCGATCGTGCCGCGGCAGTTTGCGCAACGCGCGGTCGGTGGTCGCGAGCGCGATCAGGCCGAGCGGCAAGTTGATCCAAAAAATCAGCGACCAGTGCAAATGATCGGTGAGCAATCCGCCGAGCACCGGACCGAGCGTACTCGCGGTCATGAACATGATCGAGGTGTGGCCCATGACGATGGGGCGCTCGCGCGGGCTCAACAAATCGCCAATCACCGTCTGTGCGATCGGCAATAGTCCGCCGCCGCCGATGCCCTGCAGGGCGCGCGCGGCAATCAGAACCCAGATCGACGGCGCCATAGCGCAGGCAACCGAGCCGATGACGAAGACCGAAATCGCCGACAGCATGACGGCGCGCCGGCCGTAAATGTCGGACAGCTTACCAAATAGCGGCGTCGTCGCCGTTGCCGCGAGCAGATAGGCCGTCACCACCCATGAGAGATCGTCGATGCCGCCGAGGCTCTTGCCGATGGCCGGCAGTGCCGGCGCGACGATGGTCTGCTCGAGCGCGGACAGAAACATCGCCAGCATGATGCCGAAGATGATGGCACGGGCCGCGGCGTGGTCGGCCGACATCGGCGCCGCCGCGCGTGGCGGAACGAAGGCCTGTGATTCGCGAGGAGCGCGGCCTGCCGCGCTCAGCTCGGCTGCAGCGTCAGCGGCAATACGATGCCTCTCCTCGGGAGCAATTTCGCTTGTCATCAGAACCGATTGGTTGAGCCACGGGCCAAAGTCGCCGGTCGGCATCAATTGGCCGTCGCGGCGAGCCGTTGCAAGCATCCAATACGCAGACCAGGGGTGCGCCGACTTTCCGACACCCCTACCGGGGCAGGAAAGCTACTTCCGCCGCCTCGCGCCCTTCGGCAATTTCTGCGGCCAGCTGACGATGTAGTCCTCGAGATCCTTGTCCGGCACGGTCTCTTCGCTGGCGCTCAGGCGGCCCCGTACCGAGACTCCGGCGGAATGCACGGTCTCGGGGTCTCCGGAGACGAGCGGATGCCACCAATAGAGGTCCCGGCCCTTGGCAACGAGCACATAGGCGCAGGACGGCGGCAGCCAATTGATGGTTTTGAGGCTCTCCGGCGTCAGTTGCACGCAGTCATGCACCTGTTCGAGCCGATTCCTATAGTCGCGGCAGCGGCAGGTCTCGCCGTCGAGGAGCCGGCAGCCGACATCGGTGTAATAGGTGTCGGCGTAGTTGCCCTCCTCCTCGAGCTTATTGAGGCAGCATCTGCCGCAGCCGTCGCAGAGGCTTTCCCATTCCGAATCAGTCATTTCTTCCAGCGACTTGCGCCGCCAGAATGGGATATCGTCCGAGCCGTTAGCCGCCATTGTCATGTTATTCTCCGGGCGACCCAACCTATGCCAAATTTACCCGCAATTTCCATTCATCCTGCAATGACGGGTGGGTTGGTCACAGATTGGCGGCCGACTCAACCGACCTCATCTCGACCAGTTTCAACTAATTTATGGCCGGCAAAATCCCGGTCGGCTAAAAGGGCGGTTCTCGTGGTTCCAGCGGATTTCCGGAGCGAGCGGCAGTGACGGACATGTTCCCCGATCCGGGAGACGATTGGCAGCCCAAATTCAGGCGGGTGCTGCTCGATCTCGACGCTCGTATCGATTCCGCGATCTTCCAGGCCGGCAAGTGGGCGCGCGAGCTCTATGAGCGCTTCACCGCGGCGATGGACGGCTGGCACGTCGCCGGCTGGCGGCGCTGGATTCTCGTCGAGCCCTTATCGGAAATGGCGACGCTTGGCACCGGCGGCCTTTTTCTCATGCTGGTGCTCGGCATTCCCGCCTTCCGCCAGACCTCGGACGACGACTGGCTCAAGAAATCCGATCTCGCGGTGACCTTCCTCGACCGCTACGGCAACGAGGTCGGCGGCCGCGGTATCAAGCACAATGAATCCGTGCCGCTCGATGAATTCCCGGATCATCTGATCAAGGCGGTGCTGGCGACCGAGGACCGGCGTTTCTACGAGCACTTCGGCATCGACTTCCAAGGCACGTTCCGTGCATTGATGACCAACGCCCAGGCCGGCGGCGTGGTGCAAGGCGGCTCGACGCTGACGCAACAGCTCGCCAAGAACCTGTTCCTGTCGAACGAGCGCACCATTCAGCGCAAGATCAACGAGGCGTTCCTGGCGCTGTGGCTGGAATCGCATTTGGCCAAAAATGAAATCCTCAAGCTCTATCTCGACCGCGCCTATCTGGGCGGCGGCGCTTTCGGCGTCGACGCCGCGGCGGAATATTATTTCGGCAAGTCGGTGCGCGACGTGACGCTGGCGGAAGCCGCGATGCTGGCCGGCATGTTCAAGGCGCCGACCAAGTTTTCTCCCCTGGTCAACCTGCCGGCGGCGCGCGCCCGCGCCAATATCGTGCTCGACAATCTGGTCGCCAACGGATTCATGACCGAGGGTCAGGTCTATGGCGCGCGGCGCAACCCAGCGACGCCGATCGATCGCACCGCGGAAGCCGCGCCCAATTACTATCTCGACTTCGCGTTCGACGAGATGCGCAAAATCGTCGATACGTTCCCGAAATCGGTCAACGACCGTTATTTCGTGGTGCGCACCGCGCTCGATTCCAATCTGCAGCGCTTTGCCGAGCACGAAATCGAAAACGAATTGCGCCAATACGGTCACGATTATGGCGCGAGCCAATCGGCGGCCGTATTCGCCGATCTCGACGGCGGCATCCGCGCCATGATCGGCGGCCGCGATTATGGCGCCAGCCAGTTCAATCGCGCGACCGACGCGCTGCGCCAGCCCGGCTCCTCGTTCAAGCCTTACGTCTATGCCACCGCGCTGGCGAACGGCTTCACGCCGAACTCAGTGGTTGATGGCGGCCCGGTCTGCATCGGCAATTGGTGTCCACATAATTATTCTGGCGGCTTTTCCGGGCCGGTCACACTGATCGAGGCGATCACCCACTCGATCAATGTCATTCCGGTCAGGCTGTCGATCGAGCTTGGCCACGGCAATCCGAAACTTGGCCGCGCCATGATCGTGCAGACGGCGCGCAATTTCGGCATTCATGCGCCGCTGCCAGATACGCCGTCGCTGCCGATCGGCGCCGACGAGGTCTATGTCTACGAGCACGCCGTCGCTTACGCGACGTTCCCCAATCTCGGCCGCGCGGTGGCGCCGCATGCGGCGCTCGAAGTGCGCACCGGCACCGGCCAATTGGTGTGGCGCTTCGATCGCGACGGGCCGAAGCCGAAGCAGGTGATCAGTCCGCAAGTCGCGCTCGACATGGTCAAGATGATGAACTCGGTGGTCGAAAACGGCACCGGCAAGCGGGCGCAGCTCGACGGCATCAAAGTCGCCGGCAAAACCGGCACCACCAATAGCTGGCGCGACGCCTGGTTCGTCGGTTACACCGGCAACTACGTCGGCGCGGTGTGGATGGGCAACGACGATTTCTCGCCGACCAAACGCATGACAGGCGGCACGCTGCCGGCAATGACCTGGCACAACATCATGGCTTACGCCCATCAAGGCATCGAATTGCGGCCGCTGCCGGGCTTCCCGGCGCCGGAACACGCTCCGCCGATGACCGACACGTCGTTCGTGGCGAGCGACGGGCCGCACCCGGCGTTGCTGACACGCAAGGGAACCGACGCGCTGATCGCGGTGGAGCATATGTTGGACGACGCCAATCAAGCGCTGACGGCGCAGGATGCAGCGGGCGTATCGCCGGTCGCTCCCGACGCCGGCAAACAGGGCGCGCTCGGTTCGCCAAATGCTTTCGCGACCGCGGCGGATCGCGTCACCGCCGCGAGTTCTCGCGGCGATTAGTTTGACGGTTCATCCAGCGATTAGGGTCAAAGCCATTACGCCCGCGCGACAACACTTCGATCCGGTTCGATAATGCGGCTGCTGCTCGGTTCGATTTTCACGTTTTTGATCGCCGCTGCCATAGGTCTCGGCGCGACATGGTTCACCCTGACGCGTGGCGTCGCTTTCGGCTCGCTCACAATCGGCGCGTGGACGGCGTGGCCGAAGAGCGGCTCGGTCGACATCGACCCCTACGCGCGGGCCAATATCGCGCGCACCGGCGAATTGCCGACCGGCATAGGTGACGGCGTCGCGTTCTTCGCGCGCAGCGACGATGCCAAGAACAGCCTGGACGGCCGCTGCATTTTCACCGTCAGCGGCATGACGCCGGCGGCGCGCTATTGGACCATCACGCTCTACGATCCGGACGGCAAATTGGTCGCCAACACCATCGACCGGCACAGCTTCACCAGCGATGAGATCGTGCGCGGCGGCGACGGCAGCTTCGCCGTCGCGGTCGCGCCGCTGGCGCGGCCCGGCAATTGGCTGCCGACCGGCGGCGTCGACAAGTTCGTACTGGTGTTGCGTCTCTACGACACACCGATCGGCGTCTCCACCGGCACAACCAAAGAAGGCCCGATGCCGACCGTCGTGCGAAAGGGCTGCACATGATCCGCGCGTTGTTGTGGATTCTCTCAGGCCTCCTGCTCGGCGGCATTGTGCATCTGTCGACCGTGCTGGCGATGCCGCAGGCGGCGACGCAAGACGCCTATTCGCGGCTCCTGCCGCTGACGCCGGTCAACACCATGGTGCCGCTCGCGGCGCCGACGGTCGAGACGATGATCATGCCGTTCATGGATCCGGCCTTCGCTACGGCGGTGTGCCGCTACGACCTGACGAACGGGTCGATCAAGCTGATCGCGCCGGTGAGCCAAGCCTATACGTCGGTCACTTTCTACACGCGAAAGAGCGTCGCCTATTACGCCATCAATGACCGCGCCGCCGGCCGGCGCACCATCGAGCTCGATCTGATGACACCCGAGCAGCACGCCGATATGCCGGAAGAGGAAGATGTCACCGCCGCCGACCGGCTGATCATCGAGTCGCCGAGCACGGTCGGACTGATCGTGCTGCGGGCGCTGGCGCCAGAACCCGGCCTCATGCCGATGGCGCGCCGCGCGCTTGCCGCCGCGAAATGCCAGCTTCAACCGGTCGGCCAGTAGTTTGCGCTATCTCACGGGCGGCTGCGCGATAACCGCGGCGGGCGCCGAGGCATAGGCAAAGCGCGGCGCCGACACGACCCGCACGTCATTAGCCGCGATCTGTTGCGAGAGCTCCGTCAACAGTCGGTCCGCCTCCCCCGCCGCGAGTTCAGGCTCGGCGACCGCGAGATGCTCGATGGCGAAACGGTAGCCCACGCAACGCTGATTCAACGACGTGTGGACCCAGGCGATGGTCAAGCTGTTCTCGGCGATGCGCGCCTGCGCATTGAAACGCTCCGGCGGACTGAGATCGGGCATCTGTGCCATCGTCGCCTGGCGGCGCTGATCGAGATCAGCAACCTTGCGCGCCATCGAAAAAAACGGATCGAGCCGCACCAGATCGTCGCGGATGTCGTCGATGATCTGACTGTAGCGCGCCGCGCTCGAACGATCGAGTTCGTTCTGCAGATGCCGGTAATAGGCGGTCGGATCGTAGCTCCACAATGCGCGCTGAAACGAATGCTTGTCGCCCCATTCGTAAACCACCGCGTCCCAACGCTGGCGGTCATAGGGCGGCTCGATCAGGGGAAAGGCAAGATCGCGGAGCGTGTGTTCGTCGTCGGTCAGATTGAACGCCGAGATCGGAGCGCCGCCTCTGACCGCGGCCTCCTGGCCGACCCAGTCATGAATGCCGTCGGTAACCGGCGCCGGATTCAACTGGCCGAGATCGCCGATGCTGGAACAGCCGGACAGCGCGAGAAACGAGAGAACGGCCCAAACCGCCGTCGTTCTTGTGTCGCGTCGGCAATAGCTCCACGTCAACATCGGGCGAACCGCTTAGCGCCGCCTCAACCGTCGACGGCCGCCATTCTGTGCCGGAGGATGCGTTTGCGGTTCGGCGCCTTCGGCTTTCAGATCCATATACCGCTCGATCCGAATAACCGGCAGGATGATGATCGTTGCGGATTCTTCCGCAGCGTCACGCCCGAAACGCACAATGCGCCCCTCATCCGGAAATTTGATTACGTTATCCACCAGCCGTTTTCCTCTGCCGCCGGCACGTGCGCTCTGCCCCCATGCGCGGAACTCGGCATCGGAATGATTAAGCCGCATGCAAGGTTAACGGCTCGCTAACGCAGAGGATTTAGTGTGGTGAGCCAAATCACCTGGTTTGTTGCGATCGAGCGACGCGTATGGAAAGCGGCATCCTGTCGAGTCTCGAAAATCTCACCCATTTTGGGTTCCGCGACGGGGTCGATATGCGGCCGACCCTCATCCGCGTGCTCACCGACCTTTACGTCCAGAAACTGACCCACACGATCGAGGAGAAGCGCCACTACACCGAACTGGCGCTGCGCCTGCTCGACGCCGTCGATGTGGCAACGCGCGTGGCCGTGGCCGGACGGCTGGCGCGCCACATGTCGCCGCCGGTGCGCGTGATCGCCCGCCTGGCGGCGGACGTGCCCGAAGTCGCAGCGCTCGTGCGCTCGCATCCCGTGCGGCAACCCAAGCCCCGCGAGACCGCGCCCGTAATTCCAGACGCGCCAGCCGCCAGGGGGCCCGAACCCGTTAAACCGCGCGAGGTTCCACTCCCGGTCGCGCCTCACCTGCCGCCAAGACTGCCGCCACGACGGACCGAACCGGAACGCCCGGCCGCCGCTGCGGCAGCGACGATCACGCCCGAAGCCGCGAGCGAATTAAACGAATTATTCTTCGCGGCGAGCGCCGACGAACGGCGTCTCATCCTGCTCAATCTCCACATTGCCGCACCGATGCCGGCCGGCCGGGTCGGGGTGAGCCGAGAAACTGTCGTCATCCAGCGGCTAGAAGCGGCGGCGCTCGCGCGCAACCGTGAGGACTTTTCCGCCTATCTGGGACAATCGTTGCGCATTCCGCGCGCACAGGCCCGCCGCATCGCCGGTGACGATCTTGGCGAGCCGATCGTGGCGGCGGCCAAGGCAATCAACATGCCGCGCGACGTGCTCTATCGCATCCTGCTCTTCGTCAACACCACCATCGGTCACTCGGTCGCGCGCGTGCACGCGCTCGCGGCGCTCTACGACGAGATGACAGTGCAAGCGGCCGAACACATGGTCGCTATCTGGCAGGCGCTGCATAACAGTGAAAGCGCCTCAGGGACACATCAGCCGCTGACGCGGGATGAGGAAGCGCGTGCCCAGGCGCGGACCGCAACCGCAACCGTTTGCCGCGCGCCGGCGGCGCGGCGCGCCAACGAGCGCCGCGACGTTTCTTGATTAGGTGAAGTTCTGCGCTCGTTCCCGCGAAAGCGCGGGACCCAGTTTGGATTTCCGCTTGCGCGGGAAAGAGCGGAAACAGTCATCCCGAAACAACGTCCAAAAAATTTCGGCCCGCCGCATCTTCGACTTCGACAATCCATACATCCGGATCGAATTTGATCTCGCGCGCCAGATAGGTTTCGACCGCCGCATCGAGCGCTGGACGTTCGGCAAGACAGGGAACGAACGAACGATCGCCTCCGCCATCGACCTCGCTCTGCGGCGCCGGCCCGTACAGATCCGACGTGCCGTTGAGCCGGTCGATGCGCACGTAGATGGCGCCGGCTTCTTCCGCGCCGCGGCGGCGCACCACGCCGAATGTGCCCTCGACCTGGCAGCGGCGCAGATAAGCGGCGACCCATAGTGCGGATTTAAGGCGCATGCTCTGTTCCGTAGCGCGGATGCGGACCGCGGGACCGGAATCCATAACCACGGAAAGCGCGCCTTGCGAAGGGCCGAACCGCCTAATTCAGGGGATGGCCGACGAGCGCGGTGAGTTCGCTGAGGAGACGCTCGCTGATACGTCCGGTGACCGGCATTTTATGCTCGCGCTCGAATTTCTGGATCGCGCTGCTTGTCGGATCGTCCAAGACGCCTGATTGTTTGATCTGGCCGTAGCCATATTCCGACAGCGCGCGCTGTACCGCCATGACGCGCGGCGACGGTCCGCCGATCAGATCGGCGATCGGATCATCGCGGCGCGCGGAGACCGGCTGCGGGGCGATAGCGCCGACGGGGCGCAGCGCGACGACCTGCTCGCTCGGCTTTGCCGCAGTAGCGCCGGTGACTTGCAAGGACCCGGACAAAAGACCCGCCGAAGAGCTCGTCATGGAACCGGCTGCTCTGGCGCCGGCCGCCGAACCGGGCGGCGCGAAATATGGCGCCGAACGCGAGCCGGTCTGCAGGAAGATCGCATTCGCCACGACGATGGTGCTGAGCGTGGCCGCGGCCAGGATTGCGACATAGTCCATCGGCCGCTGCGCCGCTCGCTCCCAAATGCCGAACAACAGCGCTCCACCGGCGCTTGCGGCGCGCCTGTGCAGCGGAACTCGGGTCTTGCGGCGCTTAGGCACTTTTCTTTACCTGAATGTCTTCGACGATTTGGCGCGGTGCGGTTTCGCGCGCGGTATCGGAATGCGCCGGATGCGGCACGGCGCTACCGGCGAGATAGCTGATCACGCCGTTGGCGAGCTGGGCGGCTGGCTTCCTCGCCGGCAGGGCACGCTCGCAATCGAGCGGCAGCCGCACGGTGACGCGCGTGCCTTGGCCGACGCGGCTGCGGATCGAAAGATCGCCGCCGTGGAGCCGCACCAATCCCTTGACGATGGAAAGGCCCAAACCTGTGCCGGTATGGCGGCGGTCATAGGACGTGGCGGCCTGGAAATACGGCTCGCCGACGCGCGTCAGATCCGCCTCGCCGATGCCGACCCCGTCATCCTCGACGGCAAATGTCATCGTAGCCGCTTCGGCGCGCGCACTGACCGTCACGGTGCCGCCGCGATCGGTGAAACGGATCGCGTTCGACAGCAGGTTGAGCAAGATCTGATTGATGGCGCGCTTGTCGGCAACGATCTCCGGAAGGTCGGTAGCAGCGATCTTTTCGAGCCGAATGCCTGCATCATCGGCGCGCAGCGCCAGCAGGCTGCAGCAGCTTGCGATCACTTGCGCCGGCGCAAAGGGCTCCGGCGTGATTTCGAAATTGTCGGTTTCGATCTTCGACATGTCGAGGATACCATTGACCACCGACAACAGATGCGTCCCGGAATCGTTGATGAGACCGGCATATTCGTTGCGGCGCTTTAGGTCGAGCATCAGCTCGCTTTCCTTCATCAGCATGTCGGAGAAGCCGATAACGGCGTTGAGCGGCGTGCGCAACTCGTGGCTCATGGTGGCGAGGAAGCGGCTCTTGGCGTCGTTGGCCCGCTCCGCTTCCGCGTGCGCATCGAGCTGCGCTAGTTGCAGCCGCTTGCGCTCAGTGACGTCGCGCAAGACGGCGACGACTTCGCGGCCGTTGCCTGCGTCCGCCGTCGCCGGTTCCAATGGCCGGCAGCGAATTTCGATCCAGACAAACTCGGCCGCGGGCTGACCGTCGGCATCGGCGCCATCACGCCGCACGCGGAATTCGACGGAGCTTGTTGCGCCGAGCGCCGCGGCGTCGCCGAGCGCGGTCAGATAGGCCGGACGGTCGGTGACATGCACGCGATCGAACAGGCCGTGCCCGTGCAGGTCGGCGACGCGCAAGCCGAACAATGCTTCCGCCGCCGGCGAAACGAACAGCACGGCGCCGTCGCGGCCGTGCCGCGTGATCACGTCGGTGATATTGCGCGCCAGAAGCCGATAGCGGTCTTCCTCGGCATAGAGCAGCCAGAAGCTGGTGCGTGCCAGCGCTTCGGCGCCAAGCGCGAGACCGGTGGCGTAGAGCCCCGCGGACACGATGCCGAGTGCCGCAAATGCCGCGGGCGCATTTGCGGACGGCGACGGAAGGATATAGACCTCGCCGAGCAGCACCAAAAGCCCGGCGGCGCTCAAAGCAAATGTCGATGCCGCCGCGACCACGCGGCGCGACGCCGAAAGCGCCGCCTCGAGCGGCACGATGACGAGCCAGATCGCGGCGAAGGATGCGATGCCTCCGGTCGAGGCCGCGACCGCCGTCACCAATCCGGCGAGCGCGAGCGATGACAATATATGCGCGCTCTCGTAGCGGCCGGTGCGGGAGAGAAAATACGCGGTCAGGATCGGCACGATGAGCCAGGCGAATGCCAGCAATTCGATCATGCTCGGCGCGCCGCGGATCAAAAGATAAACCGGAAAAGACGCCAGCGCGATCACGCTGCCGAGGAGGCGCGGTGCGATAAAGGCGCGATGGCGCGCCGCAGTCAGCACATCGCGCTGCGCCGTCGGATGGATCAGCGTCTCGATATAATGACGTACTTGCGCAAGCAGGCCCAATTTCCCGTTGCACGCCCGGCTGTGCAGACGCGCCCCCTTTTTTCTATGAGCGCAATCGTGTCAGAGGCCGCTTAAGCGAACGCTAAGGCCTCGGACGTGCGCCTCTCCACCGGGTCGTTGTCGGGCGCCGCAAAGCCGGAACGCCGGCGGTTTCGGACGTCATGGTGAATGGCTCGTTGCCAAAATCGTCGCCACAATTGTGCGCGTGAGGCGGCGGCACAGTGAAAACGCGGCGAATCGTTCGGGCAAATGGCAAGCTTGCGCTTTGCGTAAGCCTGCAACGTGCGGGAACGGGCGTTCGCTCAAATTTTAGGTAAATAAAATTATTTCAAATTGTCCGAAAATTTGCGGCTTATTCTCGTCGATTATGCGCAAAAACGTACCGGGCGATCAAACGCAGCTTTCAATGCTGCCTGCTACGGTGCCCCCACGTGCGACAGGGAATGTCGCGGGGGATGTGGGTGTCATGTTCTTTCTGGTGCGCATGGCGTTTTGGCTCAGCGTGGTGCTGATCCTGCTGCCGACCGGCTCGTCGCAGCCGGCGCCGACGAATGGTGTTGGCGCGACCGATGCTATTTCGGCAGCGTCCGCCACCGTCGGCGATCTGCGGCAATTTTGCTCGCGTCAGCCCGACGCTTGCACGGTCGGCTCGCATGTGGCGACCGAGCTCGGCTACAAGGCCCAGGCCGGCGCCAAAATGCTTTACGAATTCTTGACCGAGACACAGGCGCCGAAGGAGACCGGATCGGTCGCCGGTACTGGCTGGCATTTCAGCAAGACCGCCCTCGACCAGCCGGCAATGGACCAGGCGGCGTTCAAGCGCGCCTCGCAGAATACACTCACCTCGACCGATCTCGCGCCGGCGTGGCGGGGCCCGCCACGCAAGGACGTTAAACGCGCGATCTAAGACTGCGCAAATCGCCGTCCGGAACACGTCGACCGGCCCGGCTTGACGCTCTATATAGAGCGCATGGCTAATATCGACGACATCACCGACAATTTCGCGATCCTCGACGATTGGGACGATCGCTATCGCTACCTGATCGAGCTGGGGCGGGAACTGCCGCCGCTGTCGGCGGCCGCCCATAACGACGCCAACAAGGTTCAGGGCTGCGCCAGCCAGGTGTGGCTCGATACCAGTGTGAGCCGAAACGGCGCCGACACCCCCGTCCTGGCGTTCGCGGGCGACAGCGACGCCCATATCGTGCGTGGGCTGATCGCGATCCTCCTGGCGACCTATTCGGGTAAGCCCGCCCGGGACATCCTTGCCATCGACGCCATCAAGCTGTTCGAGGGATTGGGGCTCAAAGAACATCTGACGCCGCAGCGCTCGAACGGCTTTCGCTCAATGGTGGAACGCATCAAATCGGACGCGCGCGCGGCGCTCGCGCCGGCCGCGTAACGCCTTACCGGCGCGCCGGATCAGGCCCAACAGGCCGGACATTCTAGCCGCGCCTGCGATCGTGTAGTCTCACGCCGGGCGTAGGTGGGCCAGCCGTTGAGCACTCTCAATTTCCGCGCAGGATTGATCGACATTTTCGCCGGCGCGGTGTGCAGCGTCCTGACGATCGCCTATAGCCTGTCTTACGCAGCCCTGATTTTCACGGGCCCCCTCGAACATTTCCTATCCTACGGTATCGCGGTCACGTTCCTGTCGGCAGCCGTTGGCGGCGCGATCGTGGCGCTGCGCAGTTCGCTGCCGTTCGCTGTCGCCGGGCCCGATAGTTCGATCTCCGTCGTCATCGCCGCGCTCGTCGCAACGGTGGTGCAGCGGCTTGTCGCCGACGGCGCCACTGATCTTCTCGGCCCGACATTGATCGCGATGTCGCTTGCGACTGGGCTCACGGGGCTGCTGCTGTGCGTGCTCGGTTTCACGCATGCGGGGCGCGCGATCCGCTTCGTGCCCTATCCGGTGATCGGCGGATTTCTCGGCGCGACCGGCTGGTTGATGGTCACGGGCGCCATTCAGATCGTGACCAATCAGCGCCCGGCGCTCGACAATCTCGGCGCGTTTTTCGACGCTTCTGCCGCCACCCGAATCCTGCCCGGCGTCATTGTGGCGGCCGTGCTGTTTGTGCTGCTGCGGCGCTCCAAGAACCCATTCATCCTGCCGGGCGTGCTGCTGGCCGCATTCGTCGTCGCCCATATGGTGCGGCTTGTCGCCGGAACAACGCTTGCCGACGCGCAATCCACCGGTTGGCTGTTCCATCTGCAGCCGGCCGCGGGATTGAGCCTGCCGTGGAAAGCGGCAGCATTGCGGGATTTTCCCTGGGCGTCTTTGCCTTCGCTGGCGGGTGACGTGCTTGCCGTGATGTTCATCACCATCGCCACGCTGCTGCTCAATACAACGGGCATCGAGATCGCCACCCGTTCGGAGGCCAATGTCGAGCGCGATCTCAAGGTTATCGGCTTCGCCAATGTGGTGACGGCGGCACTCGGCGGCTATGTCAGTTGCACGTCGTTGAGCCGCTCCATCCTGGTTCGCACCATCGGCTCGAGGAGCCGCATCGCCGGACTAACCGTTGCGGCAATATCGGCGGCGATACTCATCGCCGATGCGTCGTTCCTCGGCTATGTGCCGAAATTCATCCTTAGCGGCCTGTTGTTCTATCTCGGGGCCGACCTTGTCTATCAATGGCTGGTGCATTCGTCGCGGCGGCTATTACCGCTCGAATATCTGTCGCTGCTCGCGATCGCGGTCCTGATCATTTATTCAGGCTTCATCGCCGGCGTTCTGATCGGCATCGTGATCGGTTGCGCCACGTTCGCGCTGAGCGCGAGCCGCGTCAGCGCGATCAAGTTCAGCTTCGACGGCTCGGAATTCCGATCTTCGCTCGATCGCGGGCCTTACGAGCTGTCGCTGTTGGCCGATCACGGCGGCGAGCTTCAGGGCATGACGCTGCAAAGCTATCTGTTCTTCGGCTCGGCCAATCGTCTTTACCAGCACGTCAAGACATTGCTGATGAACCAACCGAGTTGCCGTTTCCTGATCTTCGATTTTCGTTTGGTGACCGGCATCGACTCGTCGGCGACCCACAGCTTTGCGCAAATCAAAGAAGCCGCGGCCGGCTACAACGCGCAAATCGTGCTGGTCAATCTGACCCCGGAATTGCAGCGCGCTTTTCGCGCCGCGCGATTTATTTCGGACGATGTCATTATTGCCACCGATCTCGACCGGGCGCTGGAATCCTGCGAGCAGCGGATCATCGAAGCCCACCGGACCGAGGGCGACGATGCCGGATCTCTGCGCACTTGGCTCGCGGAAGCGCTTGGCGACGCGCAATTCGCCGATCGCTTGAGCGAATTTTGCCACCGGATGGAAGTCCGGTCAGGCGACGTCATCGCGCGCGAGGGCGATACCGCAAGCTCCATGCATTTTATTCTCGAAGGCCGGATCGGCATCGTGGTCGATCTCGGCGACGGACGGACCATGCGGGTGCGCAGCCTCGGGCGCCATACCACGATCGGCGAAATGGGGCTGATCACCGGCCGCCCGCGCAGCGCGACCATCGTTGCCGAAGCCGAGAGCGTGCTGTTCGAACTCACCGCCGAGGCTTACGCGCGCATCAAGCGCGACGAGCCGGCGCTCAGCCAGGCCCTTCTCGGCTATATCGTCTCGGTCATGTCGGAACGATTGAGCTTCGCCAATCGCGCCGTCGGCGTCTTGCAACGCTGAACCCAATCTAGTTGAGCATGATCTTTTCGGAAAACCGGTTACCACCCATCGGATCAAGTCCGAGGGCAGGCTTTTTCGGGATCGTGCTCTAGCTGCGCTCGCGGCGGCGGCGGCGCTGCTGGCCGAGCCCCATCTGTTTGGCGAGCTGCGAGCGGGCTTCGGCGTAATTCGGCGCCACCATGGAATAGTCGGGCGGCAGGCCCCACTTTTCGCGATATTGATCGGGCGTCATATTGTATCGCGTGCGCAGGTGCCGCTTGAGCGATTTAAATTTCAGGCCGTCTTCCAGGCAGACGATATATTCAGGAGTCACCGAGCGCTTGACCGGCACCGCGGGTTTAAGCGGTTCGGCGGCCGTCGCCACTTGGCCGCCGGAGACGCGCTTCAACGCGGAAAAAATCTGCCCGATCAGATTTGGGATTTCGGCGCTCGGCACCGAATTGTTGCTGACATAGGCGGACACGATGTCCGCGGTCAGTTCGATATAGACACTGTCCCCTGCATTTTCGGCCATGGTCTCAATCTCTCGAATGGCGTTGTTTCGCAGTTCGCTTTCCAAACCGCGCCGGCGCGCGATCCACTTTCAATTCCCTTTAAAAAGCAAGCATTCGACGCTACAGTTCAGACGATGCACAATGGAATTATTCTCTTACACTTAGCGTATATTACGTTGCAGGAATAAAAGCAATAAAACTCTATCGCAGCAGGCCGGCCGCAAATAATCGAACTGTATAATTCAGTATCGGCTTAAGCTTGTTGCGCGTCTTGCTCGATATGCGCCCGCAATTCGGTGATCGAGCCGAAGCGCAGCATGCCCTGCGGCAGTTGCGCTTCGATGGAGCCATCCGAATACAAAGTATAGGCCATGCCGTCGACGACCCCGGATTTGAGGATCGTGACCTGCTCAGCGGCTTCCTCTTCCGCCACAGCAGGCGGCGGGTCGAGAAGAGGCACTTCGTGTGTCGGCTCAGGCGCCGGAACCGGTATCGCCGGTGCTTGCGATTGCGCCGCGGCGGCGCGCGACGGCTGCGGTGCTTTGGGCCACAGCGCATCGAATGCGGGACCTTTGGTTTGCTCGCCTTTGGGCCGCTCGATCGCGAGTGGAATGCGCGCCTTCGCGTCAAGCCGCGTCGTTGCTCGAGGCGAAGGCGCAGCGCCGTTTCGCGCCCTGACCGTGCGCGGGACGAACGGTCCGACGTTGTCGATTGAGTTTTCTTCGGCGCCGTTGAACGCAGCCGGCGCGGGCGACCGTGGCGGCGCGAACTCGATCTCCTCGATGACTGGCGCTGGCCCGACACGGGCGACCGTGGGAAATTTTAACGGCAGCTCTTCCGGCCGCTTTTCGACGGTTGGAATGAGCGGCGCGGTTTGCGGCAGGCGCGTGATTTTCACCGGGAATGGAGATCGCGACGGCTCGCTCGGCAGTTCCGGCGGCACCGCGCCGGCGCTCGTTGTCGCGAGGAGTTCGGCGGTTTCGCCGGCGCGTGCCGCGCGCGGCGTCATCGGACGGGCGGCAAGCGCGATTTCGATGCGCTGTAGCACCCGCAGCGCGAAACCAAGACCGATCAGAAGGAGGCCGCCGGCGATCGCGACAATGCCGGGCGTGAAAAGCGTGGGATCAAAAGTGCGGTCGTGGATTGACAGACCGGAGGCGGCAAGGACGACACCAGCCAAACTCAAAACTGCGCCAAACATCAACAAAAACAGATACATAGCTAGCTATCGGCTCCACTCCGACAGGCGGGAGCCGCCTTTTAGCCACATACTGGCGACGCGGCCTGTACCGCGCAAGGACTATTATCCCTACTCACCTGCGAAGCGCACAGCAATTTGGCAAATTCGTTGACCGCACGGGCGTTGCCGAACCCCATGCATTGGCCCTATCTAGAGGAACCATTCTCTTTCCCACGCGGTTTCATCGGCGCATAGCCGCCGCCCGGTTCACATTGAGGAGCAGACCAATGGCATTCACCCTGCCCGAACTTCCCTATCCGTATGACGCGCTCGGCCCGCATATGTCGAAGGAGACGCTCGAATTTCATCACGACAAGCATCACCAGGCCTACGTGACCGCCGGCAATAACCTGGCCAAAGGCACGGAATGGGAAAACAAAACGGTCGAGGAAGTCGTGGTCGGGACCTATGGCAAAATCCCGGGCCTGTTCAACAACGCGGCTCAGCACTACAACCACATTCACTTCTGGAAGTGGATGAAAAAGGGCGGCGGTGGCGACAAGCTTCCCGGCAAACTTGAGAAGCAGATCACGTCCGACATCGGCCCGATGGCGAAGTTCAAGGAAGACTTCACCCAGGCCGGCATCACGCAGTTCGGCTCGGGCTGGGCGTGGCTTGCGGTCAAGGACGGCAAGATCACTATCATGAAGACGCCGAACGGCGAGAACCCGCTGGTGCACGGCGCCAAGCCGATTCTCGGCTGCGACGTGTGGGAGCATTCCTACTACATCGACTATCGCAATCGCCGGCCGGATTACCTAAAGGCTTTCCTCGATCACCTGGTCAATTGGGACTATGTGGCCGAGATGTACGAAGCAACGACGAAGTAATTTCGCATCCGCGAAAAAAAACGCCGCGCGGATACTGCGCTGCAACAATGAAAGCGCGGCCATCAAAAGCGGGGTCATCAAAAGCTGGGTCATAGGCCCCGCTTTTGCGCCCTGTAGTAGGTCAGGTTGCCGGTGAATTTCTTTTGAATAGCGGTGCAGCAAGATGCGCCCTGCGCTTTTGACGCATTGTCCTTCATGAAATTGGGCCGCATGACTTAAATTGCGCGCGTCTAAACCGGGCCGATTCGTGCAACACGCTGCCGTAACCTCCCTCCCCTTGCAGTCTGAATCGATCCCCGCGGCGCGGGTGCTCGATGCATTGGCGCTCTGCGTTCTGGCGGTGACCGCCGCGATCGCGTGCGCGACCTTTCGCGACTATGGGCTCGGCTGGGACGACTACACGCATTCGCAATATGGTGCGCTTTTGGTGACGCTCTATCGGTCAGGCTTCACCGACCAGCGCGCGCTATCATTCGTCAACCTCTACATGTATGGCGGCGGTTTCGACATGATTGCGACGCTCGCCGCGAAAGTGTTGCCGTTCGGCCTGTTCGAGACGCGGCGTCTCGTCGGCGCCATTATCGGCCTCATCGGCCTGTTTGCGACATGGCGCTTGGGGCGGCGGCTCGGCGGCCCATTCGCCGGCCTGGTCGCACTCGTCCTCCTCGTCACCTGCCCGCTCTATTACGGCCACATGTTCATCAACGCCAAGGACGGGCCGTTCGCCGCCGTCATGGTCATCGCTCTGCTCGGTCTGGTGCGCGCGTTCGAAGAATTTCCGCGCCCCACGCCGGCAACGCTCGCGCTGTGCGGGATCGGCTTTGGACTATCGATCGGCGCGCGCGTGCTCGGCGGCTTCGCGCTGATGGAAGCGCTGTTGCCGCTACCGCTCCTCTTCGCGTTCCGATCGCGGGCGTCCGGTTTCAAGCCGGCACTCTCCGAAGGTGCGCTATTTCTCGTGCCGTTCATCCCGGCCGCGGTCTTTGCTTATCTGCTCATGGGCCTGGTATGGCCGTGGAGCGTGGTATCGCCGCTCAACCCGTTTCGCGCGGTCGAATATTTCTCGACCGTGTTCGAGAAACCATGGCGCGAGCTTTTCGCCGGCCAGTTGATCCCGGTTGACGACATGCCGCGCAGCTATGTGCCGACACTGTTCGCGGTCCAAGTGCCGGAACTGATGCTGGTGCTCGGGATCTGCGGACTGATTGGCGCGCTCATCTTCGTGGCGAGGAGCACCGACAACAGTGATACGGGCGCCGGCCGCCGCGCCGCGCTGTTCTCGGTTGCCCTTGCCGCAACGCTGCCGATCGTGATCGCAGTCGCCACCCGGCCGGTGGTTTACAACGGTATCCGGCACATCGTTTTCGTGCTGCCGCCGTTCGCTGTGCTCGGCGGTCTCGCCGCCGCCTTCATCGCGCAGCGTCTGCAAGCCCAACATTTGGAAGCCTATGGCAAGAGCGCCGTCATCGCCGGCGGCCTCGCTGTGGCGGCGGGCGTTGCCTCGCCCATCGCCGATATGGTGCGGCTACATCCTTACGAATACACCGACTACAATCACCTGGCGGGCGGCGCGCGCGGCGCGCGGCCGAATTTCATGCTCGACTATTGGGGCCTGTCGTTCAGCCAGGCGTCGCGAAAATTGCTTGCCACTCTGGCGCAAAGCCATCAGACGCCGCCGCGCGGCCAGTGGACGGTCGCGGTTTGCGGTCCCCATCCGCCGGTTGCGGTCGGCCTCGGGCCGCAATTCAACATCACCTGGGATCCCAAAGGCGCCGATTTCGCCATGATGCTCGGCGAATTCTACTGCGCCAAAATCGATGCCCCAGTGCTGTTCGACGTCGTCCGCAACGGCGTTACCTATGCGCGCGTCTACGATATTCGCGGCCGGACGATCACCTCATTGCTCACCGTGCCGGGCATCGACAAGACCAATTACTAGGGCGTGCACTCATAAATCGAGATTGGTGAGCAGGGTTTTGGCAATGTCCGCTTTGCATCCGAAAGCGGACTCAAGTCGGACATCGCTGCATGTCCGCTAAGTGCCAATAGCAGACGTCACACATACGAGGGCCTCTCAAACAGCAAAACCGCCGGTCGACGAGGCCGAAGCTGCGATGGCACTATCTCCAACCGGTCGGATTCTCAGACGGGGGCCTTGTGACGCCGAGATCGGAAACCAAAAAGCCCGCCCCCTATTCGTGAATTAGCGTTTGCCAGTTTGCAGGCACCACTCCGGCCGGCCCGGGCACCGGTTGATCCAACGGACGCGAGTGAGGAGCGTGGAGCTTCGGGCCGGCGAAGAATTGCTCTGTACGATAGTCGTAAAACCACCGCTCGCCCGGCTCGAAACTCGTGATTATCGGGTGACCTGTAGCGGCGTGATGTTTCGATGCATGCTGATTTGGTGAACTATCACAACAGCCGATGTGCCCGCATTCGGCGCATCTGCGAAGATGCAACCACCATCGGCCCAAAGCCAAGCATTCGACGCAACCTGTTCCGCTTGGCTTGACCGTTGAGTTGATACCGTCCCTCTCAGACTTCATAGGCTCCTCTCTGACTTCCTTTCGCTTCAGCTAAGCGCTGCCCGATCATTGCAACGGTTTGAGCTTATCCATCATAGTTGGAATAAACTCCGACACCGTGGGATGAATGTGCATCGCGGGTTGTATCACTGTGTAGGGCGCTTTGGCGTACATGATATCGAGTACGCAATGGATGACCTCGTCACCTTCGAGTCCTAGGAAAGAGGCGCCCAGTATTTGTTTGTTATCTCGATCCACAAGGATTTTCATGAAACCCTTTGTCTCACCTCTCTCATACGCGCGCATGACGTCCTTCATTGCCATGGTCGTGATCAGCGCAGACTTGCCCGTCTTGCGGACTTCCGCTTCCGTCATCCCAGCGCGGCCAAGCGGCGGATCGGTGTAGAGCGCGTAGGCCGTGATGCGGTCGCTCACTCGTCTCTGATCGTTGTCGAGAAGATTTGCTGCCACGATCTCGAAATCGTTCCACGACGTGTGCGTGAACGCGCCTCGACCATTGCAGTCGCCCATCGCCCAGATACCGGAAATGTTGGTACGCAACTGGTCGTCCACCTGGATATACCCGCGCGCGTCTGTGCCGATACCCGCCTTGTCGAGGCCAAGGTCGTCAGTGTTTGGTCGCCGACCGGTTGCAACCAGCAAATGCGTTCCGGCAATCTGCGAGATCCTCCCGGTCGATTCGACTTTCGCCGCGATCAAGTTTCCTTGCTTCTCCACACTGACCATCTTGCTGTCGACACGCACGTCGATGCCCTCCTCCTTGAGGAAGTCGGCAATAGCATGTGAGACGTCCTCGTCCTCCCGCGAGATCAAGCGTGGTCCGAATTCGATCACAGTCACCTCGCTTCCGAAGCGACGATAAACCTGAGCAAATTCAAGGCCGATGTAGCTGCCGCCCAGGATCACGAGATGTGAGGGAAGGAAGTCGATATCCATCATCGAGCTGTTGGTGAGGTACGGAACTTGGTCGAGGCCGGCTATCGGCGGAATCGCGGCTCGCGCGCCTACATTGATAAAGATCTGATCGGCCGTGAGCTCAGAACCATTCACTGCCACTCTCTTTTCTGCAACAAAGCGACCATAGCCCTCATAAACCGTGCATCCTCGTAAGGTCTCCAGTGATTGCCCGACGCCATTACGGAACTTAGCCACAACGGAGTCTTTTCGCGCCTTGACAGCCTTCATGTCGATATTGATCGACCCTTCAATCCTGACGCCGTAATCGGCAGCGCAGCGTGCAACATGTGCAGCGTAGGCGCTCGCGACTAGCGTCTTGGTCGGAGTACAACCTGTGTTCACGCATGTGCCGCCGAACAGCTTGCGCTCGATGATCGCGACCTTGCGGCCTGCAGCCACCAATCGCCGCGCCAAGGCCGGCCCGGACTGTCCGGCGCCAATGATGATCGCGTCGTAGTTCGGCATGGTGGACCTCCGATTTCTCGGGCCAACCGCCGGAGTGCGCGCGGCACCACAGATGCTTCGTGCCGTTTAGCCGTAAGTAACGCCCGGGTTGCTTTGCCCGACTTCTATGATGTAGCCGTCAGGATCGCGAATGTAGCAGCGCGTCTCGCCGTACTTGGGCTTTGGCTCCGTGAGGAACTCGGCTCCCCGGCTTTTCCATAGTTTGTAGCACGCTTGAATATCGGCGACGCGCATATTCATAAAGCTGCTGACTTTATCGGGGTCGGGTGGGACGCTGAGTATTACCGTTGGTTTGTCGGGCGTCGGACCGCCGCCGGGGTTGACGATGAGCCAGGTGTTCGCGATCTGGAGGTAGCCCGGCGCGCCGCTCTTGTCGCCTCTGCTGTCGATGCGGCCGCCGAAGACCGTTTCGTAAAATCGAAGCGATCGCTCGACGTCGGCGACGGTGAGAAAGTGTGCGATGGTAATCCCGTCCTTCGGCGGCATATGGTAGGTTTTCTGGTCGACTTGTACTTCGCTCATGGACGACTCCAATGTTGACCGGCTCACCCAATGCGATTGTAGATAGTTCTTCAGCGGCCCGTAAGGGCCGCTCGACTTGTGGCCACAACCGCGTCACGGTTGCAACGCCGCGCGCGGAATAAGGTGCCGATCGGTCAGACGGAATATTTGGCCAAGAACGCGAGAACAAGACTCGCGATGTCGTCGTTCTTCTCGTCCAGGGCGAAATGGCCGGCATCGAGCAGGTGGATTTCGGCATCCGGCAGATCGCGCTTGAACGCCTCCGCACCGGGAGCGATGAACGAGGGATCGTTCCGCCCCCAGACCACCAAAACCGGCGGCTTGTGCTTGCGCAACCACGCTTGCCACGCCGGGTACGAAGCGACATTGGTCCGGTAGTCGTACAGCAGATCGGCCTGGATCTCGCGTTGGCCGGGCCGCGACAGGTGGGCGTACTCGTCAGTCCAGGTGTCCGGGTTATAACGTTCGGGATGCGAGGTACCGAGGGTGTGACGCTGTTCGGTCGCAGTGAACGACACGAAGCCATCGAACACTTCAGGATGCGCTTTCGGATCGGCCCAATATTGCGCAATGCCGGCCCACTTGGCGCCCAGGCCTTCCTTATAGACATTGGCATTCTGGATGATAAGCGCCTGCAGCCGCTCCGGATGCGCCGAGACGATGCGAAAGCCGACCGGGCCGCCATAGTCGTGAAGGAAGAAAGTGCATTTGTTGATCTTGAGTTGCTCGAGAAGACCGTCGATCGTCTCGGCCAAGTTGTCGAAGCTGTACACATACGACGACGGCGGCGGGGCGTCACTCTGACCGAATCCCGGAAAATCCGGCGCTATCAAGTGATAGCGTGTTGCGAGCAAGGGGATTACCGCATCGAACTCGCGCGAGGACGAGGGGAACCCGTGCAGGAGCACGATCGTCGGCGCGTCCTTCGGACCGGCTTCGCGATAGAAAACTCCGACACCATCGACGCTCACGCGGTGATAGGTCGTTGTCGCTGAGGTCGACTGCAGCGAAGTGACCTGCGCAGGATCATCGACGACCGACGCCGGCGTGGCTGCCCGAGAAGTTGCCGTGATCATGATTTTCCTCCGTGCCGGCCGGGCACGCGCTCGCGTCAGCGCAGGCGCTCGCATGCACTGATGGAGACATCAGTCGTAGAATGCGGGGATCAGCTTTAGTTTGTCGGTTTCCGCCTTGTCGTGATTGATAAAAAACTTTGCTTTATACGTTGCGATCATCCGCTTGATCCTTTCCATGGAGGCGACCGACGCGGCCTTATCCGTGTTCAACGACGGCACCGCGTCCTTTTCAAAATTCTCTTCCAGATGGACCACGTCGCCGGACAAAATGATGAAACCTGAATCCTTCAAACGCACCATCAATGATTGACTGCCGGGAGTGTGTCCCCGTGTGGACACCAGGGTGACACTGCCATCGCCAAATACGTCCGTATCGCCGTCGAGCAGCTTTAGATGCTTTGGAGTGCCCATAAGCTTGCGTGCCAGCGCCTTCAATTGGTTGACGTTGTCGTTCGGGCCATCGGGCGAACTGATCCACTCATACTCGGCGCGCTGTATCAGGATCGTCGAATCCTGGAACAAGCGAACATTGCCGATGTGGTCGCCGTGAGTGTGGGATATCGCGACATAAGTAATGTCGGTTGGTTTAAGTCCGATCTCGGCGAGTTGATCGGTGATTGTCTTGTCGAGATGGTAGACGATCAATTTGGGCAGGGTCGACCAGCCTTTGGGGTCGTTCAGTGCGGACTCGGGAACGCCGGTATCCCAGAGTAACCATTCTTTTCCATGCTGCATCAGCCAGCACGTCGATGAGAACTGGATGCTCCGTCCGACATTCTCGCCGGGTGTCCAGACCGACTCGTCATTTGCAAGCGAGTGGCCGCCATCCAGCCGATAAAGTTTGTTGGCGAAGCCAGCCTTGTTCGGGTCCGGCAGCCGTGAGGTGGCGGGTGCAGTCAGCGTGCTGTCTAGCGACATATCCGAGCCTCCGGTCAGAAATCTGAAATACGCGCGGAGCTTCGTGTGGTTCGCGGATCGCCTTAAATTGCCGATATCCCGCGCGAGAATTTCTAAAGGTTATGCTTCGTCGAAATGGCTGTCGATGAGATCGTCAATCACATGTCCGGCACCGGACATGCGCGACGCGGACGTGCCGTTACATCGTCCGCCTAATTAGCGAGCAATTTATGGCGCGGCGATGCCGAGCAAGGCATCGATCGAATATTTTCCCGGACCGGTAATGCACAACAACAAGAAGCCTCCCATAATCGCGAGATTTTTGTAAAAGTTGTCCATGCTGTCGACGTAATCCGCGCCTTTGACTGTCCAATAATGATGCCCGACAAGCGCGGTTCCCAGCGTATATAGCGCCATGAGCGCTGCCGCGGGGCGCGTGAACGCGCCAATAGCGACCGCGAACGCAACCGGAAGCTCCATGAAGGTCGATACGGCAGTCGCCAATGCCGGCAGATGAAGACCCTCCTGCACCATCTGTTTGAACGTGCCCGAAAGGTCCGTCAGCTTTCTCCAGCCGAAAATCAGAAACAGCGCCGCGAGAAGAAGGCGCGCCGCGAGAATGATCTCGTCGTGGATGCCGTTCATCATGACGCTACCCTCGCCGCTTTATTCAGATCGTCACATGAAATCTCGAGGAATAGAGCGATCCCAGTCGCGACGACACACTTCGTTCGCGCCCTCGAAGGCGCGCAAACTTCCCTGCAGCAGGAAGGCATTGCCGGTGGATGTCAGCCGCATATGCGTCTCGACCCGGATTTGCCATTCGCCCCGCGACATCGTCTGGATGTTTTGCAGTTCGGCCACCGCGCTCTGCGGATCATTGTCCTCGACGTGATATTGCGAATTCCACTGTGTGCCCAATTCCAGATCGAGGCGGTCGATGCGTTCAATCCGCACTCCATCGCGATGAATGATGGTCGGCTTCTCGGGCGGCGCCGTCTCCGGCTCGGGAAACGGCGCGAGCTTGGCGTCCGCGGTGTTGGGCGGGCGTTGCGGCAGATCGAGCGTGCCAGCAAAGATCGTCACAGTCGCCGTCTGCGGACTGGGCCAGATCATCGGCCAGTAAGCCGTAGATATCGCGAGCCTCACCTTGTGGCCGGGTGGAAATACCGAGCCTGCATCATTGAGCTGGATGCGCACCCGGTAGCGCTCACCTGGCGCCAGAAGCGCGGGCTGTTCGTGGCTCTCGCGATGAGTGAGGTTGAGCACACCATAGCTGACACGCAGCGATTCACCGGTCGGGTGCACATCGCATAACCGAACTACGAGATTCGCAATCGGCCGGTCGGTCGTGACATCGAGCGTTACGATCGGAGCGCCAAGGATCTCGATCGGCTCATCGAGTGGCGTCGTCTCGAAAACCAAGGAGAGCATGTCGTCTTCTTGCTGGTCGCGTGCCTGATCGCGCCCACGACCGAATGGAACCCAGTCGCCTGAACACTTACCAACCGTCTGCGGCGAGCATACGGCGCGAGCCGTCAAAGGTGCCGCGGCGTCTCGCAGCCCTTCATCGGTCAAGAACAGCCGCTGCGGCATTATTCCTGGCGGTGGCCACGAAGGTTCTGCAATCCA
Source organism: Xanthobacteraceae bacterium (assembly GCA_035642635.1). Classification (GTDB taxonomy): domain Bacteria; phylum Pseudomonadota; class Alphaproteobacteria; order Rhizobiales; family Xanthobacteraceae; genus BOG-931. The sequence goes on from DASQRX010000139.1 coordinate 40,683, forward strand.
CCGGCCCGGGAACGTGTCGTGGTGGCTCGCCGGTTTCACACTTTCCGTCATCCACGCACGCAGCATGGGTTCATCCATCACGCCCGTATCGACGCCCTTCAGCCAATAATCCCACCAACGCAGGATTTCCTGGAGGAATCCGATCTGGGGGCCGGGAAGTGCAAAGTGCGGATAGGCGTGTGCCCACGGCCCGATGAGACCCTTGCGGGGCACCTTCAGCCGTTCGAGCAGGCGTGGGATTGCATTCTTATAACCATCGGTCCAACCACCGACGGCATAGACCGGACATTGGATCGCTGCGTAGTCCTCGCATACCGATCCGTGCTTCCAATACGCATCGCGTCGCTGGTGCTGCAGCCAATTTTCCTGGAACAGCGGTATGTTCTGCAGACGCTCCAGCCACATCGCCCGCCAGCTATCGCCGACCAGCTCCGGATCGGGCGGAAGGCACATCAAGCCGAAAAAGAAAAAGGCCCACTCAAGTCCGGCGGTGGTAAGAAACGTGCCGCCCATGTAGTGCGCGTCGTCGGCGTAGCGATCGTCGGTTGAACAAATGGTCACGATTGCTTTGAGTGCCGGGGGACGGCACGCCGCAATTTGAAGTCCATTGAACCCGCCCCAGGAAATTCCTATCATTCCGACCGAGCCATTGCACCAGGGCTGAGCTGCCAGCCAAGCGATCACCTCCACGCCATCGTCTTGTTCCTGCTTGGCGTACTCGTCGAACAGCAAGCCCGTCGACTCACCGCTACCGCGAAGGTCGACGCGAACGCCGGCGTAGCCGTGACCTGCGAGATAGGGATGGGTCAGCGCGTCCCGTTCGTAGGTGCCGTCGCGCTTGCGATATGGCAGATACTCCAGGATCGCAGGAACCGGGTTCTGTTCAGCATCGTCCGGCAACCAGATGCGGGCCGCCAGCATCGTACCGTCTTTCAATGGTATCAACGTGTGCTCGATCACACGCACAGCCTTTGGAAAGGTCGTGACAATCACGGCGGACCACTCTTGATGACGGCGGTTTGCCAGCGTGCTGCGGCATCGGAAGAAAATAATTGGTGAGGACGCGGTGTCACGCGACGTGCTTATTGATCAGGCTCAGGATCAGGGCATCGAGGCTGTAAGGCCCGGCGCCGGCCGAGACCACTACAATCAGCATAAAGGCATAAAGCGTCTCCGGTAGATAGAGCCAATCGTCGATGCGATCCGCTTCATCGATCGGTTTGTAGAGTTTGATTCGCTGCCGCCCGGACGTGGCGATCGCGACGAGGATGATCACAAGCAGGCCAAGCGCGGCGAGTGGCGCCAAGAGCCCGATAAGGACGGCGCCGCCGGCGCTGAACTCGACCAACGGCACCCACCATTGATTGAAGCCCACTGCATGAACGCCGAGCCCCTTGAGTTCATCGACGAATAAACGGTGGCGCTCCGCGCTGAACAGCTTGTGATATCCCGACAGCATGAAGAACGCCCCAACCGCGATCCGGTTCAGGGTGATCGCAAGGTCGGTCCACCCGATACCAACGAACAGTAGATCCATCATGGTCCATCTTCGCCGCGATTTGAAATCACACGCTGAGCACCCCGGACCGGGTCGCAAGAACCATTGGATTTTATCCCATGGATTGCACTCTAGGGCGGCGATTGTGACCTCGCCAAGTCAGCGGTTCCAGGTCCATGTCCGCTTTGGGTCACTAGCGGACATCACGGGCCGCCAGTGCCATGTCCGCTATACCCCCGATAGCGGACATGCGCGAGGCGTCCAGTTAGGCGTTCGGCCGCCCGTTCATGAGTCCGCGCCCTGGCTTGCGCGGCCGGCCCGTTCGCCATCAGGCGTAGGCTGGCGTCGCGTGCGCGTAGTCCCAATAAAGCTCGCGGGCCTTGCGATAGAACGGGCCCGGCTGCAACATCCGTTCGTCGATACGCGTGATCGGCGAGACCTTGGTGTAGTTGCCGGTGGAGAAAATCTCGTCAGCGTTCTGAAAATCGGCATAGCGCAGCGTGGTCTCCAGCACCGTACAGCCGGCGTCGCGCAACAGCCCGATGACGCGATTGCGCGTGATGCCGGCGAGAAAGGTGCCGTTCGCTTCCGGTGTGAGCACCACGCCGTCCTTCGCCATGAAGACATTGGCGGTGCCGAGCTCGGCGATATTGCCGAGCATGTCGCAGAGGAGACAATTGTCGAAGCCCTGCGCATGCGCATCGATCAGGGCGCGCGCATTGTTGGGATAGAGGCAGCCGGCCTTGGCCTCGAGCACCGCGGTCTCGCGCGTCGGCCGCCGGTAGGGCGACAGCATGATGGCGGTGCCGGCCGGATTGGGAAACGGCGCGGCGTAGATGGTGAGGCACCAATTAGTCGATTCCGGGTCGGGCCGCACGCCGCCCGGCGCGCCCTCCTCGGCCCAATACATCGGCCGTATATAAAGCGCGGCGTTGCGATCGAAACGCTTGATACCGTCGCGCACAAGCTGCATCCAGGCGTCTTCCGTCACCACCGGCTTGAGGCACATGGCTTTGACGGATTTGTTGACGCGCGCGATGTGCAGATCGAGATCGGGCGTCACGCCCTCGAAGGCGCGTGCGCCGTCGAACACCGAGGTGCCGAGCCAGGCGCCGTGGGTGCGCGGGCCCATGATCGGCACATTGCCTTCGTGCCAATCGTCCTCGAAAAACGTCCATGTCTTTGACCACGTTATCGACTTGGCGATGGAACGGCGCGTCACATCATTCTCCCATCGGTCTATTATCCGGAGCTATGATCGGTATGGCACGGGTTTCGTCACCTAGGTCTTTATCACTTTGAACACCGCAGCGAAGAGCGAGAAATGAACGAGGTTACCCCGCGGGCTTTTGTCTTTGACGCTTATGGCACGCTGTTTGACGTGCATGCGGCGATCGCGCGGCATCGCGCTGCGGCCGGCCCCGATGCCGACCGCTTTTCCGAATTGTGGCGGACCAAACAGCTCGAATATAGCTGGACGTTAACCCTAGCCGGGCGGTACCTCGATTTCTGGTCGCTCACCGAGCGCGCGCTTGACTATGCCTTGGCGCGCTTTCCCTCCGTCGACCGCGCGCTGCGGCAAAAGCTTCTCGACGCCTATCTTACGCTCGATGCCTTTCCTGATGCACGCGCGACCGTGAAAAATCTCAAAGCCCGCGGGGCGAAAACCGCGATCCTCTCCAACGGTTCGCCATACATGCTCGATGCGGCGGTTGCGGCATCCGGCATGGCCGAACTGTTCGATGCCGTGCTCTCGATCGACGCCGTGCGCGCCTATAAGCCGCGTCCGGAAGTCTATGCGCTCGTCACCGCGCGCTTTGCCATAACGCCGCGAGACGCTGTCTTCGTGTCATCGAACCGTTGGGACGTGATGGGCGCGGCCGCGTTCGGCTTCCGCCCGTACTGGGTCAATCGCGCAAAGATGCCCGACGAATATGCGGAAGCGCCGCCGCTGCGCGTCATCCCCGATCTTTCGGCGCTGGCATCGATCAGTGTCTGAAGATCAAGCGCTCACCGCGACCGGCTCGGGCGCAACCGGCGGCAGAAGCTTCGGCGGAACAAACCGGCCCTGCTCGAGATCTTCGATCTGACGATCGATCTGCTTGATGACGTAGCGCGAATACGGCCCGACATGGAGATAGAACGCCATCAGGGTGACGATGCCGCGGACCGAATTCGGATTGATCGACATGCAATTCGTGAACGCCTTCCAGAAACGCTCGCGGCCTTCCGGCAAACGGGTCATCAGATCATGCACCAATTTGATCGTTGAGACCCGGCCGCGGATATCGCCCTCGGGCAGTTCCTTGCGCCGATCCGAGCAGTCGAGCATCGCGGCGAGGCGTTCGAGCCGTCCGCAAAACGCTTCCGGATCGTAAACCTCCCACAAGATTTTGCGGTAATCGCGCAAAATCTCGAGCCGCGAGCGCTTGGTCTCGTAGTTGACGCCGGCGGTGCACTGATCGCCCTTCCCGGCCGGCGCCGCATCGTGATCAACGTGCAGGCGGCCCTCGCGCGCCAGCCGGCGCGTGAGTTGGGTATTCGGCAGCGCATAGAGCAGGCCGACCATGGCGATCGGGATGTTTGCTTCTTCGATGAGTTCAATCATCGGCCGAGCGATCGAGCCCTTTTCGGTGTCGAAGCCGACGATGAAGCCGGCGGTCACCGACATGCCGGCTTTATAGATCTTGTGAACGCTGTCGGCGATGCTGCGGCGCGCGTTCTGCTTCTTACGCATGGCCACGAGCGTCTCTTCGTCCGGGCTTTCGATGCCGACGAAAATCGCGAAGAAATTCGACCGCCTGAGCATCTGCAGCAGTTCGATGTCGTCGGCGAGATTGAGCGAAGCCTCGGTGGTGAATTCGAACGGATGATCGTGGTCTTTAATCCAGGTCTCAAGCACCGGCAGGAATTGCTTGATCGCCTTCTTGTTGCCGATGAGATTGTCGTCGACGAAATCGACATGGCCGCGATAGCCGAGCTGGTACAGCGCATCAAGCTCGGCCAGCATCTGCGCGTGCGTCTTGGTGCGCGGCGAGCGGCCGTAAAGCTCGATGATGTCGCAGAACTCGCAGGTGAACGGACAGCCGCGCGAGAACTGCACGCCGATGTAGAGATACTGCTCGAATTTCAACAGATCGAACCGCGGGATCGGCGTCTTGGTGACGTCGACCTGGAATTTCTGGGCCTCGAAGGTGCCTTCGCGGTCGCCTTTATCCCAGGCCGCGATGAAATCGCGGATGATGTCTTCGGCCTCACCGATGACGCGGAAATTCGCCGTCACGTAACGGTGCGGGCTCGAACTCACATCGGGGCCGCCGACAACGACCGGCAAGCCACGCGCGCGGCACATGTCGATGAGCTCGAGCGTGTCTGACTGCTGAAACAGCATGCCGCCGGTCATCACCATATCGGCCCATGCGAGATCGGCCTCGGTCAATTCCTCGGTGTTACGGTTGACGAGGCGGATGTTCCAGGATTTCGGCAACAGCGCCGCGACCGTGATCAGTCCGAGCGGAATCGCCGGATATTTCGCGCCGACCAGTTCGCAGGCTTCCGAAAAATTCCAAAAGGAATCCGCCATGAAACGCGGATAGATCATAAGCACGTTGCAGGAATTCGACCTCAACGAGCTGACAACGCCACCACCGGCGCTTTCCTGACGCTTCTGTTCCAAGAAACCTCGACCCCGCGGCCCATCCGCATATGTTGCTGCGCAGTATGGCTGAATTGCCCGATAATTCAAGGACAAAGCCATTTTTCGGCACTGCTGCTTGGAACCCCGAAACTGCCGCGCGAACATGGCCTTATCGCGGCTCGCCGGAGTGGGCCGCGCTGCCCACGGGCTGACCCGCGACAGCCGTTCCGCTAACTTCGCGCACGCGTCGGTTTCACATCGTTGCGGAGGAACACAAATGCGCGCGGCTTTCTACGAGCGGAACGGCCCCGCTGGCGAAGTGCTCAAACTCGACGAAGTCGACACGCCGCGCCCTGGACCCGGCGAAGTGCGCGTCAGGCTCGCGACCTCGGGCGTCAATCCGTCCGACGTCAAGGCGCGCGTCGGATCGACGCGCAAGATCGCGTTTCCCCGCGTTATCCCGCACAGCGATGGCGCGGGTGTCATCGACGCGGTGGGTGACGGTGTTCCGGCCACGCGCGTAAGCGAACGCGTTTGGGTATGGAACGCCCAATGGCTGCGCCCTTTCGGCACCTGCGCGGACTACGTCACGCTGCCGTCCGAGCTCGCGGTCCGCCTTCCCGCCAAGACAAGCTTCGAAGCCGGAGCATGTCTTGGAATTCCGGCGATGACCGCCTACCACGCCGTCGCGGTCGCCGAGGCCAAGCCAGGTGTCACGCTTCTGGTCTCAGGCGGCGCCGGCGCGGTCGGCCACTGCGCCATCCAGTTCGCCAAGGCCGCGGGTGCGACCGTCATCACAACGATCAGTTCGCCGGAAAAAGCCAAATTAGCGAAAGCCGCTGGCGCCGATCACACGATCGACTACAAGCGCGAAAACGTCAGCGAGCGCGTGATGACGCTCACAAGCAAAAAAGGTGTCGATGCCGTCGTCGAACTCGACATTTCCGCCAACGCGAAGCTCCTGCCGCAGGTGTTGCGCCCGCGCGGCACGGTCGTCGTCTATGGAACCGGCGCGCCGGAGGCCGAAGTTCCATTGTTTTTCTTTTTGCGAAATGCCATCGCGCTGAAGTTCATTTATGTCTACGAACTCAACTCCGCCGAGCGCGCGGCCGCGCTCGCCGCTATTACCCACGCATTGGAAACCGGTACGCTGATAAATAATATCGCCGCCGCATACCCACTCACCGACATCGTCGCCGCGCATGAAGCGGTGGAACAAGGTCACATGCTCGGCAACGTCGTCGTGAGAATTTAGCTGCGATCGCTAAATTTCATACGCCGCGTGCTCACCGGGTCTGCCGGTCTCGGAATGAACAAGCGTCGCCGCAATCTGCAGCTTGGTTAGCCGCGTGCCGTCATCGCCCTCGATCAGCAAGGCGACGCGGCCGCCGTTATTGATGTGCCGCGCCCAGCTCAGCGCTTCGTCGAGGATGCTGAATTCCTTGAAGAGATACCGATCCTTCTCCAACGGAGAGATCGATTGCGAGCCGCGCGGACCGGAATAGACACGGAAAGTCATGGTCAGTCTCCTCTCGAAACAGGCCCAGCCCTCGCAACGAATTATCGGCGGCGAATGTGCCATCCGTGTGTTGCCGGAAGCGGCACATTGACGCGAATGGAACTTCGCAACTAGGTTCACCGGCCGGCGCGCGTAGCTATTTCTGCGGCACGAAATTCTGGTTGCTATAGGGCAGCATATTCGGGCGCCGGATCGCGATGAAGCCGTGATCGAGCGCATGGTGGCAAGCGTTGCAGCCTGAACTGAGATTGTCGAACGCGGCAACGAAGGCTTTGCGGTCCTTGCCGTCGATCGCCTTCTGCAAAGCGGCGATCGGCGCGCCGACATGCTGGTCGACGATATCGCTGCCGAGCAGCTTTCTGACGTCATCGAAACCCTCGCCCAACTCACCGATCTCGTAATCGGCGAGCGGCCAATTGGCCGCATTGCCGGCGAACCACAGCTTGATGTGGCGCATCTGCTGCAGCGACATGATTTCGCCAAGCCCCGGCTGATACGGCTCATCCTGCGGCACTGCGGCCGGCGCCGGCGGCACGGGCTTGTCCTGCGCGCTCGCCGCGTGCAGGGCGAACAATGTCGCAGCCACCAGTGCGGCAACCGTCGACTTCATCGAACTCCTCCTTGCGCAGCGCGTCGCTCCGCGCTCGAACGCAAACCACGTCAGCTTATGGGCACAAGCGGCTCGCTGCACGCTTTCGGATAGGCGCTCTGGCAGGCCTGATAAAGAACCGGACATGCTTTTGCCGCACTCAGCGCCGCATCGACCGATTTTAGCCGATCGCCGGCGGCGCGGGATTGCTCGCTGTAGGTGAGCACTGCGTCGGTGCGTTCGATACCTCGGTCGTTCATCAGGAAGCGTTCGGCCGCGGTAAAGAAAACCGTCGCGGTCTTGATGGCGTCGTTGAGCTTCTTGGTGACTTCGTTGTTGAGCGTCGGATCCGGCGTGGTGACGCGCGCGTGCACGGCAATGTCGGTATAGAGCACATTGAGCTTGAAATAGATGCCGCCGCATTGCGCCAGCAGCTGCCAGTAAGGCCGGCCTGCGTAAGTCCCCGCCGCCACGCCGCTGTCGCGCTTATCGGCCGGCACCGCGGGAGCGGGCCGATCGGTGGTGTCCGACGATCCTCCATGTACGTGCCGACGATGTGTTTGCGCCTGGGCATTGGTCGCCGCCGCGAGGACAGCGACGAGTAGAGCGGCTTTTACGAGCAGCGCCGTTTTAACCAAGGGATTTGACATGAAGCGGTTATAGGCGGGCTGCGGCCGGAATTTCAAAAGCTTTTCGCGACCGGCCAACACCCTTCGACAGATTAGAACTTTTCCACCCACGGCCGCAGCTCGATCTCCCAGGCCCAGGCACTGCGCGGCTGCTGCAAGAGATGCAGATAGCTCTGCGCAATGGCGTCGGGATCGAGCATGCTGTCGGGTTTGTCCGGCGGATTGGGCCGGCGCTCGCTGCGAATGCCGCCATCAACGACGACGTGAGCGACATGAATGCCCTGCGGCGCCAGTTCCCGCGCCATGCTCTGCGCCAGCCCGCGCAGCGCGAATTTGCCCATGGCGAATGGCGCCGACTGGGCATAGCCCTTCACGCTCGCCGAAGCGCCAGTGAAGATGACCGCACCATGAGATTTCGGCAGCATGCGTTTGACCGCCTCCTGCGCCACCAGGAAGCCGCCGAACGCGGTCACGGCGATCGATTTCGCGACCTCCTCGGGCACAAGTTCGACCAAGGGACCGCGGGTCCGGTAGCTCGCATTGTAGACGACGACGTCGGGCGCGCCGAAGGCGGCGTCGACATCGGCAAAGAGCTTTGCGACGTCATCGGGATCGGCGGCATTGCAGGCGAACGCCTTGCCGCCGATCTCCTGCGCGAGGCCGGCGAGCCCATCCGCCCGGCGCGCACCAAGTGCGACCTTCATCCCGGCTTTGTGGAATATCCGGGCGAGCGAGGCGGAAAGGCCTGAGCCCGCGCCGACAATGAGCGCTGTGCGATAGGGAGTGTCAGCCATGCGTTCCTCCGGCGTGCCGAGGTCATGTGGGGTTGGCACGGCGAAGTTCAACCGCGGCTTTGTTCAATCGATCACGGCGATCGCGTTGATCTCGACGAGACAGCGCGGATCGGTGGCAAGCCGCACCACCTGCACGGTGGTGGTCGTGGGCTTGGCGTCGCCAAAATATTCGCCCCAGACGCGATTGAGCGCATCCTGGTCGGTGAGATCGGTGACGAAGCGGTCGGCGGTGACGATGTCGGCAAAGCTCGCGCCCACGGCCTGCAAACCGCGCTTGAGATTTTCCAACGCCGCCCTCGCCTGCCCGGCCATGTCGCGCGGCATCGCGTCGAACTCCTCGGGCCGATGCGGATGGTGATGATAAACCGGCGCCGCGGTGACGCCGGCGAGATAAACGGTGGTGCCGCCTTTGACCTTGATCGCCGGCGCATAAGGCATCCACAAATCGGGCGCATCGGGCCAGTGGATGTGTTCGATGGTTTTGGGCATTTTTACAGGCTCCCCGTCGGAAATTACTCACATCCGAAACACCCCAAACCGCGTCTCCGGGATCGGCGCATTGAGCGCCGCCGAAAAACACAGTCCTAAAACGCGCCGCGTCTCCCCGGGCGTGATGATGCCATCGTCCCACAGCCGCGCGGTGGCGTAGTAGGGATTGCCTTCAGCGTCATATTGCTCGCGGATCGGCTGCTTGAATTCTTCCTCTTCGACCTGCGACCACTTCTTGCCTTCGGCCTCGATATTGTCGTGCCGCACGGTGGCGAGCACCGAGGCCGCCTGTTCGCCGCCCATCACCGAGATGCGCGCGTTCGGCCAGGTGAACAAAAAGCGCGGACCATAGGCGCGGCCGCACATGCCGTAATTGCCGGCGCCGTAGGACCCGCCGATGACAAGCGTGACTTTCGGAACTTGCGCGCAGGCCACCGCGGTCACCATCTTGGCGCCGTCCTTGGCGATGCCGCCTGCTTCATAGTCGCGCCCGACCATGAAGCCAGAAATGTTTTGCAGGAACAGGAGCGGCACGCGGCGCTGGCAGCACAGTTCGACGAAATGCGCGGCCTTGAGCGCGCTTTCCGAGAACAGGATCCCGTTATTGCCGAGAATGCCGACCGGGATGCCGTGGATATGCGCGAAGCCGGTGACGAGCGTCGTGCCGTAGAGCGCCTTGAACTCGTCGAACTCGGAAGCATCGACCAGCCGCGCGATCACTTCCCGCACGTCGTATTGCTTCTTGAGATCGGCGGGCACGATGCCGTCGAGCTCGGCCGCGTCGTATTTCGGCTCGCTCGGTTTGCGGAGCGGAATGTCGATCTCCGGTTTGGTGTTCAGATGGCCGACAATGCGGCGGCACAGTTCGAGCGCATGGCGATCGTTCTCGGCGAGATAGTCGGCGACGCCGGATTTTCTGGCATGCACTTCGGCGCCGCCAAGCTCTTCGGCGCTGACGATCTCGCCGGTCGCGGCTTTCACCAAAGGCGGACCGCCGAGAAAGATGGTGCCCTGGTTGCGGACGATGATGGTCTCGTCCGACATCGCCGGCACGTAAGCACCGCCCGCGGTGCAGGAGCCCATCACCACCGCGATCTGAGGAATGCCTGCGGCCGACATCGTCGCGTGATTGTAGAAGATGCGGCCGAAATGCTCGCGGTCGGGAAACACTTCGGTCTGATGCGGCAGATTGGCGCCGCCGGAATCGACGAGATAGATGCACGGCAGCCGGTTCTCGCGCGCGATCTCCTGGGCGCGCAGATGCTTCTTCACCGTCATCGGATAATAGGTGCCGCCTTTGATGGTGGAATCGTTGCAGACCACGACGCATTCGCGGCCGCAGATGCGGCCGACGCCGGTGATGATGCCGGCGCCGTGGATGGCGTCGTCGTACATGCCATTGGCGGCAAGCTGCGACAGTTCGAGAAACGGCGTGCCGGGATCGAGTAGCGTCATCACCCGCTGGCGCGGCAAAAGCTTGCCGCGCGCAATATGGCGCTCGCGGGCGCGCGCCGGCCCGCCCGCGGCGGCCTCGGCGCGGCGGCTCTCAAGCTCGGCGACGAGCGCGCGCATCGCCGCCTGATTGGCGCGGAATTCCTTGGATGCCGTGTCGACACTGGTGGCGATGGCGGTCACAAATCCCCCCGCGCCCGGCTTTGATGGAATCAAAACCAGGCTCTGGTGATCTTAGTTGAGCATGATCTTTTCCGAAAACCGGTATCCACTTTTCGAGATCATGCTCTGGGGGATTTCACACTGGCGCGACTACCAAAGCAACAACTAGGCCCGCACTTCCTGGCGCTGGAAGATCACGTAGCCGACGACGAACAGCAGCATTGCTGTCGCAATCATCGCGACCATTTGCGGCCAGGCGATCAGAATGCTCTCGCCGAGCGGCAGCGGCGCGCCGAGGACTGCGCCCTGGAGTTGGCTCAGATAGATCGGCCCGAGTGCGCGGGTGGTCGGATCGAGCAGCGCCACAACGACCTCGGCATAGAGCGTCGACGGCGACAGCCGCGCCAGGATTTGCTCGAGCTCGGCGGTGCCGGGCGTTTGCAGGCCGAGCGCCATATAGCGCGGGTCCGGCGGAACGAAAGCCTGCGCGACCGCGCCGGCCAATACCGGCCAGATGAAGGTGATGAACAGCCACAGGCCAAGCGTCACCAAAGCCGCGGTCGCGGCCGAGCGGGTCAGAATCGAGAACAACAGAGCCAGCGCCAGCCACACGCCGGCATAAACGATGGTCACAAGGAGAAAGACGAAACTGCGCGCAATCTCCTCGGCGCCCGGCGGAATGCCGATCAACAACAAGCCGAGGCCGATGACAAGAAGCCATAACGTGATCAGGCTGATCGACAGCGTGACGAGGCCGGCCAAGAATTTGCCGAACAACAGAGCGTCACGGTAGATCGGCTGCGATAGGATGCGCGACAGCGTGCGGCGATTGTGCTCGCCGTTGACGGCATCGAAGCCGAGCCCGATCGCCATCAGCGGCACCAGGAAGGACAGAAACGAGACGAAGGACGGCAGCGGGTCGCGCGAAGTCGTGAACAGGCGCAGGAACAGGAATGGATCTTCGGCGGTGGTGTCCTTGATCTGCTGGAT
>DASQRX010000140.1:0-21876 GCA_035642635.1 Xanthobacteraceae bacterium
CGGTGTGCTGCCGCCGCATTTTCCGGTTTTCTCCAAGCCCGTCATCAATCTCAAAGGCATGGGCGTCGGCAGCCGCGTTCTGCGATCGCTAGCCGATTACGAGCGGCACTACGCGCCGGGCCATTTCTGGATGACGCTGCTCGACGGCCGCCACGTTTCCTCCGATATCGCCGTGGTCGACGGCGAGCCGCGCTGGTGGCGCCATGCCACCGGCAAGCCGGCGGGCGAGGGCACGTTCGATTATTGGACCGTACATGCCGAGCCTGACGCCGACATCGAGACGCGGTGCGGCGCCTGGACGCAAAAAAATCTCGCCGGCTATACCGGCATGCTCAATCTCGAAACCATCGGCGAGACCATCATCGAGGTGCATCTGCGCTTTGCCGACCAATGGCCTGACCTTTACGGTCCGGGCTGGGTCGATGCCTTGGTTGGTCTCTACGACCGGCACCAATGGGAATTCGAAGACGACGATCGCAGCGAAGGCTATAGCGTCGTCCTGTTCGGCCCGAACGGGCAGCGCTACCGGCACCCGCCGCCGGCACTGGTCGAGGGCATCCTCCGCACACCCGGTGTCACCTCTGTGCAAATCACCTTCCACGAGGACCGCACGCCGGAGCAGCACGCCATGCCGCCCGGCGGCTTCCGGCTCGCCATCGTCAACGGCTTCGATTTGCGTGCGGCTGAGGCGGCCCGCGAGCGGTTAAGGGAGCATTTTCTCGGCGCAGGGCGGTGAGAAGCGCGCCGGTGGATTGCGCCGACGCAGCCCGATATAGTCTGGCGCCCGCGGGGCGTTGCTGTACACCTAAAGGAAAAAAGCATGAAAATCGTTGCGTTCGAAGGGCAGGGAGGCCCGCATCTTGGCGTTGTCGAAGGCGATCAGGTGGTCGACCTGCAGGCTGTCGACGGCAAAGTGCCGAGCAATCTCGGCGAATGGCTCGTAAAGAACAACGGCGATACCAAACAGCTCGCGGCCATCGCCAAAGGCGCGCCGACTGGCGCGCGCAAGCCGCTTGCGGGGCTCAAATACTTGCTGCCCGTCGGTCGCCCGGGAAAGATCATTTGCCTTGGGCTAAATTATCTCGAACACGTCAAGGAAGGCTCGCAGCGCGACAACATCCCGAAATTTCCGACGATCTTCTTCCGCGGTCTCACTTCGATGGTGCCGCACGGGGAGCCGATCATCCGGCCGAAAGTCTCGGAAACGCTCGACTACGAGGCCGAGCTGATCCTGGTCGTCGGCAAGCGCTCAAAGCATTTGACGCCCGCCAATGCAACCTCCTGCATTGCCGGCTATTCCTGCGGCAACGAAGGCTCGGTGCGCGAATTTCAGCGCAAGACCACGCAGTGGGACATGGGCAAGAATTTCGACCGCACCGGCGGCTTCGGCCCATGGCTCGTCACCGCCGACGAATTGCCCGACGCCGCCAAGGGCCTGAAGATCGAAAGCCGTCTCAACGGCAGTGTCATGCAGTCGGACAATACCGACAACATGATGTTTCCCGTGGTCGAGATGCTGGTCTACATTACCCAGGGCATCACGCTCGATCCGGGCGATGTCATCTTCACCGGCACGCCGTCAGGCGTCGGCCATGCGCGCAAGCCGAATCCGGTCTGGATGAAAGACGGCGATACCGTCGAGGTGGAGATCCAAGGGGTCGGAACTTTGCGCAATCCGATCGCTAACGAGTAAACTGCGGAGCAGTGCGGCATGTCGCGCTGGTGGCGAAAGCGATTGTGGCGGCGACCTAAACCGCTGCAATTTTTGGTTGCTGGGTTCGTTCTGGTGTCGGCGCTCACGCCGGCGCTCGCGCAAGATCAGATCAAGATCGGCATCGGCTACGGGCTTGCGTTCCTGCCGGTCTATATCTGCGAAGATCTGAAACTCGTCGAAAAGCACGGCAAGGAAGCGCATCTCGACGTGCGGGCAGATTTTCAGCGCTTCACGAGCGCGAGCGAAGCGCAGGACGCGCTTGCCTCGGGGGCGATCAATGTCGCGCCGTTCGGCACTGCGCCGCTCCTTGCGGCTTGGCAGAACGGCAAGGATCGGCCCGAGCAAGTTTTTGCCGTGTCCGGCATGACATCCTTGCCGCTGGTGCTGCTGAGCAATCAGCCGGACGTGCAGTCCATCGTCGATCTCAAGCCGGCCGACCAGATCGCGTTGCCGACACTGACGTCGCCGCAAATGTATGTCTTGGAGCTGCAATCGGAGAAAGCCTTCAGCCGGTATGATCGGCTGAAGAGCCAAGTATTGGCGCTGCCGCACGCCGAGGCGATCAACGATCTGGTCGAGGGCACCGGACCGGTGCGGGCCTATTTTGCCTCGCCGCCCTATGCTGAACTGGCGCTGCGCGATGCCAAAGTGCATGCCGTGCTGAGCTCGTCCGACGTGATGGGCGGCAAATCCTCGTTCCTGATCCTCGGCGCCACCAAGGCCTATATCGACGCGCAGCCGCAACTCCCAGACGTGATTGCCAAGGCCATGGACGACGCGGCGCGCGTCATCCACGACGATCCACGCCGCGCCGCACAAATCTACCTGACTCACGAACCCTCAGACGTGATGAACGGCGCCGCCATGGAAGCGGTGATCAGAGAGATCAAGGACGAATTCGGCAGCGCCGTTTACGGCGTGAAGACCATGGCCGATTTCATGGGCCGGCACGGCGAACTCAAAACGGTGCCGCAGAGCTGGAAGGACGTCGTGGCGCCCGCGCTCGCGAATTCGCCAAGTAGTTGAACGCATGGCTGCCCCCGGGCCGAACACGCTTGACGCTGATTGCTGCTAAAGCGAAAAGTCCGGCAACAAAGAATCCCATTGGCCGTTTTGGCTAAGTGGGAACAAGCGGAAAAATGCCGGAGGACGCCTTGTCGAAACGCCGCCAATCGTCGGATTCAAGCCGCCGCAATTTCCTCAAAAGCGCAGGTCTCGTCGGGGCCGTCGCCGCAGTAGCGCCGCCGGTGGCAGCCGACGCCGTTCCGGCAGCACCTCAGCCGCAATTGAAGGCGGCGATCCCGGGCCCGCAACTCACCGCCGCCGAGACGCTGGCGCCGTCGAACGATCCGGTCAATCAGACTTCGAGCGGCGGCGACTTCATGGCCGACGTGCTCAATTCGCTCGGCGTCGAATACCTGGCGATCAATTGCGCCTCGAGCTATCGGGGGCTGCATGAAGCCGTGATCAATCATTCCAACAACAAGCCCGAAATCATCACCTGCGTGCATGAGGACATCGCGGTCCACATGGCGCAGGGCTACGCCAAGATCGAGGGCAAGCCGATGGCCATGGCCTGCCACGGCGTCGTCGGCCTGCAGCATGCCACCATGGCGATGTACAACGCCTGGTGCGACCGCGTTCCGGTTCTGGTCTTCGGCGGCAACATCATGGAGGCGGACAAGCGTGCGCCCGGCGCCGAGTGGGTCCATGCCGGCGTCGATATCGGCCAGATCGTCCGCGAATTCACCAAGTGGGACGATCAGCCGGCGTCATTGACGCATTTCGCCGAATCCACGGTGCGCGCCTACAAGATCGCGACGACGCCGCCGATGGGGCCGGTATTCATCGCGCTCGATGCCGAGCTGCAAGAGAATCCGATCCCGGATCCCGAAAGTCTGCGGATTCCGAAATTCGCTGCCGTGACTCCGCCGCAGGGCGATCCCGGCGCGATTGCGCAAGCCGCCAAAATGCTGATTGAGGCGCAGAACCCGGTCATCGTTTGCGATCGCGTGGCGCGCACGCCGGCCGGAATGGCGAACCTCGTCGCGCTCGCGGAGGCGCTGCAATGCGGCGTCATCGACAATGCCGGCCGCATGAATTTCCCGTCGCGGCATCCGCTCAATCAGAGCTTCCGCAGGGCGATGATCGGCCAGGCCGACGTTATTCTGGCGCTGGAGATGAACGACCTGTGGGGCACGCTGACGCATTTCAGCGACCGCATCGTGCGCCGCTCGACGCCGGGCACCAAGCCCGGGGCAAAACTCATCACGCTCGGTACGCGCGACCTTTATCTCAAATCCAATTATCAGGATTTCGGCCGCTGGCAGGACATCGATCTCGACATCGCCGGCGACGCCGAGGCATCGCTGCCCGCGCTCACCGACGCGGTGAAGCGGCTGACCGACGATGGCCGCAAGGCGGCGTTCGACGCCCGCGGCAAGAAGCTCGCCGACGCGCATCTGGCGATGGTCGAGCGATCGAAGACCGACGCGACGATCGGGTGGGATTCAAGCCCAATCACGACGGCGCGCATGTGCGCCGAGGTCTATGCCCAGATCAAAGACGAGGATTGGTCGGTGGTCGGCACCGCGATCCGCTTGTCTTGGCCGCACCGTCTATGGGATTTCAAAAAGCCCTACCAATGGAACGGCGTCTCCGGTGGCTCCGGCGTCGGCTATAATTTGCCGGCTTCGCTCGGCGCGGCTTTGGCCAACAAAAAGCATGGCCGCTTCACGGTGGCTTTTGGCGGCGACGGTGACTTCATGTTCAATCCCGGAGCGCTGTGGACGGCTGCGCATCATCAAATCCCGATCCTCTACATCGTGCACAACAACCGCGCTTATCACCAGGAATACATGTACCTCGTGGCGATGGCGGCGCGGCACGGGCGCGACGTGTCGAAAATGGACATTGGCACGACGCTCAAGGACCCGAATATCGACTACGCCACGGTGGCGCGCGGCATGGGCGCTCACGGCGAGGGTCCGATCACCGATCCGAAGGACCTCGCGCCGGCGCTGACGCGCGCCATTGCGGCGGTCAAAAGCGGCCAGCCGGCCGTGGTCGATGTCGTCACCGATCCGCGCTGAGGAGTGCCTGCAATGAATTCGGTCAAACAGATCGCGTGTGTCGCGTTGGCGGTGGCCCTGGCGAGTGCGGCCGCTGCGACGGCGGCTTGGGCGCAGGATGCGCCTCAGGGCGATGCCGCCAACGGCAAGCGTCTCTTTCTTGCCGATGGCTGCTTTACTTGCCACGGCCGCTCCGGGCAGGGCGGCGCCTATAACGGCCCGGCGCCGATCCTGGCCAAGACTGCGCTGCCGTTCGACGGCTTCAGAGGGCAGGTGCGCAATCCGGTCAACGACATGCCGGCGTTCTCGGACGCACTGCTGTCGGACAAGGATATCGCCGACATCTATACCTTCGTGCGATCGCTGCCGGGGCCGCGGTCGGCGAAGGATATCCCGATCCTCAACAATTGAGGCAGCCCTGCACGGCTGAAAAATCGTCCGCCGCTGGCGTTGCAGCATGTCGGGCCATAAGTCATCTTGGCCCGCGTGACAGAGTCAGGCAGGCGCTGGATAACGAGAGAAATTCATATGGCCGGCTCGACACTCAACGTCGTTTGCATTTGCGGCAGCTTGCGCAAAGGCTCCTATAATGCGGCGCTGGCGCGCACGCTGCCGTCCCTCGCGCCCGCCGGAATGGCGATCACGCCGGCGCCGGCCTGGGACAAGATGCCGGTCTATAATTTCGACATTCAGAACAGCACCGGCATTCCCGCCGAGGTCGAGGTCTGGGCCGACGCCATCCGCACCGCCGATGGCGTCGTCATCGCTTCACCGGAGTACAATTGGGGAATTCCGGGTGGTCTCAAGAACGCGATCGACTGGGCTTCGCGCCTCAAAGAAGTTCCGTTCAAGGACAAGCCGATAGCGCTGCAGTCCTGTTCAGGCGGACTCCTGGGTGGTGCGCGCATGCAATATGCGCTGCGTATGACGCTCACTGCGCTCGATGGATTTCTGTTGGGTAAGCCCGAGGTCTTCGTCAACTTCTCGGCAAAGAAGTTCGACGAAAAGACGCTCGCTTTGACCGATCAGCCGACCATCGACTTGGTCAAGCAGCAGCTCGCCAACTTGGCGACGCTGATCGCCCGGGTCGGCGGCAAGAGCTGAGCAGGTTCAGGATAAGAGGGTTGAGTGATGGCGCGTCTCGACGGCCGCGTGGCGATACTGACCGGCGGAGCCAAAGGCATTGGCGTGCACTATGCGCGTACGCTCGCCGCCGAGGGCGCGCGCCTGATGATCGCCGATATTGCCGACGGCAAGGAACTCGCCGAGCAACTGGCGCGCGACCACGGTGCCAATTCGGTGGCGAGCCAGACCACCGATGTCAGCGACGAAGCGGCGGTGAAGTCGCTCGTCGCCACAACCATGGATCGTTTCGGCAAGATCGACATTCTGATCAATAACGCGGCTTTGTTCGCGCCGCTTGCGGAACAGAGCTGCACCGATATCGACGCCGCTGTGTGGGACCGCGTCATGGCGATCAACCTGCGCGGGCCGTTCCTGATGGTGAAACACGTCGTGCCGCACATGAAGGCGCAAGGCTACGGCAAGATCATCAATATCGGTTCCGGCACGGCGTTTCGCGGCATTCCCTGGATGCTGCACTACGTCACCTCCAAGGGTGGGATCCTGGCGATGTCGCGGGCGCTGTCGCGCGAGCTCGGCGAGCACGGCATCCGGGTCAATACGCTGGCACCGGGCTTCACCATGAGCGAGACCGTAATTGCCGAGAACCCGGGGCACGTCGAGACGGTGCGGGCCCGCGCCGTGGCCTCCCGGGCGCTGAAGCGCGACCAGCAGCCGCAGGATCTCCTCGGCGCGCTGGTTTTCCTCGCCAGCGCCGACAGCGACTTCGTCACCGGCCAGACCATCGCGGTGGACGGTGGCAACGTTAACACTTAAGCGGCCCCATCCTTCGCATGGCAGCCCCGCCGTTTGCCACTCAGGCGTGCTATTCTCGCCGCCGGGCGGCTTAGCTATATTCGCCGCAAGCAATTTCCGGATTTTCAGGAGGACACCATGGCGGTCGCCGCCGCAACCCAAACGACGCCCCCCGGCTCGAAACACAATATCGAGGCGATGCGGGAGGCCTTTTATGCGCGGATCGCCAAGAAGGACATGGCGCCGCTATGGAAGGTGATGAAGAACGTCGTCACCAACGAGCCGGTGACGCGCACGAAGCCGCATGTCTGGCACTATGACGACGTCAAATCGCTGGTCATGGAATCCGGCGGCCTGATCACCGCCGAGGAAGCCGAGCGCCGCGTGCTGATCCTGGAAAACCCGGGGATGCACGGCGAGTCGCGGATCACCAACACGCTGTTTGCCGGCATTCAGATGATCATGCCGGGCGAAGTCGCGCCGGCCCATCGCCACGTCTCCTCGGCGATCCGCTTTGTCCTCGACGGCGAGGGTGCCTACACCGCGGTCGAGGGCGAGAAGGCGTTCATGGCGCCGGGCGATTTCGTCATCACCGCGAACTGGGCGCCGCACGATCACGGCAATCCGTCCGACAGGCCGATGCTGTGGCTCGACGTGCTGGATTTCCCCGCCGTCAATTTTTACGAAGCCTCCTTCGCCGAGCATCTCGACGACGCGATGCAGGCAACGACCCGCAAGGACGGCGACTCGCTGTCGTTTTATGGTTCGGGCGTGCTGCCCGACGGCACGCCCACCACGAACCGCAGCCCGGTCATCAACTACACCTATGCCCGCACCCGGCCGATTATCGAGCGCATGATGCAGTCAGGCGACATCGACAAGCGCCACGGCGCACGGGTGCGCTACGCCAATCCGGTCACCGGCGGGCCGGTGCTGCCGACCATGAGCGCCTGCCTCGCCATGCTGCCGAAGGGTTTTGAGGGTGAACCGTATCGTGCGACCGACGGCACCGTCTTTGTCTGCGTCGAGGGCGAGGGGACGACGACCGTGGACGGCAAGGTGCTGGAATGGGGCCCGAACGATGTATTTGTCGTGCCGTCATGGAAACGCTACACGCACAAGGCGCCGAAGCAATCCGTGCTGTTCTCGATCTCCGACCGTCCGGCACAGGAAGCGCTCGGCATTTGGCGCGAGGGCTAGGGCGGCCGGGCCTCCCCAAAGCAGCTTCGCGCGTGGAACGTGACCGGCGCGTGGTCAAGCTCGCGGCGCGAACTAGTCACTTGCGAATAGAGAGGGGTCGCCGATGCCTTGCGGAGGGCCGGTGACGATGTAGAATGTTGCCGCATACGGAGCCGGGGGACAGAATTTGGAACGGGGGACTAAAATGCGAGTGATGTCTGTGATGAAAGTGGCGTTTTTGGCCGGCATGATCGCTTTGCCGGCAAGCTTTTCGGCCGCCTCGGCGAAGGCGATGAAGCAACTGCCGCCGGGCGCCTGCGCGTTCGAGAAAAGCGCGGTCGCCAACAAAACGTTCTGTTCGTTTAATTGCGACGCGGCAACGAATTGGTGTTCGCAGCAGCTATGCTCGAACGGGGCGCTTACCAAAGTCATTCCCTGCTACGGTACGTTCTGCAGCGCCAAGTGCGGCGGCTAAGGGTCTTAGCCCGCGGCCGGCATCAATTCAGGCTCGCCCCTCAGCGGGGCGAGTATGTTCTTGATCTTGACGTGCTCGATCTTGGCGTCCTTGATCTTGGCGTCCTTGATCTTGACGTCGTTGGCCTTGTCCTCTGCCGCAGAAGCGCGTAACCGCAGCGGAAACGGGACGAATAGGACGATGGACGCAGCGGCACGAAAACCTAAGCTTGTCAAAGGCGCGACTGGCGACTGGGAAGTCGTGATCGGCCTGGAAGTCCATGCCCAGGTCAGTTCGCACGCCAAATTGTTTTCCGGCGCCTCGACCGAATTCGGCGGCGAGGCGAATTCGCATGTGTCGCTGGTCGACGCCGCCATGCCGGGCATGCTGCCGGTGATCAACGCCGAATGCGTGCGTCAGGCGGTCCGCACCGGGCTTGGGCTCAATGCCAAGATCAATCTGAAATCGGTGTTCGACCGCAAG
This sequence comes from Xanthobacteraceae bacterium, assembly GCA_035642635.1. GTDB lineage: Bacteria > Pseudomonadota > Alphaproteobacteria > Rhizobiales > Xanthobacteraceae > BOG-931. Next base: position 8,780 of record DASQRX010000140.1, read on the forward strand.
AACTATTTCTATCCGGACCTGCCGCCGGGCTACCAGATCAGCCAGTACAAATCGCCCATCGTCGGCGAGGGCGAAGTGATCGTCGACCTGCCGGATGGCGAGACCGTGCGCATCGGCATCGAGCGGCTGCACCTCGAGCAGGACGCCGGAAAATCCCTGCACGACCAGAATCCCACGATGTCGCTTGTCGATCTCAATCGCGCCGGCGTCGCGCTGATGGAGATCGTGAGTAAGCCCGATCTGCGCTCTGCCGACGAGGCCAAAGCCTATGTGTCGAAGCTGCGCAGCGTGGTGCGCTACCTCGGCACCTGCGACGGCGACATGGAGAAGGGCAACCTCCGCGCCGACGTCAATGTCTCGGTGCGCAAGCCCGGCGCGCCGCTCGGCACGCGCTGCGAGATCAAGAACGTCAATTCGATCCGCTTCATCGGCCAGGCCATCGAGCACGAGGCGCGCCGCCAGATCGAAATCGTCGAAGACGGCGGCAAGATCGAGCAGGAGACGCGGCTGTTCGATCCGGTCAAAGGCGAGACGCGCTCGATGCGCTCCAAGGAGGAGGCCCACGACTATCGCTACTTCCCCGATCCCGATCTCTTGCCGCTCGAACTGTCGCCTGCGCTCGTCGCCGACTTGCAAAAGAGCCTGCCGGAACTGCCGGACGGAAAGAAATCCAGGTTTATGCGCGACTATGCGTTGACGGCCTATGACGCCGACGTCCTCGTCGCCGAGCGCGAGACGGCGGAGTACTTCGAAACTGTCGTCAGCGCTGCCGGCGGCTCGTCGCGGCGCGATCCAAAGCTTGCCGCCAATTGGGTGATCAACGAGCTTGCCGGCCGGGTCAATCGCGAAGGCAAGGACGTCAGCGCGGCGCCGGTTTCGGCCGCGCAGCTTGGGACTATTCTCGACCTGATCGGCGACGGCACGATCTCCGGCAAGATCGCCAAGGACGTGTTCGAGATCGTCTGGATCGAGGGCGGCGATCCGCGCGCGATCGTCGAGCAGCGCGGCTTGAAGCAAGTGACCGACGTGGCGGCGATCGAAAAGCTGGTCGACGAGATCGTCCTCAACAACCCCGACAAGGTCGCCGACGTCAAGACCAACCCGAAGGCGATCGGTTGGTTCGTCGGCCAGGTCATGAAGGCCTCCGGCGGCAGGGCGAATCCGCAAGCCGTCAACGATCTCTTAAGGAAGAAGATCGGAATCTGAGTTCCGTCGCGCGGGTGCCGCAGGACGCCGGCACTGTCTCCCGCGAGACGAGAATCGGACGCGAGAGGAGTGCGCAGCGCCACCGCTCGTCTCTCTATTTGGGTCGCGGATACCGAATCAGCGAATCGAATCTGCACTGATTCGCGCGTTTTGCGCCTGGCGCGACCCGTCAACACGCTCGTAAAGGCGTCCGGTGCATAATTATTTTTCACCTCGCGAAAGCGGCTGCGCTTGCCTCTCGCCATAGCTGGAAAGGCGCGCTCCGACGGCGCCGCAGCGCCGCTCATGGTGTCAAATCTTGAAAATCGGGAAACGATAAAAGCCGCGTTTTATCGGCATTTCTTCACGTCGCGAAAATTTCGCGCGCGATTTCGCGAGCAGAGAAAGATTTCAAGCGCGCCGGCGACTCGCTGCGCGCTTTGTGCGTTGCGCGCAACAGCGGGACGGCGCGCTTACACACAAAATTAAGTGGAGTCACTGTTATTTTTTTTTCGCTGTAGTAATCGGGAAGGCAGTGCGGATCGATTCGCGACTGCACTGTACCTATACCGCCACCCACTCAAGCTAGGAGGGCAGCAATGGCGAAGAAGAGAAAAGCGAAAGCTAAGTCGAAGGCTAAGGCGAAGAAGACCACTCGGAAGAAGAAGTAGTCGACGCCGTCTTCGGTCTTTGATTTCTCTTGAATCGAAGATCGGGTCACACGGACCGGCCGATGTCGAGGGTCTGATCGCAATGATCTTCCTGGGCTGGCCGGCTCCGGTGAACCACAGGGGGCGTCGGCGGGACGGAGGCGTAAGCGCCGCGATCGCAACTACTCCACGCGATAGCGACGACGAGAGACGGCAAAACCGAATCTCGCTCCGGCGGAGTGCCGCCAGGCTTAATCCTTCAACCATCTCGCCGACGCCCTCGGATATTCTCTCGAGGCTTTCTGGGCGCCGTGGAGCAATTCCGTGGCGCCTTTTTTATTGGACCGCGAGTCTTCTCTGCATGCCGCGCGCCCCACGTAAAGCCAAGGCAAAGCCCGCGCAGCGGCGCATCCATCGCGCGGCATGGCGTCAAAAGCCTATCGATCTCTACTACTGGCCGACGCCGAACGGCTGGAAAATATCAATCATGCTCGAAGAATGCGGGTTGCCTTATGTCGTCCACCCCATCGATATCTCAAAGGGCGAACAATTCTCTCGGGCGTTCTTGGCGATCTCGCCGAACAATCGCATGCCGGCGATCGTCGATCCGGCGGGGCCAGGCGGTCGGCCGATCTCGGTTTTCGAGTCCGGCGCCATCCTGCAATATCTCGGACGCAAGACCGGAAAATTCTATCCGCGCGACGAGCGCGCGCGTGTGGCGGTCGAGGAGTGGCTATTCTGGCAGGTCGGCGGCTTGGGCCCCATGGCGGGTCAGGCGACGCACTTTCGCCGTTACGCGCCGGAACAGATCACTTATGCGGTTGAGCGCTACACCGATGAGGTCAATCGCCTCTACGGCGTCATGGAAACGCGCCTTGGCAGACACGAATTTCTGGCCGGGCGCTATTCGATCGCCGACATGGCGTGCGTGGGCTGGGTGCGCCTCGCCGAGCGCCAGGGCCAGGGGATCGCGCAATTTCCCCGCCTCAAGCGCTGGTTCGAGGCGATCCGCGCCCGGCCCGCGGTCAAGCGCGCCTTCGCTATTCGGGTCGAAGCGGCGTCCTTGGTCGACATGAACGACCCGAAAGTGCGCGGTGTGCTGTTTGGCCAGCGGGCGCGATGAGGCCAATTTGCTTCGCCGGCAGAGTGCTGTAACCTCAAGCCATGCAGCCCTCAATTCCCCAATCGCAACAGATACTTGCGCGTGCGGTCGCGGCCCATCAGTCGGGCAATATGGCGCAGGCCGAGTTCCTCTATAAAATGGTGTTGCAAGCCGACAAGAAGCAGTTCGATGCGTTGCATATGCTCGGCCTCATCGAAGCGCAGCGCGGCAATTTTGCCGCCGGCCTGACCCGCATCACCGATGCGCTGCGGGTGCGGCCGAACGCACCGGAGGCGCTGATCAATCTTGGACGGATACAGAGCGAGCTCGGCGATCAGCCGGCGGCGATCGCGACTTATAAGAAGGCGTTGGCGGCCGATCCAAGATCCGCCTTGGCGCACAGCAATTTGAGCATCTTGTTGCGCCGGCAGGGGCAGGGCGATGAAGCGCTGACTCATTGCGACGCGGCACTCAAGATGATCCCCGATTACGCCGACGCTTGGAGTAATCGCGGCAACGTCCTGTTCGATCTCGATCGTTTCGACGAAGCGCTCACCGATTACAATAAAGCCGTCGCGCTCGTGCCCAACCACGCGCATGCGCATTTAGGCCGCGGCAATGTCTTCAAGGCGCTCGAGCGCTACGACGATGCGCTCGCCGCCTATGACCGTTCATGCGCCAGCGATCCAAACCTTGCCGATACCTGGCTTGCCCGGGGCGAGCTTCTGACCGAACTCGACCGCCATCAGGAGGCGCTCGCCGCCTTCGACCGGGCCCGGCTGTTGAAGCCGGATTCCGCCGAAGCTTGGCTCGACTGCGGCAATGCGCTGATCGAGCTTAAGCGCCACAACGAGGCTCTTGGCGCCTACGACCGGGCGCTGGCGCTGATGCCGGACCTCGCCGCGGCGTGGCTTGGCCGCGGCAATGTCTTTCTGGAATTCAAGCGCTTTGCCGATGCCTTTGCGGCTTATGACAAAGCGCTGAGTATGGATCCTGAACTTGCGCTGCGCTTCGCCGCGGGCCATCGCCTGTTTGCCAAGCTCAGTATCTGCGACTGGAACGAACTCGACGCCGACATAACCTACCTGCTGGCAATGCTGCGCGAGAATAAGCCGGTCAGTTTTCCGTTTCCCATCCTCTGCCTGCCGTCGACACCGGCCGATCAGTTGCTTTGCGCCAGGCTCGCCGTTGCGGATATGCCGCAGGTCCCACAAGTATGGAACGGCGAAATTTATCCCCATGGTCGGATCCGCGTCGCTTATTTGTCGTCCGATCTACGCGAGCACGCCGTCGCATATCTGACCGCCGGATTGTTCGAACATCACGACAAATCGCGATTCGAGACGACCGCAATCTCATTTGACACCAAACAAGATTCGCAGATCGGCCGCCGCGTTCAAGCCGCGTTCGATCGTTTCATCGACGCAACTTCACGGAACGACCAGGAAGTTGCCGAACTGATCCGTCAGCTCGAGATCGATATCGTCGTCGACCTCAACGGCTTCACGCGCAACTCAAGGCTTGGAGTCTTTGCCCGGCGGCCGGCGCCGATCCAGGTGAACTATCTCGGCTATGCCGGCACGATGGGCGCGGATTTTTATGACTATATCGTCGCCGACGCCACCGTGATTCCAAAAGAACACTTTGAATTCTATAGCGAAAATGTGGTCTGGCTGCCCGACAGTTTCCTGGTGAATGACAACAAGCGCACGACCGCCGAACGAACGCCGAGCCGCGCCGAACTGCAATTGCCCGAGAACGGTTTTGTCTTTTACAGCTTCAACCAGTCCTACAAAATTGAACCGACCGTGTTCGACATTTGGATGCGGCTTCTTCAAGCGATCGACGGCAGCGTGCTGTGGTTGAAGGAGAACGATGCGGCCGCGTCCGCCAATCTCCGCCTGGAAGCCGGCCGGCGGGGCGTCGCGCCGGAACGTCTGGTGTTTGCCCCATCGCTGCCCGACGTCGGCGAACATCTGGCGCGGCAACGACAGGCCGATCTGTTCCTCGACACGCTGCATTATAACGCCCACACGAGTGCGAGCGACGCGCTGTGGGCCGGCGTTCCGGTTTTGACCTGTCTCGGCTCTACCTTTGCCGGACGCGTGGCGGGAAGCCTGCTGCGCGCCGTCGGACTTCCCGATCTGGTGACAGCGTCCTTGGCGGATTATGAAGCTTTAGCGCTTAAGCTCGCGCGCGAACCCAAACTGATCGGCGCGATGAAGGCCAAGCTCGCACATAACCACGAAAACTTTCCGTTGTTCGACACCGCGCGCTTCACGCGCAATATCGAAGCCGCTTACACGACAATGTGGCAGCGCGGGCAACGGGCCGAGCCGGCGCAGAGCTTCGCCGTCGATCCAAGCTGATCGGTCGGTATTATTTGCGCGCGCGTCCAACTATTTTACCCGCGTCCAAGTCTGTAACTTGCACAGCACGGCAAGCACGCAGCCCTTCAGCTCCGCGGTATTGGCGTCGGTCATCGTGAAGGAACCGCTATAGGTCTTGCCGTCCGACGCATTATAGACATTCCCGGACCATTGATTGGGCGTTGCGCCCGGCCGCATGCCGAGCACGATTGGCACGCCGAGCAGCGGCCGGCTTTGCTTGCCGGCCTCGGCGTTGTTCTTGTCGGTTTTCGGGCGTCCGGTCGCCGGATCGTTCGGCTCTTTCAGCCATACCAATGTACCGCAAAGCGCGCCGCCACAATTGGCGATGCGCACCTGGCTGTCTTTGTCCCCGGTGTACCAAGTGCCCATGGGATCGGCGGCGAGCGCAGGACCAATCAGCCGCGATCCGCCGCCCACCGCGATCATCGCAAGCCAAAGTGCTAACGCCGCTTTACGGTAATTTTTCATTGCTGCCTCGCTCCTGCGTGTCAGGCGCGCCGGACCATAAACGACACCGCGCCGATTGCATAGTTGTCCAATAAAGTCGCGGGAAAACCGCAATTGCGGCACCTCGTCAACCAGCGCGCGCGCACGGCGTTCCTTAATGGCGCGTTGCCAAAAACGCGGTGACCGCGCCCTGCGGTTCAGATTCGATTCATCGCATTGCTTAAACCACCATTCAAATCTTCCGATGATTATCCGCATGTCGGCTGGAGCGAAAAAGCCGGCGAACACGCGAGAGCGCTTTTGGGGTCTCGAGGTGTAAACAGGGGAGTGAGTAATGGCTCGGTTTGAAATTCTCGACAGCAACGTGGCGCCGCTCGGCGAAGGGCCCGCCGCAGGCGACGTACTCTTCGAGCTCGGCTTGATGTATTCGATCGGCCGCGACGCGCCGATCGATCTCGTCGCCGCGCACAAGTGGTTCAATCTCGCGGCGATGAAGGGCAATGCCGACGCCATTCGGCTGCGGCGCGAAGTCGCCGATCAGATGTCGGATGCGGAGATTGGCGCTGCCCAGCGCGCGGCGCGCGATTGGCTGCGCGACAATGAAGTCCCGGCAGTGCCCGCGATGAAGGCGGCCGCAGCCGCAATGCCCGCACTGGCCGCGTGACCTAGCGCTAATACAATCACATATCCGGGCGCGTTTACGACGAATGCGCGCCGGGTTTGTGCACCCAGAACCGGTACATGCCGGCAAATGTCTGGGGCGCCTCGGTTTCGAAAGTGTGCCAGCGATCGAGGTCGGCGAACGCGTCGAAGCGCTTTTTGTTGGTCAAGCCGGCGACTTCCGGAAAGCGCTTGACGAAGCGATCCGAGGTCAACGCGTCGAGGATAAAACCCGCGAATCGTAGGCCGTTCGCCGCCAGAAACGATTCGATTTCGGGCAAAGAGGTCCGGTGCTCCTGCGGATGAAACAGCAGATCCCGGCACTCGCTGATGGTAAAAAAATCGGTCCATTGACTGATCGGTTTCAGCAACGATCCGTCTTCGGCGGTCGCGACGATTTCGCGAATGGCCCGGATGTCGTCCGGCACCGGCCGATAGCCACGCTCGGCGATCAGCGCGCGGGCGGCGACGACGTTGCGCCGTCCAAGCTCGCTGTATAGACCGATCTGCATCATGCCATCCGGGCGCAACAGCGACAACAGAACGCGCCAGGCGGCCCAGGGATCGGCGGTGTGATGCAGCACGCCGGACGAGTCGATGAAGTCAAAGGTCCGGCCGAGCGAACCGAGCTTCATGATATCGGCCTGGGCGAACTCGACGTTGGTCAAGCCGAAACTCTGCGCCATGCGCTTGGCATAGCCGAGACTGGCAAGGCTTAAATCGATCGCAAGAAAGCGGGCGTTGCGCGCCTTGCTGGCGAACTCGATCGTGAAAATCCCGGTACCACAGCCGGCAATCAGGACATCGACGACCGGTTCGGGCCGCCGATTGAGAATGGCCGGTTGAGCAGGCGGGCCGGCTTTGATCCACCGGGGATAGGGGTTTTCTTCGTATTGCTCGCGTACAACACGCGAGACTTCGCCTTCGATGCCGGTGAGAGCAGGGAGCGTGGCTATGATCCGGCGTTCCTCCGCCGGTTCCTTGATTTGTTGGACGATCAAATCCTCAATGGGGCGCGGCCAGGATTTTTCGAGCAGGCGCTCGGCGCTTGTTAAAGTATGGAGCGGAAAATAGGCGCCAAGTCCGGCCAGTTGGAGCGGAGATGTCTCGATGTTGTTGCTCAGCGCATCTTCGATCGAGGAGCGCAAACGTAGCGCTTGTTTGTTCTCGTCCTGGGTCAGTGCGAAGACGTATTGGTTGACGAAGCATTGCCGCGCTATGGCGCAGTAAAAGCCGAGCATGGGGTCGTCCGGTCGGCCGTGCTTGGTGACGTTCGATGCGAGTGCGCCCAATAAGGCATGACGCACATTCGTGATCAGGCGTTCGAGGCCGATATTCGTTACCGCGTCACGTTCCAGCAAGCTGTGCAGCAAGTCGTCGTCGGCCAATGCCGACATTGCGGTCGTGTCGAAAATCTCTTCGGCCGGCAGCCGCGCCGGCCATGCCTTGTCGGCGCGTGCGATCATCTCGCTCACGCGGCTATCGAGCCTGATGAGGCTGATGCAAACTCCAGACAGCTCGCGGGGCGCGGCCCACGCCTCCACCAGCGCCCGGTGGACTAGCTTGCGGAAACGGCCGTCGGTGTCGGCGGTGAAATTTGCGAAGATCGCGCACTGCGCAAACAAGGCCTTGCCGTCCGCGGTCTCATTCAGCTCGAGCGCTCGAGCGGCGGCGAGAACTGCAGATTGCACATCACCAGCCGAAATATAGGCCTTGGCGAGCTCTTCGTGAGCGCCGCCGAGTTCCGGCTGGAGAGATAGCGCCCGCTCGATTTCGGGAATGGCTTCGCGCGGGTGGCCCTGAGCCAAAAGCGCCGCCCCTAGTCTGGCGTGCGCGTCGACATGGTTCGGCTCGAGCGTTAAAACATGCCGATAATTCGCGGCCGCCGCGTCCCAGCGCTGCTGCTCGGACAGCATATTGGCGAGGTTGAACCGCGCCGCCGGCGAGTTCGGATTGAGCGCCAGGGCCCGCTCGTAGCAGGCGACCGCTTCGCTCAGCCGGCCTTGCTCGCGACGTACGTTGCCGAGATTGAGATGGGCAAGCGCGTAGTCGCCGCGAATTTCGATGGCGCGCTCGAGATGCGCCGCCACTTGATCGGGGCGGTTGAGCGCACGCCACGCCAGCGCGATATTGTAGTGATATTCCGCCTTGCCGCCGTCGGCCGCGATCGCCTTTTGGATGAGCTCCACGGCGGGCTCTGCATGGCCGCCGTCGAGCGCGATGAGCCCCAGATTGTGCAAGCTGTCCGCGTGGGCCGGAGCCTGTGTCAGGATGTGCCGGTAGCGGCGTTCGGCCTCGGCGAGCGCGCCTCTTTGATGATGCGCCACCGCCGCGCCGAACTGATCGGCGATCGTGCCGGCCGGCACCGCATTAGGCGCCGCCGCAAAGGGTGATTCCGTGCCGGGTGGCCCCGAGCCTCGCCGTTGGTCCCGGTTCATTGGTCCCGATGAGCAGCTCTGTGAAACGTGGCCATAAACTCGGTCGTGAATCTGGAAACTTGGTCGTGAATTCTGGCGGAGAGGAAGGCCGCCGTAAAGTGTCGGCCGCTGTCCGGACCTGTCCGAGTTGTCCAAGAAAATTGCGGCTTTAGTCAGAATGGCAACTTTACACGTCTGGCGCCGTCCGCATACATCCGACATTAGAGACATGGCTAGGGACATGGAAGAGCGCTATGCGGATAGTCGACCGGCTCACGGAACTGGAAGCTGGGACGCCAAGCCGGAAAAGGGCAAGTTCGTAAAACGCCTGCTCGATGGTGCCGGATTATATTTACAGGCGACGCGGGGCAAGGGCGGGGTCAACCGGAACTGGATATTCCGCTACGAAATGGACGGCGAGCGCCACGATCTTGGCATCGGCCCGCTGCACGACTTCGGTCTCGCGAAGGCGCGAGAGATTGCCCTCGACTTTCGCCAAGAGATCAAGGCCGGCATTGATCCGATACAAAAGCGCATTGCGGATAAACGCGAGCGGCTCGCTAAAAATGCAGAACAGGTGAAGGCGACGGCTTTCGAGCAATGCGCCGAGGCGTATTACAAGATCCACCACAAGGGCTGGAAAAACGAAAAGCATCGCCAGCAGTGGCTCTCAACGATGAGGGACTACGTCTACCCCGTCATCGGCAATCTGAACGGCTGACATCGAAACCGCTCACGTCGAAAAAGCCCTGGCGCCGATCTGGGACAAAATCCCCGAAACTGCGTCGCGCGTGCAGGCGTGCATCGCGAACGTGCTGAACTACGCGACGGCGGGCACGCTCCGCACCGGAGAGAACCCGGCAAGCCGCGAGCTTGTGAAAGCGCGGCTCGGCAAGCTGCAAAAAGACGTCGAGCATCACCCGGCTTTGCCGTTCGCCGATGCGCCGGCCTTTCTTGCGGAATTGCGCGAGCGGGACTCGACTTCGGCGCGCGCTCTCGAATTCACCGTCCTGACTTCGGTGAGGACCAACGAGACGATCGGAGCGACGTGGGACGAGTTTAACTTGAAGAAAAAGCTTTGGATCATTCCGGCCGAGCGAATGAAGGCCGACCGGCAGCTTCCGGTGTGCTATTTTTAGTTCCGGTGTGCTATTTTTAGCCCTGGCTCAGGGCATCATCACCCTTTCCAGGTCTTTGGTTTTCGTCGCGGCGCGTTGGCGTCCTGGCGCCTCGAAGCGAAGATAAAATCAGCAACGATACTGAACGAAGTCGTTCAGCGCGGCGTGAACGCTCGCAATGACATTTCCCCACGAGCGATTATCATCCTGTCGAAACAGTCGAGCGGTTGGGTACCAGGGAGTATCCTTGCGATCCAGCAGCCATCGCCAATCTGAGTTATACGGCAACAATATCCACACTTGCTTTCCCATTGCCCCTGCAAGATGGGCAACACTAGTGTCTACCGTGATAACCAAATCCAAAAGATTGATTATTGCCGCCGTATCAGAAAAATCCCTTAGCTCTACACCGTAGGAGACGATTTGATGAAGCTCCTGAAGCAAAGCGGAGTCGGTGTCTCTAAGTTCCTTTTGCAGCGATATCCAATGCGTATCAGCAGAAAAAAGTGGCACAAGTGCCGGTAAATTGATTGATCGATTATTGTCGTTTTTGTGTTTTGTACCTCCCCTCCAAACAATTCCTATGCGAGGCTTTGTTTGTGACGGCAATCGAACATTCCATACATTGCACAGCTGCTCATCTGCAAAAATATAAGGCTGTCCTGACGGTATCGTTTCCAATGTCGTTCCGAGAGCAAGTGGTAGACTCATTAGCGGACAGTGATAATCAAATACGGTCGGAATTTCATCGTGATTGATGATCTGTATATCAGGACTCATTTGTTTAAGTAGCTGATACAAAGGCTCTTGCACCGACATCACAACCCTCACTCCTCGCGCTTTCAGGAGTTTGCCATATCGGCAAAACTGTATCGTATCGCCAAGTCCCTGTTCCCAATGAACAAACAAAGTCCTGTTCGAAATATCTTCCTTCCCAAGCCAAAGGGGTTTCGCAAATAAGCGGTTTCCCAACGGTTCTTCGAGCTTCTTGCGCCATTCGTACAGGTGCCAACCCTGTTCAAAGCGCCCCATCTGTAAGGAGCAGAGGCTTTGATTATTGTACGCCTCCGCGTAATCTGGCGTCAGCGCAATCGTCTTATCGAAACTGGCGATTGCGTCATCGAGCCGCTTCAGGTCCTGCAGAGCAACACCGCGGTTATTGTACGCCTCAGCATAGTCTTGCTTCAGCGCGATTGCCTTGTCAAAATTAGCGACTGCGTCATCAAGACACTTCAAATCCTGCAATACAATGCCGCGGTTGTAATAGGCCTCTGGGTAATCTGGCCTCAGAGCGATTGCCTTGTCGAAACTAGCAAGCGCGTCATCAAAACGCTTTAGGTCTTTCACAGCGTTCCCGCGGTTATTGTACGCCTCAGCATAGTCTTGTTTCAGCGCGATTGCCTGTTCGAAACTAGCGAGCGCATCATCAAAGCGCTTCAGGTCCTGCAGCACTATGCCGCGGTTATTGTGTGCCTCTGCGTAATCTGGCTTCAGCGCGATTGCCTTGTCGAAACTGGCGAGTGCATCGTCGAAGCGCTTCAGGTCCAGCAGCACAATGCCGCGGTTATTGTATGACTCCGCGTAATCTGGCTTCAGCGCAATTGCCTTGTCGAAACTGGCGAGTGCGTCATCAAAGCGTCTCAGGTCTCGTAGCCCGTTACCCAGATTGGAGTGAGCACCCGCGGAATTTGGGTTGAGCTTGATTGCTTCCGCGATCAACTCAATGCCGCTCTTGGTTCGGCGAGTTTGTAGCGCAAGGACTCCAAGTAGATGCAGCGCGTCAAAGTGCGTCGGCGTATGCTGAAGAACCTCCTTATAGAAATGCTCCGCTTCGATGAGCCTCCCTTGTTGGTGCAAGGATAAGCCTTGCTGGAACTTCGCTTGAACCGACGCTGTAAATGATTCCTGGACGTGTGACGGTTGACTCCAGACTAAACCTTGCTGGAACTTCGCTTGAATCGAAGTCGTAAATGGTTGCCGAGGTTGCGGCGTGTTCTGGCGGTCTCGTGACACGGTCAATATCTAACCCGTCGTCTTCAAGCACTTGTCCAATCGTCACAATGGCGTTGCGGTAATTCTTTGAAATAGATCAATTCTGGACCACTAGGAAACAAAAAGTGAGCCCGCACGATTCCCAGCGCCGCATCACTTCGCGCCTTGTTTGGCTGCGTCCGATCAATTCTACCGCCTCGGTTGGCGGCCTCTTCATTTTAGCCCAATCTGTCGGCTGTGCTCAGGCGGTTGGCTTGCGAATTAAATTCGGCAGCTTGGCGATGTTCGCCGCGATCCGCCGCGCCCCGTCGCGCGTGAGTAGCTTTGCCGACGATTGCCGGCCCCGCTCATCCTCGAAATACACATACGCGAGCGCCTGGCCGCCGTCGTCCTTCACGATTAAGCAGCCGAGAAGATAGCGGCCAAATCACTAAACGCACCAGCGGCCTTTTATGGGCGTTTTAGACATGGATAGGGTGAGGGATAAGCCATGGATTTTCCGAAATATCTAATACTTTCAATGAATTCTGGCGGAGAGGAAGGGATTCGAACCCTTGATACGGCTTTAGACCGTATAACGGTTTAGCAAACCGCCGCCTTCAGCCACTCGGCCACCTCTCCGGTCGCGGAAATGCTTATAGTTTCGGCATTTATGCGTCAATTCAAAGAACCCCAGATCGCGTGCCAAACCGCGTGCCAAATGGCGTGCATTGGGGGAGCAATATAGCCACTCTATAGTCGCGCTTGCGGCGTCGCGAAAACCGTGACGGCAGCGGCGGTGACGCAGCCTTCGGCTGACCCTATGTTGGTTTCGCTATTCGCAACGCAGGCCTCGCACATGCCTCGCATATGTGTTGCCGGCGTGCAAACGAGTTGACCTGCAAATTGATCGGCACCGTGGCTCATCGCACCTTGGGGCGTTCCAAAACCGCCGGTCTTGTCTTGGCTGGCAGGGTATGCGCGGCGATGCGGAATTGGCTTGCTGCATTTTTCTTAGAGTCCGTCTCAAAACTTCAGCAAGGATTACAAAGCTTTCGCAGCATGAGGCGGATGGAGGCGAGTTTCAAGAACGCGAGGGCATTGCGGTTGAGATTTTCCCAGTCTTTGGCGAGGCGGCGGCAACGGTTGAGCCAGGC
>DASQRX010000141.1:0-27907 GCA_035642635.1 Xanthobacteraceae bacterium
GCCTAAAGTTCCATAACTTCCCGTTACGCGAAGCAGCGGGCGCGTTTCGCAGATTGGTCATGAGCGGAATTTAGACCCGCCCAGCAGCCCTTCCGCTGCACTAGACATCGATTGACGCCCTACCGCTGACGCGTAAACATCGTGCGAGCGTGCAACCGTCTTACCTTGCTACCTTCTTGCGGGCGAGGCATGCTTTGATACGCAGGGAGACGCTGTGATGGACCGGGGAGAGATTAAGGCCCTAGTTGAAAAGGCTTATGAGGCTCGTAGAACGGAAGATATCGAGGGGATGATTGCCGTCTTTCATCAAGACGGCAAATTCCAGCTCGCAGGCTCTCAAGAAGCCGCCGCGGTTGCTGGGATTGCGCAAGGTCATCCAGAACTGCGGAAGACGCTCGCTGAACTTATCGCAGATTTTCAATTTGTTCAGCGAGACATCATCGGTTTCCTTATCGACGGCGATCGCGCGGCTGTACACTCGCGCGTAAAACTACGGTTCATGCCTAAGGACAGAACCGTGACGACTGACCTTCTTGACTTATGGAAAGTTGAAAATGGAAAGATTGTCGAGTTGGTGGAGTTTGTAGACACCGCCCTCATCAATGATTTGACGCGTTGAGGCGTCGTCTCGGTGAGCAACTGATTACAGTGTCACCTTGTTGGCCTTGGGCTAACGGGAGGCGGGATATGCTCGTCGCCCAATCGTCATACTCCAAGAGGATATCCATCGTTTCTGGTCGTCACCATCTTGCACGGTAAAACGAACGCTCTTCATCCTGCCATCTTCAATTCTTGGCAAGACATCGGAGAACTGCGGCCGGGTGACGATCAGGTCGATGACAGTGAGCAAGCCATTGATCATCATTCCACCGAGGTGTTTGTGAACCACCGGTTCAGCCGGTGCCATTAACACGACAACCGCTGCAAACTCGTTTTTATTTGGGTCGCGCGCCAATGCAGGTATCGTTACCCGCGAAAACTCGATCGCGTGCCGTGATGGCGTAAGATTGATTGTGCCGCCAACGTGGAGCGATGGGGAACCCAAAAACTCCGCACGCCAGTCGCCTTGGCGCTTTTCGCTGTCCAATGCTTTTGGACATTTCACATCCTGACTGAGGTAGCCCGAGCAGCGTACAATTTTCTCCGCAGATTATAGTCTCTCTAGGCGAGAACATTGCGCAATCCACTCGAAAGGTGCCAGCATGACAAACACATCAAGCTCATCGGACATCCCGGTATGGCCCGCATGGCCTATGTGGCCATTTGGACTTTTCGATCGTTCTGCAAACGCGGCCGTCTCGGTAGATCAGCCAATAAATCCCGGCTGGACCTTCGGCAACGTGATTAACATCGACGAGCACAATTCCAGCGCTCCTGGCACAGAGCGCAACATTGTCGCTGCGGAGAGTTACGGTCGCCAACTGGGCCGAATAATGGATGCAGTCGCAGAATTGATCGCAGAGCGACCGTTCTCGGCACAGAAATCGCCCGCGCTTATTGAATTTATCGCGCTTCGCGACAAGATCGATAAGATCAAGACCCAGTCGGCTGCAAATCGTCTAGACCGTATTGCAGCAGACCTTGCCGAGCTGAGGAGTAGTAATGAGCCCGAATATCAGCGCTTGGCAAAAAAACTGCGGAACGCTTTGGCTGATCAGGATCGCGCGCCGCCGTGATCTATGGGCGGCCACGTCAGGCGCGTACCTTGTTTGAGGCTTCGGCACGGTGACAGGGTGGCACCGTGCGAGACGCGCAAGCGTGTAACCGTTTCACCTTGTTAATGGAGGGAAGTGCGGTGCCGCGCAGTAAGCAGGCACAAACGCACGATGCGCGAATAGTCGCCCCCGTCGTTTGTGGCCTTCCAGATTACCCTTATTTCATCGTCGTTGAGGACCCGGTCGCGGGTCTTCTCGGGATTGCGGACGGTGAAGGCTACCGGGTTACTCTCGGCTTCGATTAGTCCTGTTCGCAGACCCCAGGTCCACATCGCGCTGAGTGCCGCCCGTATGCGCGCCAGGCTCGCGCTTGCTGCGCACGCCAACCTCCTGCGGTACCAATACACCGGAGGAGCGATCTCCCGTGCGCACTCAAATTTACACCGCTTCGTCGCGCTTGAAGATTGCGGGTGGCGCAGGCAGTATTCAACTGCTGGTGGGCAAAGAGGTCATCAGGTCTCGTCCCGCCGGCGCGTTGGTCTTTGATCGATCAGCGCGGCATGAGCGGGAGCACGAAATGGCCAAGCGCATCCATACATCGCAGAACCGAACGGTGATTACGAAAGAAGCTCTTGCGGCGCATCACCTGAGCCTGCCGAAATCCCGACACGGGCATTCCTTCGCGCCGGACAAAAATCCACCAGCATTTCATACCAGCCTAGATGCCGACCAGAACCAGCCCTGGAGGGATTTGCCGCCGCCGATTGGATTGCCGCCGTTCCGGATGAACCTGCAAGCCATCCTCGATCCCACGACTTATCAGCAGATCGTCACCAACAAGCTTCTCGTTTTTCATTCCGTTGGCGACACCGGCGGCGTGACGTCGCCGACCTATATCGATGGCGTGTCGCGCTTCATGGAATGCGACATGAACTACATCGCTCCGCCGCAGCGGCCTACGTTCTTCTATCACCTAGGCGACGTCGTCTATTATGCCGGCGAAAGCGCCAATTACTGGCCCGAGTTCTACGAGCCTTACCTCAATTACAATGCACCCATTGTCGCCATCCCCGGAAACCATGATGGCGACGTCAACCCGACGACGAATGAATCGAGCTTGCAGGCTTTCGTCCGGAATTTTTGCGCTCAATCCGCCGTGATCAGCCCCGATAATCTCGAAGCGCCGCGGCGAACGATGACGCAACCCAACGTGTTCTGGACCCTCAACACGCCATTGGTCACCGTTATCGGCATGTACAGCAACTGCCCGGAAGGCGGGCAGGTCAGTGACATGCAGCAGCAGTGGTTTGTTTCGGAGCTTAAAGCCGCTGCCAAATCGCTGCCGATCATCCTCGCCATTCACCACCCGATTTACTCGGCCTATGGCCCGCATCCCGGCAGCACGCGGCTCAAAGATCTGCTGGAAGAAAGCTGTACGCAAGCCGGCCGCGCGCCCGACGCGGTGTTGACCGGACACGTCCACAACTACCAACGGTTTTCAGCATCGCTTCTCGACAAGAAGAATGTCCCCTTCATTGTCGCCGGCGCTGGCGGGTATAAGAAAAAGCTGCATGTCTTGAGTCCCACATTTCATGATGCGTTGGACAAAAAGAAATTACCTATCCAGATCCAAGGCGAGCCGGAGCTACTTGAAAACTTCAATGACTCGCAGCACGGCTATCTCAGAGTCACGGTGACGCCGAAGAAGATCAGGTTGGAATATGTCGCGGTGCCTGATCCATCGCAAAATCCGAAAGATCAGGTTCTAAAACCTTACGACACTGTCGAAGTAGCTCTGTGAACCGGCGTTGGTGGGCCGCGCCAATCGTTGCCTTCCGGTGGGAACCCCGCGTATTTAATCACGTCCGTCGTCCCCCAATTGCCGACATAACAGCGCGTGCCGCGAATGGTCGAGAAGTGCCACGCCGACATGGCGTCTAAGGTTTTCCGTTCGCGGCTGCCCTCGCGATTTCTCGGGCGTGCTCGATGAAAAGCCGAGCGACCGGGCTGAGCGTGCGGTTCTTGAGGGTGACGATTCCGTTTGGCACGCGGGCTACTGGCAGTTCAATTGGCAATACTTTTATCTCCGGGCGCCGGGCTGGAAATCTCAATGCGGACGCCGGGAAAATCGACAGGAAGCGTCCGGTTGCCAGGAGACTAATCCGCGCCTCCGGCGAAATGGTAACCACCGGCACGCGAGGATAATCGAGCCCGTTCCCCCGAAAGGCTTCCGTTGCGATCGATCCGGTGACGCTTTCGGGCGCGGGCAGCGCCCACGGCTCGTTCACCAGCTCCGCAAGCTCGATCTTGCGCCGTCGCGCCCACGGGTTTCGCGCGCCCGCGACGACGACGTAGGAGTCGTCATAGAGGAATTCGACGTTGAAATGCGCATCGGCGATCTGGTCGAATCTCCGCGCGATCACGAGGTCCAAGTTGCGTTCGCTCAATTCACGGCGCAGCGAGTCGTTCCCTCCGGTCACGAGATGAACCACGATACGCGGATAGCGTTGGGAGAGCCGGTCAACAACGGCGCTGGCAAAGCTCGCGGCCAAAAAAGGGTTGCAGCCAAATCGTACTTGCCCAGCCTCAGGGTCGGCGAGAAATTCAATGCTCTTCATCGTCTGGTGTAGTTCATCAAACATGGTCGCGCCGCCATCGAGTAAGGCGCGACCGCAGGCGGTCGGCGCCACACCTCGGGCGTTGCGATCAAGCAGACGTACGCCCACGATTCTCTCCAATTCCGCGATCGATTTGGAGACGGCCGGCTGGGTCGTATTGAGGAGGACGGCCGCCTTGTTCATGCTGCCAGCCTGCACCACCGCCATCAGGACATGGAGGTCGTGCAGTTTGATGCGACGTCCGATCCGATCGCTAAGCGGCATCAGCGTACCTATTGCCAGATCAATATAGTCATATGAAAAGATATAATTATACGGAATAGGCCTGTCGAGCTAACCTTTGCCAATACCTGTTGATGGCAACGCGCTTCGGAACGCCCTGAAAGCGGAGGACGCCATGAACCTTCAGCGCCGCCAATTCCTGCGATTAACAGCGTCTGCGGCCGTGCTGTCGGCGATGTCGTCGTTCGCCTGGTCGCAAACCTATCCCGCGCAGCCGGTCCGCGTGATGGTGGGCTATCCGGCCGGCGGCACATACGACCTCCTCGCCCGCCTAATGGCTCAATGGCTGTCGGAGCACCTTGGTCAGCCGTTCGTCATCGAGAACCGGCCGGGTGCCGCCTCCAATATCGCCACCGAGACGGTCGTGCGCGCAATGGCCGACGGTTACACATTGCTGTTGGCTGGTCCGGCGAACGCGATCAATGCCTCCATATACGACAAACTCAATTTCTATTTCATTCGCGATATCGCCCCGGTCGCGGGAATTACCCGCGAGCCCCTTGTCATGACGGTCCATCCTTCGCTTCCGACCAACTCGGTTCCTGAGTTCATTGCTTATGCCAAGGCTAATCCGGGCAAGATCAACATGGCGTCGCCCGGCAACGGAAGCTCCGGCCATGTGGCGGGCGAATTGTTCAAGATGATGACCGGCGTCGTCATGGTGCACGTGCCATATCACGGCGCGGCGCCCGCGCTCACCGATCTCCTCGGCGGACAAGTACAAGTTTACTTCGGTGCGGCACCCGCGCTCATCGAATACGTCAGATCCGGCAAGTTGCGGGCGTTGGCCGTGACCTCGGCGACGCGCTGCCAGGCGATGCCGGACATTCCGACCGTGGGTGAATTCGTGGCGGGATACGAAGCGAGCGCTTGGTACGGCATAGGTGCACCTAAGGCTACACCTGTCGCCATCATCGCAAGGATCAACCAGGAGATTAACGCCGCGCTTGGCGATTCCGGCATCAAGGCGCGGCTTGCCGATCAGGGCAGCACCGTGATCCCCGGTTCGCCTGCAGATTTTGGCAGGCTCATCGCCGGGGAAACAGAAAAATGGGCTAAAGTGATCCGGGCCGCTAACATCAAGGTCGGATAAGTCGACGAGTCTTTTATCAGCTCGGGCAGTTAAGCGCAGCTCCTCATTCCGCCGCGACCGCCCGCACACCAGGCTGCTCGCCGAAAGTCTTGACCGAGACGAGCGCGATCTGGCGCAGCTCTTCCCGCGTCGCGCCCGACGAGGCCAGGACGCCCATGCCGGCGATGACCGCGGAGAGGTAGCGCGCCAGCGCCATCGGGTCGGCGTCGCTGGTGAGATCGCCTTCCGCCTTGGCGCGGACGAAACGGTCGCGCAGCTGGATTTCCGCCTCGGCGCGGCGCGCGGCGAGTTCGAACGGCACGTTCTCGGCGCCGGCGCCGCAGGTAAGCCCTCCCGCCACCAAGAGGCAGCCCGGCGGGTTGTCGGGATCGGTCTGCAGGTCGGCGAGCTTGAGCAGGAGGCGCTCGACCACGCGGCGGGCGGTCGGTTCGGCAAGTGTCTCGGCCATGAACTCGGCGCGCCTTTTCGAATAGCGGTCGAGCGCTGCCTTCAGGAGTCCCTCTTTGCTGCCGAAGGCGGCGTAGAGGCTCGGCGGATTGATGCCCATCGCGCTGGTCAGTTCGGCAATGGTTGAGCCCTCATAGCCGTGGCGCCAAAATACCTCCATGGCCTCGTCCAAGGCGCTCTCGGTGTCGAATTCGCGGGGCCGGCCCATTGTCGTCATGGAACAGACCTTGGAACAAACCAGGCCATTTGCAGTCGCCTCCCAATTTTCTTAGTATCTACTACACAAGTTCCTTGACGGGCAGTACTTGACGGACCGTCGCCGCCTCCTACATCTGTAGCGATAGCTACATAAGTGGAGCGCTCCCGTGGGTCAAGGAACCGTCTCTCCCATTTCAAGTCGGCCGCGCCGCCTCGTCGCCATTCTGGCCACCGCGGCGGTCGCCGTGGTCGCATTTGCGGCCGTCATCACCACACGATACACGCGCGACGCACGCGCCGGCTTGCCGCCGGCGGCAAGCGCCGGCGTTCCGGTATCGATTGGTCTCGTCAAGCCGCAAAGCGTTCACCCGTTCGCTGAATTCTCCGGCCGCATCAATGCGGTCGATTATGCGGAGATCAAGCCGCAGGTCGCCGGCCGCATCACCGAAATCCGTTTCCACGACGGCGACCGCGTGAACGCCGGCGACGTTTTGTTTGTTATTGATCCGCGGCCCTACCAGGCCACGGTTGACAAGGCGCAAGCCGACCTCGTGACCGCGATCGCCAATGTCAAATATACCAAGGCCGAGCGCGAGCGCGGCAGCCAGCTCGTCAAAAACAGCGACCTGTCCCAGGAGACGTTCGATCAGCGCGCCAATGCCGAAGCAGTAGCACAGGCATCGCTGCAATCGGCCCAGGCCGCCCTGGAATCGGCAAAGCTCAATCTCGATTACGCTTATGTCAAAGCGCCGATCACGGGCCGCATCAGCCGTGCCGAGATCACGCTCGGCAATCTGGTCGGCTCGCCGACGACCGCGCCGCAGCTTCTCGCCTCGATCGTTTCCGACAACGGCGTCTATGCCGATTTCGAAGTCGACGAGCAGACCTATCTCGAAGCGGTGCGCAATTACGGCCAGACCCAGGAACAGGAGCAGAAGATCCCGGTCGACGTCGTAGCGCGCGGCGACGAGGCGCATGTCACGCAGGGCCATATTCTCAGCTTCGACAATCGCATCAATACCGGCTCGGGCACGATCCGCGCCCGCGCCCGCTTTGATAATGCCGACGGCCGCCTGATTCCGGGAATGTATGTCTCGGTACGCATGGGCGCCGGCATGCTCGACGACGCGCTGTTGGTGCCGGAAAACGCCATCGGCAACGACCAGAGCAAGCGCTTCGTCTTTGTCGTCGGCGACGGCGACAAAGCCGAGTACCGGACGGTGCAACTGGGTCCGCAGATTGACGGCAATCGGGTGATCCTGACCGGCATCAAGTCGGGCGATCGCGTCATCCTCGATCACTTGCAGCGTCTCGCGCCCGGCGCGGCGGTGGTGCCGCAGCCGGACGGTAAAACCGCGAGCAATTAATCGCCAACACCGCAGCGCCTGCGGGATTTAAGAAAAACAGCCAGCCATGTTGTCAAAATTCTTCATCGATCGGCCGATCTTTGCCGGGGTCATTTCGGTCGCAATCCTCCTGGCCGGCCTGATCGCCATGACGCGGCTCCCGATTTCGGAATATCCCGAAGTCGTACCACCGTCGGTTCAGGTGACGGCGCAGTTCCCCGGCGCCAATCCGGAAACCGTCGCCGACACGGTGGCGACGCCGCTCGAAGAGCAGATCAACGGCGTCGAGAACATGCTCTATATGCAGTCGCAGGCCGCAAGCGACGGCACGCTGACGCTCACCGTCACCTTTAAGCTCGGCACCGATCCCAATCTGGCGACGCAACTGGTGCAGAACCGCGTCAACCAGGCGCTGCCGCGGCTGCCGGACGTCACGCGCAATCTCGGCGTCACCACGGTCAAGAGCTCGCCCGACCTCACCATGGTCGTGCACCTTCTTTCGCCCGACGACCGCTACGACATGCTCTATCTGCGCAATTATGCCACCCTCAATGTCAAGGATCAGCTTGCTAAGATCGAGGGCATCGGCAGCGTGCAGCTGTTCGGTTCGGGCGATTACGCGATGCGGATCTGGCTCAATCCGCAGAAGATCGCCGAGCTCGGCCTGAGCGCCGATGACGTCGTCAATGCGGTGCGGCGGCAGAACGTGCAGGTCGCCGCCGGCGTTGTCAACGGCCCGCCCTATAGCGACAAAGGCCAGTTGCAGGTCCCGATCAATGTCGAGGGCAGGCTGTCCAATCCGGAAGAATTCGGCCAGATCATCGTCAAGAACCAGAACGGCGTGGTCACGCGCCTGAGCGACGTGGCGCGGGTCGAGATCGACGCCTCGCAATACAGCCTGCGCTCGCTGCTCGATAACAAGCAGGCGGTGGCGATCCCGATCTTCCAGGCGCCGGGCTCGAACGCGATCGAAATCTCCAATCGCGTGCGCGCGACCATGGAGGACCTGAAGAAGAACTTCCCGGTCGGGCTCGATTACAGCATCGTCTACGACCCGACCGTGTTCGTGCGCGACTCCATCAAGGCGGTGGTGCATACGCTGCTTGAAGCGGTGGCGCTGGTCGTTCTCGTCGTCATTCTGTTCCTGCAGACTTGGCGGGCGTCGATCATTCCGCTGCTTGCGGTGCCGACCTCGATCATCGGCACCTTCGCCGCCATGTATCTGTGCGGCTTCTCGATCAATGCGCTGTCGCTGTTCGGCCTGGTGCTCGCCATCGGCATCGTGGTCGACGACGCCATCGTCGTCGTCGAGAATGTCGAGCGCAATATCGAGGCGGGCCTGCATCCGCGCGAAGCCACCATGCAGGCGATGAGCGAGGTCACCGGGCCGATCATCGCCATCGCGCTCGTTCTGTGCGCGGTGTTTGTGCCGATCGCCTTCATCTCCGGCCTCACCGGCGAGTTCTATCGCCAGTTCGCGCTGACCATCGCGTTCTCGACCATCATCTCGGCGTTCAATTCGCTCACGCTGTCGCCGGCTTTGTCGGCACTGCTGCTCAAGGGCCATGATGCGCCAAAGGACGCTTTGGCGCGCGGCATGGACAAAGTGCTAGGCCCGTTCTTCCGCCGCTTCAATCGTGTGTTCCAGGCCGGCTCCAGCGGCTATAGCCACGGCGTCCGCAACCTGCTCTCGCACAAAGCCATAGCGGTCGGCATTTATGCAGTGCTGCTCGCGTGTACAGTCTTTGTGTTCCGCGCCGTGCCGCCGGGCTTTGTGCCGTTGCAGGACAAGCAATATCTGGTGAGCTTCGCGCAATTGCCGGAGGGCGCAACGCTGGAGCGCACCGAGAAGGTGATCCGCGACATGTCCGATATCGCGATGCGCGAGCCGGGCGTGCAGAGTGCCGTGGCCTTTCCGGGGCTGTCGATCAATGGCTTCATCAACAGTCCTTCGGCCGGCATCGTCTTCGTGACCTTAAAGCCGTTCGAGCAGCGCACCACGCCCGACGTGTCCGGCTTTGCCATTTCGCAGAAATTGCAAGCGAAATATGCCGGCATTCGCGATGCGACGATCGCCATCTTCCCACCGCCGCCGGTCAATGGGCTCGGTCAAATCGCCGGCTTCAAGCTGCAGGTCGAGGATCGCACGGATCAGGGCGATGCGGTGCTTGCCCGGGTCATGGGCGAGATCCAGGGCAAGGCCGCGAAAACGCCCGGGCTCTTCGCGGTATTCTCCAATTTCAATATCGGCGTGCCGCAGCTCTATGCCCATGTCGATCGCACCAAGGCCATGCAATTAGGTGTCGAAGTGCAGGACATTTTCGACACCATGCAGACCTATCTCGGCTCGATCTATGTCAACGACTTCAATCGTTTCGGCCGCACCTATGAGGTGATCGCCCAGGCCGATACGCCTTTCCGCACCAGGGTCGACGATATTCTGCGGCTGCAGGTTCGTAATGCGTCGGGGCAGATGGTGCCGCTCGGCGCCGTTGTGAATATCGAGCAAACCACCGGCCCGGACAGTTCGGTACGCTACAACGGCTTCCGCAGCGCCGATCTCAACGGCGCGCCGGCGCCCGGCTATTCGTCCGGCCAGGCGCAGGCGGCGATCACCCAAATTCTCGACCAGACGCTGCCCAACGGCATGCAGTACGAATGGACCGATCTGACTTATCAGGAGATTCTCGCCGGCAATACCGCGATCCTGGTGTTTCCGATCTGCGTCCTTCTGGTGTTCCTTGTGCTCGCCGCGCAATATGAAAGCCTGTTCCTGCCGCTCGCCATTATTCTCATCGTGCCGATGTGTCTGTTCTCGGCGATCACCGGAGTGTGGCTCACCGGCGGCGACAATAATGTCTTCACCCAGATCGGCTTGTTCGTGCTGGTTGGGCTCGCGTGCAAGAACGCCATTCTGATCGTCGAGTTCGCACGCGAACTGGAAATGCGGGGCCGGCGGCCGCTCGAAGCCGCGATCGAAGCGGCGCGATTGCGGCTGCGTCCGATCTTGATGACGAGCTTTGCCTTCATCATGGGCGTGGTGCCGCTGGTCTTATCCTCGGGCGCCGGCAGCGAAATGCGTCACGCCATGGGCGTCGCGGTGTTTTTCGGCATGCTGGGCGTGACCTTCTTCGGCTTGTTCCTGACGCCGGTGTTCTATCTCCTGTTGCGGGCGCTGAGCGGCATGAAGCCGATCACGCAACCGGGCGAACAGCCCACAATCGTCCCGAAGCTCCCGGAAATACATTCCGTTTGACGAAGCGGGAAGCGGCGGGCAAATCTTCGCGCAGCGTCAGCTTACGGCGAAGAGTACATGACCAAGGCCGTCTGGTTTCGCCCCGTCATTTTCTCCGTCAATTGCTTCATCGCGAGCATTCTGACCCTTTTCATTGCCTTCAGCCTGGACTTGAAAAGTCCGGGCTGGGCCGTGACGACAGTCTATCTCACCAGCCAGCCGATCTCCGGCGCGATGCGGGCCAAGGCCGTCTATCGCGCCATCGGCACGTTTGTCGGCGGCGTCGCCATGGTCGCGATCGTTCCCAATCTGATCGATGCGCCCGAACTGACCACTGCGGCGATCATCCTCTGGGTCTCGCTCTGTCTTTTCATCTCGCTGCTCGATCGGACGCCGCGGTCCTATGTGTTCGCGCTGTCCGGTTATACTGCGGCTCTGATCGGCTTTCCGAGCGTGCTCGCACCCGGTACGGTGTTCGACACCGCCGTGTCACGCGTCGAGGAGATCACCATCGGCGTGGTCTGCGCCGCCTTGGTGCACAGTCTGATTTTTCCAAAGAGCGCGCTGTCCGCGTTTGAAGCCAAGTTGCAATCCGCTCTGGCCTACGCCCGCGGTTGGATTGCCGATGGACTATCGAAGCATCCGACGCCGCAGGTCGAGATGGAGCGGCGGCGGATCGCTGGCGACATTACCGAGCTTTATCTTCTCGGAACCAGCTTGCGTTTCGATACGTCGCCGATACACCCGGATATCGGTACCATTCGCGCCTTCGACCGAAAGATAGTGGCGCTGTTGCCCTTACTCAGCGCGGTCGAAGACCGGTTGATCGTGCTGCGGAACATGGGGCCGCTTCCGGACAAGCTCGCGCATGCACTTTCAGACGTCCAAGATTGGGTGCAGTCGCAAGTACCGAGCGGGCCGCAGCGTGCCGAGGAACTTCGGCAGGCGTGTCTCGCCGCGACGCCTGCGATCGGCCCGCAATCGAACTGGGCCGATCTGATTACCGCCAACCTCACCGCGCGCCTGACGGAACTGATCGATTCCTGGCAGGCCAGTCTTGATCTTGCGGCCTATCTGGCCAATCCGTCGTTGACGCCGAGCGCCGAGATCAAAGCCGCCGCGGAGCAGATCGGCGAAAAGCCGCTGCACACCGATCCGGGTATTGCGCTCCTCTCGGCTTTCGCAGCGATGCTGGCGATGGGGTTCTGCACATTCTTCTGGATCGTCACGGCGTGGCCGGAAGGCGCCAATGCCGTCGCCATCGCCGCCGTCGCCTGCACCTTGTTCGCGGTGCTCGACGATCCGACGCCGACGATTCGCGCCTTTACGATTGTGCTCGCTCTGTGCATTCCAATCGTCGTGGTCTATCAGTTCTTTGTTTTGCCTGCGATTGGCGGATTTGTTCTGTTGAGCGCCGCCTTGGGCTTTGTGCTGATACCGGCGGGCATCCTGATGACAATCCCGGCCTATGCTGTGGTCGGCCTGGCGCTGGCCTTGGGTTTCAGCGTCGAAATGAGCCTCCAAACCAGTTACACCGCCGACCTCGCGCAGATCGTGAATTCCAACAGCGCCTTCGTCATCGGCGCGCTCGCCGCGCTCATCACGACCCGGCTGATGCGGGTCATCGGCGTGCAAACCAGCGCCCGCCGGCTGATGCGGGCGACCTACCGCGATCTCGCCGCCATTGCCGACGGCAGCGCGCATGTGACGCGCGACGAATGGGCGAGCCGTATGCTCGATCGCGTCGGCCTGTTGCTGTTCCGCCAACTGCGCTTCGAGCCGCGCCCGACGCACGAATTTGCCGATGCACTCGATGATCTCCGCATCGGCGTCAATATTATCGAGACGCGATCCATGGGGTCGCAAGTCAACGCCGAGCGGCGGGAAAAGATGGCCGGCATGTTTGCCGGCGTTGCCGCGCACTTCCGTGCTTTGGCGCACGGCCGCGTGGAGGCCCTCAGTTACGGTCTGCTCAAGGAGATCGATGCCGCGATCGGCGAAATTCTCGCTTGCGGTTCGGCAACGCATGCCAGCGTGGCGGCGATTGTCGGCTTGCGGCGGACGCTTTACCCTGAGGCTGCGCCTTATGCTGCCGATGCAACAAGGACTAAGCCGTGATCGGTGAGTTTGACATCTACGGCGTCTATATTCCGGTTTTCGTGATCTTTGCCGGGATCGCGTTCTTGATTCAGCTTGCGGTCAAGCGGCTGTTCGATGCCTGCGGCATCTATCGCTTCGTCTGGCATCGTCCGCTGTTCGATCTCGCGATCTATGTCATCCTGCTCGGCGCCGTCACGGCAGCGGGTGCGAGCCTGCTCCAATTGTCATGAGTCAACCTGTCATGAAGCAATCCGTCACGAAGCAACCTGTCACGAAATCCCCGGTGGTGGAGCGATGAACAACATGTCTTCTCTCGGCCGCGTACTGGTCACGCTCGTCGTGGTGCTGGTGGCAATTGTCGTCGGCTGGCAGCTCTGGAGCTACTACATGCTGGAGCCGTGGACGCGCGATGGCCGCGTGCGCGCCGACGTCGTCACGGTGGCGGCCGACGTATCGGGCCTGGTCAGCGACGTGCTGGTGCACGACAATGAGAATGTGAGCAAAGGACAGCCGCTGTTTCGTATCGATCAGCGGCGTTTTCAATATGCGCTGGAGGAGGCCAAGGCCAGTGTCGCCGGCCGCCAGGTCAACCTCGATCAAACCAAGCGCGATCTCAATCGCAGCAAAAATCTATCCAGCATCGCGATCACCGCGCAGCAGGTCGAGCAAAGCCAGCAGGCGGTCGACGTGGCGCAGGCCAACCTCGATGATGCCACTGCGTCGCTCGATGTGGCCAAGCTCAATCTCGAACGGTCGACGATCGTGGCGCCGGTGAACGGTATCGTCACCAATTTCGATCTGCTGCCGGGTCGCTATGTCAATGCCGGCGCCAATGTGTTCGCGCTGATCGATTCCGATACGTTCCGCGTCGAAGGCTATTTCGAGGAGACCAAGCTTCGCCGCATCCATGTCGGCGACAGCGCGACCGTCAAATTGATCGGCGATCCGCAGCCGCTCTCCGGCCACGTCCAAAGCATCGCCTCGGGCATCGAAGATCAGAGCCGCAGCACCAGCAGCGATCTTTTGGCGTCGGTCAACCCGACTTTTAGCTGGGTCAGATTGGCGCAGCGTATTCCGGTCCGCATCAAGCTCGAAAACGTGCCGCCGCAGGTTTTCCTGGTGACTGGCCGCACCGCGACCGTCTCGATCGGCAAGATCAGCTGGTGGTAAGGTACTGGTGGCGCCGGCCTGACATTCGGCGCGGCGCAAGAGATGCGCGCGGCGCTGTTTGCCGTTGCCGCGGCGTCTAAAATCATGACGCCAGATTGACAATTCGGCGACCGATTCAGCCGGGAACCCAAACGCTTGGCACCGACAAACCGCCATGATAGCCTTTTCTGGCTCATGTAGATCGCGCCATTTTAGCCGTTCGCGCCAGCGTGCGTTCGGAGGCCGCCCCCGGGGAGAGAGGATTCGCTATGGCAACGAAATCGACTACGTCCGCAAGCCCAGAAAAAGACGAAGCCATTTCGGTGGCGGGCGCGACGGCGACCGAGCCGCGAAATGAAGTGGCGACCAAGCTCGTCGACCGTTTCGCGATCTGGTCCGGCGTTGCCGGCCTGGTGCCGATCCCGGTCGTTGACCTGCTCGCCGTCGGCGGTCTTCAGGTCCAGATGCTGCGCCGGCTGTCCCAGATCTATGACGTCGAGTTCTCCGAGAATCGCGGCAAGTCGGTGATCGCGGCGCTTGCCGGAACCATGATCCCGGTGACCAGCGGCATGGGAGCTGCGAGCGCGCTGAAGGCCGTGCCGCTCCTCGGCATGCTGGCGTCCGTCTTCGTCAGCCCGGCGCTCTCGGCCGGCGCCACCTTCGCCATCGGCAAGGCGTTCATCCAGCACTTTGAATCGGGTGGCACGCTGCTCGATTTCAATCCGCCGGACTATCGCGAATTCGTCAAGGCGCAAAAACAGATGTGGGAATCGCGCAAGACCGCCAAGAGTGAATCGACGACGGCGGCCAGTTCTTGACAACAGCCGGCTGTGCCGCCCGGCGAAGAATAGAAGCGCGCAGGCTTTGCGCCGTTCACAGCGTGGCGTTGTTAAGCGTGACAATCATCGACCAACGCGACCGAGACCTATTCGAGCTCCCAAGACCCGAGCCCCCAAGACCTGAGCCCCGATGGCCATAGCCATTCTCGCCTACATAACCGTGTGCCTGCTCACGGCATTCTGTGGCACCCATCGCCGCATGGGCTATTGGGGCACGTTCTTTTTCGCGCTCTTCACCACTCCGCTGGTGACATTGCCGGTGCTGTTCTTCACCGGTCCATCACGGCACGTCGAATGGCGCCCCCGAGAGTAGAGCGATCTTACTCCTCGGGTCCGGCGAGCGCGTCTCTCGCTCCGCCGGCTGGCGTGCTCTGTCACGGATCGCTGTGTTGATCCTCCACTTTGTTGAATTGTAGGCCGACGGCGTCACATGTCCTTCATCGATCTCATCCGCCGCGAAATGCACGGCTCAATGCCGAAGCTGCTTTTCATGTCGGGCTTGGGCGGCGTCAGCAACGCCTCGATTCTCGCCGCCATCAATTCCGGCGTGCAGGACGCCGGCAACGGGCAAAAGCCCGGATTGTGGGCGGCCGCCTTGTTTCTAGTGGCGCTGTTTCTGTTCATGAAGACGCAGGAATACGTGACCATCACGGCGACCGCCGAGATCGAAGCCATCATCCATAAGCTGCGCGTGCGGATCATGGATATGATCCGCCGCTCCGAGCTTTTGGAAGTCGAGAAGATCGGCCGCTCGCGCATCGTCGCCGCGGTGACCAGCGACACCGCGGTGCTGACGCAAGCGAGCAACATGCTCTGCTTCACCATTCAGGGCGCGGTGTTGATCTTCTTCGTCGGAATTTATGTCGCCTATCTGTCGCTTGCGGCATTTTTTCTGACCCTCGTTATCGTGGGCGGCGCCGGGACGATCTTCCACTATAAGAACAAGCGTCTGGCCGAGCAGAAAAGCGAATCAGCGGCCTGGGAGCGCCGCCTGTTCGAGCGGCTGACCGACTTCCTCAACGGCTTCAAGGAAGTGCGGCTGAACAAGGCGCGCAGCGACGACCTCTATGCCGACGCGTCGGAAGTGTCGATGACGGCCGCCAATATCAAGATCCGCAGCCAAGCCGAAACCTTCAAGATGATCGTGACATCGCAAATCTCGATGTACGTTCTGCTCGGCGCGGTGGTTTTCGTGGCGCCGAATTTGAGCGACTCGCTCGGCGGCTCGTCGATCGCCAAGGCGACGACGGCTTTGTTGTTCGTCGTCGGCGCCTGTTTCGGCCTGGTGCAGTCGATCCCGATCCTGCTCAATGCCAATTCCGCCGCCGACCGCATCGCACATCTCGAAGGAGCTTTGGAAGCCGGGCTCTCCGCGGTCGAGCCGCACGAAATCACGGTGCGCAAGCGCTTCGACAGGATCGAGATGCAGAACATCGTGTTCCGCTACACCGATCGCTTCTCCGATACCGTGTTTAAGATTGGCCCGATCGATTTCACCTTGAACGCGGGCGATCTCGTTTTCATTACCGGCGGCAACGGCTCGGGCAAATCGACGTTCTTGCGGGTGCTCTCGGGGCTCTATCCGCCGGATTCCGGCGAGATCCATATCGACGGGGTGCGCATCAACGACAATACGCGCGACGATTATCGCGCCCTGATGTCGGCGATCTTCTTCGACTATCACTTGTTCCAGCGGCTTTACGGCATCGACGATCCGGACCCGGCCGAGCTCGACAGCCTGTTTCGGAAATTCAAGCTGGAAGACAAGACCTCGCTCACCAACGGCCAGTTCCGCACGCTCGATCTCTCCGGCGGCCAGCGCCGCCGTCTCGCTTTGATCGTCAGCATGCTGGAAAAACGGCCCATTATGCTACTCGACGAGTGGACCGCCGAGCAGGATCCCGAATATCGCCGCAAATTCTATGACGAACTCTTGCCGGAAATGCTGCGGGCCGGCGCGACCATCATCGTGATCACCCACGATGACCGCTATCTCGACGAGCTGCATCTGCCGGCGCGCCGGATCCGGATGGATGAGGGCCGTATTGTCGAACAGCACACAATAGGCGGATGATAGGGTCCTGGAGAACGGTTGATGGCGAAGTATCCTCCGTCCGTTGAAGATTTGGCGCAGCCACGGCGCCAGCGCGGCATCTTGCGCCGGATGTGGCGCCATCTGCCGGGCCTGGCGGTGCTGGTGATGTCGGCGCTGCTCATTACCGTCGTGCTGTGGCCCTATGTGGTGATCACCATTCCGAGCGGCCGCGTCGGCGTGCTGTGGAAGCGGTTCAACGGCATCGACATCTATTGCTGGTGCTGGGTCGGCCGCGGCACGGTGCTCGATCCGCGCGAAATCCGCGAGGAAGGCCTGCACTTGGTTTGGCCGTGGGACAAATTGTTCCTCTACGATCTGCGGCTGCAATCCTCGACGCAGACCTTTAACGCCATTTCCAAGGACGGCGTCGCCGTGGGTGCGCAGATCAGCGTGCGCTATCAGTTGCTGCACAACCCGGTCGCAGTGCTGCACAAATTCATCGGTCCCGATTACATGACGTCGGTCATCAGCCCGGAAATCGGCAGCCAGGCGCGGCAGGTCATTTCGCAATACACGGCGCAGGAGGTCTATACGTCGCGCGAGGCGATCCAGAAGGAAATTCGCGATAATGCGCAAAAAAGCCTGGAAGCCAATCTCAACAAATTGGTGCAGCCGGAAGCGATGGAGCAGCCGGATCCCAAGCACTACAACACATTCCTGCAGGACGCGATCCAGATCCTCGATACCCTCGTGCTTTCGATCGAATTGCCGCCCGAAATTGTCGCGGCGATCAATCGGCAGACCGAGCAGTATTACATGATCCAGGAGTACAGATTCCGGGTGCAGCGCGAGGCCGAAGAGAGTAAGCGCAAGCAGATCGAGGCTGACGGAATCGCCGCCTTCCAGAAAACGGTCAGCCAGGGAATTTCCGAATCGTATTTGCGCTGGCGCGGCATCGAGGCGACGCTCGAACTGTCGAAATCGCAGAATTCGAAAATCATCGTCATTGGCGGCGGGAAAGACGGCCTGCCGATCATCCTCAACAGTGCCGACAATCCCGCAGGCGCGACCGGCCAAAATCCGCAATCGGGTTCGGGCGGCGCCAGCGACGGCAGCACGGCCGCGACGCCGGAAGCGCCGTCCGGTACGCAGCCTTCATCGGCGGCGCCCGGCGCGTCACCGCCTGCCAATGGCAGCGCGCCGGGAAACAAGCCGCAGGGCCATTCGTCGAATGACGCGACGCCCGATGGCGCCAACGCGCGCACCGGCGTGGCTACGGAAGACGCTAACGTGGCGCGCGCCGCGGGACCGCTCGACGTGCCCGGCGTTAGCTCCATCCTGTCGCGGATCTCGGGCGCCTTGCAAGCCGGCACGGACTTGGTGGCGCCGGCTCCGCCCGCGGCGAAACCCGGAAAATAGGCGGAGGATGACGGTGACCGACGGAATGGAAAGTCGAAGGCCTAATCTGTTTGACGATAGCCGCTTCGTCTCGGTCGTAGCCTGCATTGTCGCAATCGCGGCCATTCTGGTCGGCGGCCATCTCTACGGCCGATTTCTAGCGGCGAAAGACTTGGGCGGCCGCGATGCGGCCATCGAGCAATTGGTGGTGCAAGGCCAGGAGCTGAAACGCAACGTCGATCAAAAAAGCGCTCAGCTGACCCAGTTGCAGAACAGGCTCGATAGCATCAAGGCCCAGCTTGAAACCATCATGCCGACCAAGGACACCTACAACATCATGCCGAACCAGACATTGATCGTGGCGGACGGCCGCGTGACCCTCGGTTTGGTCGGCTCGCCCGGCAATGAAAGCATCGTGCTGAACGTCAACGGCAAGCAGCAGGTCGCAGCGGCCGGGCAGGTCATTACCGTCGGCACTAATCCCTCGGCCAATTGTCAGGTCGCGGTACAATCCTTCGATATGTTCAAGGCCGTGCTCACAGCATCATGCGCCGGCGCGAAGGGGCAATAGCCGCCCGTCGGCACATTATGCCGGCACGCGGCCCTTGACCGCGTTGGCGCGCGCCGCATAGGCGAAGCGGCCTGTGCCATCCGCCTTAAGCTGCGCACGCACCTCCTTTTTGAACCGATCCAGTTCCTGCGGCTGCATCGCGGCGACTGTCGGGGCGACGCTCGATCCGAGCAGGCTCGTCGTCCAAAAATCCTCGAAATCGGTGAATATCCGTTGCACCGTGATCTCGCGGGTTTCGACGGGATCGAACCCCGCGCCGCGCCACAAATCGCGCATCGCGTCGATCCGCGAGGTTTCGACGCTCGGGGGGTGCGGTGGCTCGATTCCCATCGCGCGCATTCCGATCCACAGCGGCTCCACAGGAAGTCCGCCGCCCAATACATCCCACGCATAGGCCGCGACCGTGCCGCCGGGGCGCACCACCCGCGCCATTTCGGCGACGCCTTTGGCCGGATCGGGGACGAAGAAGATCACGAGCGCCATGGTGGCCGCGTCGAACGCCTGGTTCGGAAACGGCAGCGCCATGGCGTTGCCGATGCCGAACTTGGCAAGCCGCGCCGCCGGACGCTTGCGCGCGAAGTCGATCTGGCCCTGGGATGGATCGATGCCCTGCACCTCGGCCGGCGCGCAGCGTTCGACCAGCAATTCCGAGAACGCGCCATTGCCGCAGCCGACGTCGATCCAGCGCAAACCCGGAGACGGCTTGAGCCAATCGATGAAAATCGCGCCGGCAAGTCGGCTCCAGGTTCCCATCATCCGCTCATACGCGGCACCGTCGTCGAAACGGTATTGACTCTCGGCCATCGTTGCCCCCGTCAGGATCGATCGTCGTGAAAGGCACTGGTATTCAACAAAGTAGCATTTTGCTCGATCGTCGGAAGCCAAGAGATGCTCGAGCAATATACGAGTGTAGCCCGCGGCGTCGGCGACATCAGTCGCGTCGGGGCTATTCCCAAATGAGCACATTGGGGAGCGACGGACCGGCTGGCGCCATCCTGGCTTGCCGCAACAATGTATAGCCGACGCCGGAGAGCCCACGAAACAGACCCAAATTGAATTGCCGCTTGCCGACGTTCCAGCGGTAATCGCCCGTTGCGGCGGCGCGTTCGACAACCGCCGTCAGCCGCCGCGTCGCCGTGTCGCGAAGATCGTCGCGCGCGAGCGTCACGCCGGCGTCGCAGAGAAATTCGATGCCGCCGAGCGCGCCGCAGCACAGCGTATCGACCGGCGTCGGCGCGTTTTGCTGCACGCCGGCGATGGCGTTGCGGATATCCGAAAGATCACCCGTCATGCCGTGGCGTTTGTTTATGGCAAGGCGCGAAAGCCCGATGCCGGTCGCGCCGTGGCACCATTGGCATGGCCAATGCGGTTCGCGGGTGCGCAAATCGGGCCAGTTATGCCGCGCGGCGTCGTAATTTGAATCTTCAAACGCCACGCATTCCGCCGCGGCCTGCGCGAAGTCGCTGCGGCCGGCCGCAGCCGCCAGCGACGCGAGCGCATAGGCAAAGCCGGCCGCGCCATGCGACATGCCATTCAATAACTTGCCGCTGGGTTCTGTGCCCGGCGTGGCCCAAGTCCTGAGTCCCTCGAGCCCGAGCCGCCGCTGCGCCAGGAGGTGCTCGCCGCATCTTATCGCGCGCGCCAGCGTGTCGCTGGATTGGGTGTCGCGATAAAGTCGAAGCAGTCCAAGCACACCGCCCGAACTGCCGCCCATTACGTCGAGCTGTTTGTCGGCGGCGATAAGGTCGTCGGTGAAGAGCCGCGCGGCGCTGTTGGCGTCGGCGAGCAGATCAGCATTGTCGAGGCATTTTGCGATGACGGCAAAAGCATAAATGATCGAGCCCAAGCCGGTGGCGCCGCCAAGGCCGAGCGCGCGCGCCAAGCGCGCGGCGTTGCGGCCTTTGAGGTTCTTGCGCAGATGCGACAGCGCCGCAAGCGCGAGTTCGCCGGATGGTTTGTGCCCGGTCACGGCGGCATGCGCGGCAAGGAATACGGCGATGCCCGACGCGCCGTTATAGAGATCGGGACCGAGGCAGACGAGCTGAAAGACTTCAGAATCGCCGAGCCAGTCGAGGCCTAGCCAGGCGGCGCCCGGCCCGCGGCGAATGGCGCGCTCGGATATTTCGGCTGCGATCCGATCGGCCTCGGCGATGAACAATTCGCTCGCCGCGGCAGCGGATGTGCGCGTCGGAGCATTTTCGGCTTCTCCGGCTTCCGCGGCGATCTCGGGCGCGGCGGGTTTCGCAACCGAATTCGTGTTCTCGGAAATGACCTCAACCTGCCAGGCGATTTCCCGCGCGTCGAAATTTTCTGCGCGTGCCACGGCGCGCTTCAGGCCGGGCGTCGCCGCGGTCCGCGCCGCTGTGCCGGTCAGGTCGCAAATCTCGTCGCCGTCGCTCGGTGTGACGAAATGCGGCACGTTCAATGCAACAAGCGCTGAGCGTTCGGCGGCAAGCAGCGGCCACAGCGGATCGCTGTCCTTGTCCCATTCCGACAGCCGGGCAATGAAATCCGCCTGCGCCGACCAGGTTGCGCCGTCATCCATCGGCTGATGGTTTCGCAACCGTTGCAGCAGCATGTAATAGAACCGCGTCGGGCGGACGACCTTGCGGACCGGCAGTCCGGCGAAGCCCTCGAACAAAGCGCCCGGCGCTGCCGCGCAGCTACGCCGCAGAAAATGCGCGTAATCTTCAAAGCCGGCGACGAAGTCGTCGATATGATCGCCGAATTTGGCATAGCGGCCGCCGCTATGCGGCAGGTTGGTATTGGTGGCGCCGGCTTCCTTGGCTTTGGCCGGCCGCATCGGGTCGGTATTGATGTCGTTCCAGGTGATGACGGTTCTGGCCCCCCAATCCGCCGTCATGCCGCCCATGGCGAAGACATTGTTGTCGACGGATCGGCCATAGGCGGGCAGGAGCCCGACCGTCATGACCGAATTGCCGACGATGTCCATCGCGGCGTCGAAGGCTTCGCCTTCCGGCTCCTTGACTTTGTGCTCTTCAGCGCTCGGCTGCAAAATCGTTTCCAGATCGATCGGCACCGGATGGTCGCCGGCGGCGATCATGTTCTCCTGATGCATATCGGTCGCAGCGAACAGATGAAACAGCGCGAGCCAGGCGCCGGCGCGGCGAAAAAAGAGTGCGACACCGTCGTCGCCGGTGCAGCCGGTATGGGCGACAAATTCGGTCCAGCCATAGCCGTCGCGCGCGATGGTGCGGACCGCTTGCAGCGTCACCGGCGGGTCGGCGCGGTTGAGCCGCTCGATCATGTCATGCCAGACGATGTCGAGCCGCAAATCCTTCGGTTTGTAGACGGTGCGCGTGCCGTCGGCGAAGGTCACGATCTTGACCGAACGGCCGAAATTGTGCGGATCGGACAATTCGCCCTCGATCTTGGCGACCTTTTCGGCGGCGGCATTGTCGAGGAGATCGCGGCGGAGCGCCGGCAGGTCAGCGTCGAGCCGCAGCACGAATTCGCGCGAGGTATCGATCCACTGCCGCACCAGTGTCGCCAGGAGGCGCAGCTGCACCGGCTTGTCTTCGAACAGTCGGCGGAAGCCGCCGGCCTTCATATCGACAACAAAGCGATCGTAGACCGCTGTGCCGGTGCCTGACTGCGGCTGCGGTGTTGCGGCCGGCGCGGCGTCTTTGCGCGCTTTGGCAAAACGCTCGTAGAGCGGTGCGGCGCAGAGGCCGGACAGATCCTGCAGCAGCGTGCGGCGCAGGTCGGAGAGCGCCACTTCGCTCAGATGGCCGAACAGCTCCGCATCGATCCCTGCGCGCAGCAGCGCTTCGGCCCGCTCGACCACGGGCGCGAGGAGCTGTTCGAACGCGCAGGGTTCGTCGTGCGTAGCTCCGCCCGATAGCCGCGGGCTATCGCCCCCGCTTTGCAGCGCAGTCTCGATCCACTTGGCGTCGGATAGCCACGCCGGCTGTGGCGCGGTGCGGCGGACCGCGCCGAATCGGGCCATGACCTCGGTGATCGAATGCCCGTCGCGCGCCAGACGCCGCTCGAACAGTGCCAAATTGTCCCTAGTACTCGCGCCGCCTGTGCTGGCGCGACACCATGCCGCCAGGCGGCGGGTGACCAATTCGGTATCGACGTACTGTCCACCGAGCGGCGCGAACTCGTCGGACAACAGTTCGTCGATGGTTGCCGAACGCAGGATCAGGCGCTCGTAGAAAGCATCCGCCCCAGCGTTTCCGTCAGCACGCCCAATCCCACGGGACGAATCGCTTTCGTCGTCTTCGCGCGCGGCGGAGTGCCGAGCAACGCCCGAGGATTGGGCTCCGCCAGAGTTAATTTTGTCGCCCGAAACGGTCGCGAAAATCGAGCGTTTTATCTTCATAAATCAGCCATATGCCGCGGAGTCGGACAGACTTTACACTATCCGCCGCCGATGATTTAATGGGCATCTGGCGGGGGTCTTCAAGCAATTTCTCGTCCTGCCTGGTGAACTACTGCCGGCGCCGCTGGCGAACAAAGGAAACATCGCTATGACTCACACCATCGAGCAGACCGAAGAAGAAATCCTCACCTTTCAAGTTTCCGACGAGGCGCTGGAAGCCGCGGCGGGTTCAGTGAAGGAAAATGCGGGCGCGTTCACGCTTGCTTTCTGCTCCGGTCTCGATACCTGCCCGGCGTGATCGGATCTAATTTCGGCTACCCGAGACTAGTCTTGAGACCGAAATTCTATCCCTGAATTGTCGGACTGACGCAGTTTCCGACGAAGCGCCGGAAACTTGGCGCCTCGTTTTCTTTTGGGGGTCGGCATGTCGATGCCGGCCCCATTTTCATTGGATGTTGGCTTCATTGCATATTGGCACGGGCCGGACGGCTCGGCTTTTATGCGCCTCGTAAATCTACGCGCCTTGTTCTTGGGCGATGAACGGCCGAATGCTTTCGTCCTTCAGCAGCTTTTCGAAATAATCGATCGTTCGTTTAAGCCCCTCGCGCAGCGGCGTCTGCGGCGCCCATCCGAGCGTTTCGTCGGCCTTCGAAATATCGGGCCGGCGTTGCCGCGGATCGTCCTGCGGCAGCGGCCGATGCACGATGCGCGAGCGCGATCCGGTCAGTTCGATCACCTCTCCGGCGAGTTCGAACATGGTGAATTCCTTGGGGTTGCCGATATTGATCGGTCCGGTCACCTCGTCGGCTGAATTCATCAGCCGCAACAGGCCGTCGATCAGATCGTCGACATAACAGAACGAGCGCGTCTGCAAACGTCGCCGAAAACGGTGATGTCGCGCCCGAGCAAGGCCTGCACGATGAAATTCGACACCACGCGGCCGTCGTTCGGGTGCATGCGCGGCCCGTAAGTGTTGAAGATGCGCGCCACCTTGATGCGCAATTTGTGCTGCCGCCAATAATCGAAGAACAACGTCTCGGCGCAGCGCTTGCCTTCGTCGTAGCAGGAGCGCGGGCCGATCGGATTGACATGGCC
This sequence comes from Xanthobacteraceae bacterium, assembly GCA_035642635.1. Taxonomy (GTDB): domain Bacteria; phylum Pseudomonadota; class Alphaproteobacteria; order Rhizobiales; family Xanthobacteraceae; genus BOG-931. The sequence goes on from DASQRX010000141.1 coordinate 24,410, forward strand.
CCAATAATCCTCGGTCTGGGGGTGAACGCTCGGATCGCCGTAGACTTCCGAGGTCGAGGCTTGGAGGATTTTGGCGCGCAGCCGTTTGGCGAGCCCCAGCATGTTGATGGCGCCATGGACGCTGGTCTTGGTCGTCTGCACCGGGTCGCGCTGGTAGTGAATGGGCGAGGCCGGGCAGGCCAGATTGTAGATCTGATCGACTTCGACATAGAGCGGAAACGTCACGTCGTGGCGCATCAGTTCGAAGCGGTGATGATCGAGAATGCCGTCGATATTGCGCCGCGTGCCGGTGAAATAATTGTCGGCGCAGATCACGCTCGCGCCCTGCGCCAAGAGCCGCTCGCACAAATGCGAGCAAAGAAATCCGGCGCCTCCGGTCACCAGCACGCGGGTCTCAAGATGCATCGACGAAAGCTCCCGGGGGAAATTCCCCCGTCATCGCAATGGTATCGTGGGGCCGATATCACGCAAGTGCGGCAAAGCAAAGGGCGCGGCCAATTACAGCCGCGCCCTTTGTCTCGGTAAACTAAACAATACGGCTATTCCGCACCCAAAGCGGCGGTTACCAATTGAACTTGTAGTTAACGCCGGCGCGGATCAGGCTTTCGGTCAAGTTGATGCTGAATGGGACAACGGGTCCGCCCGTAATCGTCGTGCAAGTCGCGGTCCCGCAGTTGCCGTTTAACGTGCCGAGATCGACGTAAAGATATTCGACCTTGGCCGTCCAGTTCTCGGCGAAGGCAGCTTCAACGCCCGCGCCGACAGTCCAGCCAAATTGTGTGGTGGATGTCTGGACGCCGTTGAACGTGGTTTGAATGTTGCCAACGGCGCCGCCGCCGGTGCCGTAGAACAGCACGCGATCGGCCGCGAAACCGGCCCGCGCGCGAAATGTGCCGAGCCAATTGCTTCCGGTTTGGCAAGTGCCGGTCGTTTGACAGATGAGAGCGGTACTGCCGGTATTGACCCCGGACCAATCGAAATCGCCCTCGGCGCCGTACACGAATGCGCCGCTCTGGAAGTTCACGCCGAGCGTGCCGCCGGCGAACCCGCCGTGGTCGTTGAGCGTGTTCGACAGCGCGGGAAACCCGCCGGCGCCGCCTGCCGGACCTGCGTTCCATTTGGCGCTGCCCCAGCCGTAGCCGCCGTTGACGCCGACATAGATGCCGGCCCAGTTGTAGACGGGCGCAACATAGACGACCGCCGCCCGCGGGGGCGGAGATCGCGGCAGATCGGCAGCGAGCGCATGTCCCGCAGCAGCGATCGATAGCAACGCCGTGATGATAAGCCGCTTCATTTGACACTCCTGGTCGGTTGTTCGATTGATCCCAGCTTCAGTTCGCCCCAACCGTCTCAGCCGGCACTCACTTTGAGTCTAAATTCGCCCGCCGTTTTTTCAGCGTGGCGCAAAAGACACAGTCCCAAACTATCTTCTCGCGTGGCGCGTGAGCGACGGCCAAACCCCTGAATTCACCAGCCGTCGCGCCCCGCCCAATTAACCATAACTGCAAGAAATGGCCCCGAATCGGCCCGGTCTCGCAGCGGATTTCCCTTATTGAACGGTAACCACGCGGCGGAACGATGGCCTACTCCGGGCGAGAACCGCCCCTATCGGGCTGGCTTTTCCTAACGCCCGAGGCGGCGGCGTCAAGGCTTGAGTCCTGCACCGTAGCGGTTAGCGCGCGTCTCATCCTTTCGGGTGCAGTCACCGCGAAGCCGCGTTTGATGGCGTGATCAACTAGGGCGTGGACTCATAAACGGGTAGCCGTGACGGGTCGTCCGATGTCCGCTTTGGGGGGTAAAGCAGACATGAACCGGACGTGACGCGATGTCCGCTTATGACCCAAAGCGGACATCATATTTGGTCTAGGATTGCAAAGCCTAACCGGCCTGAGGAGGATATTACGATGATTAGGACGCCGGTCTGCGATGTGTTCGGCATTGAGCTTCCGATTATCCTCGCCCCCATGGGCAGCTGTACGTCGGGGGAGTTTGCTGCTGCCGTATCCAATGCGGGAGGTTTAGGCAGCATTGGCACGTTGTCGCGCACCGCCGATGCCGTCAAACGTGACATCGATGCGGTGCGAAAATTGACGCAACGACCCTTCGCGATCAATCACATTCCTCAAACGCTCGACGCTGAGGCATTTCGTTATTCGCTGGAAGCGCGACCAGCCGTAATCTCGTTTGCACTAGCTGATCCGGGGGATCTTGTGCGCCAGGCCCACGACGTCGGGGCACGAGTGATGGTGCAGGTCACGACAGTTGCACAGGCCGTGCGAGCTGCCGAGCGAGGCGCGGATGTGATTAACGCGCAGGGCGGCGAGTCAGGTGGCTATGGCGGCCTTGTCAGCGCGATGGCGCTTGTGCCGCAAGTTGTTGACGCCGTTTCTCCTCTTCCTGTTGTTGCGTCTGGCGGCATATTCGATGGACGCGGCATCGCAGCAGCACTTATGCTGGGCGCCTTGGGCGTTAATCTCGGAACGAGATTTATCGCGTCGAAGGAGGCGCCCGCCACTATCGAATGGAAGCAGGCGATAATTTCAGCCCAATCGGAGGATGCGATTAAGGCTGACGTGTTTAACGATATTAGGTCTCTTCCAGGAACAGCAGGCTACGGCACGGTCGTGCGCTCACTCCGTACACCATTCTTGGATGAATGGAGCAGCAAGCGAGAAGAAGCGCTCCGCGACGGCGATCGGCTTAGGGGTCAGATCGTTTCGGCCAGCCAGACGGGCCGCCAACACGAATATTTGCTGACGGCTGGACAGACTGCTGGAGGCATCAAAGAAATCCTGCCGGTGAGCGAGATCATAAGCCGGCTCATGGCCGAAACAGAAGTCGCACTGTCGAGGGCGACGACGCGTGGCGAACGGACGCGATACGAGACGGGAAAGTTGCGGCACGGTGGCTACCCGCGAACCTCAGATGCTCCGATCCCGCACGAAATTCTGGAGCCAGATAGCCTCGGCGGATAATAGCCTTCACAGCAACTGCGAACGCGCTGCAACCGTCAGCCGACAAAATTCGAGCTACATGCCTGGGATGAGCGGTCTCGAACTTTTGCCCAAGGCTAAGGCTTTGCGGCCTGATGTCCACGCGGGTTGCGGAAGCCGAGGCAAGCGCCAATACGCATGCCGCGCGGGTTGCGGAAGCCGAGGCAAGCGCCAATACGCATGCCGCGCGGGTTGTGGAAGCCGAGGCGAGCGCCAATACGCTTGCCGCACGGGTTGCAGAAGCCGAGGCAAATTTGGTTCTGGCGCAGAGCAAGATTGAAGGCCAGAATCTGGAACTGCAAAGCTGGCAGGCCGGTCTCCTCGACGCCGGCGAGACCATAAAATCGCTGACCGCGCGCGTCGCCCAAGCCGAGGCGAATTCGGTTCTGGCCCAGAGCAAGATCAAGAGCTTGAATGTAAAACTGCAGAATGAGCAGGCGTCCTGCGTGGCCGCCAAACTTGCTCGCAACAAAGCACAGGCCGATTGCGGCCGGCTGCGCCGCGA
>DASQRX010000142.1:0-24536 GCA_035642635.1 Xanthobacteraceae bacterium
ACCCTAGCAGTGGCAGAAACGAGCCCAGATGCTCCCGAGAGTCCTGATAAGCGCTACACCCTGCGTGAGCAACAACTGCGGGTGCAGTGTAGCGTGAGGAGGTCAACGGGCGTAGAATGACGGTGGGGCCGGAGCCGGAGCGAAGGTCCATGTCAGCAAACGATCATCAGGCATCGCGGCCACAAAACGAAGTGCGCGACGGCGGGAACGCTTGGGTACATCAAGGCGCGGATTTTGTCTTGATTGCTGAGGGCAAACCTCCGCCCCGTATCGCTCAGGCGCGCGAGCGGATGCTCATCTGTCGGCTGTATCTGGGCTTGATGCGAACCATATCCGATGACTATGGCACGGAGTTTGCTATCCACGTCGACAGCCTAACCCATCGAACCATTGGCATTTACGTGTTTCTGCGTACCGTCATGTGTTCGCCTGTGCGCGCAAGTCACATTGCGCAAGCGCTCAAGCTGCCCCGCGTGACAGTGCTGAGACGTCTGCAAGAAATGGTGAAGCACGGCTATGTGGAACGCGTCGGCAACGCCTATCGCGTTACCGACAAGGTGAACATCCCCGACCTACAAAATAAATTGCAACGACGAATAGACATGATCACTGAGACTGCAAAAAGATTGTCCGAAATGAGCGCTTCGTACTCGATGGGCCCGCGTTAGGCACGTTGGTTTTTTTGTCGGTCTTTGCAGGGTTACGACAACCGTAACGGGGCCGAACGGCTCTCATGCCATCAACCTGGTGGGGACGCCGGATCATCCCGTTGATCCGTCCATCGCACCGTGCAGTACGCCGAACGGCGCTCTTATGTTCACGCCCCCTTGGAGCAATCACCGTCTTGCGCCAGACGAAAAATATTCCGGCTCGCTCGCCGACATGAATCTGCTGGGATTGCAAAAAAACGGGCCGTTGAGCTACATCATCAACGACGCTGACATAACAATCGTTATTAAATTCAGCCCTTGGATAATCCCATGGGAGACAAAATCTGAATTTCGCTTCGTCACCGAGAAGCAACCGGACGGTACATTGCGCTGGATTCCTCGCACCCTCGATAACCGCTAGCCACTTAGGACACCACGCCCGCCGACTTAGGACACTCGGTGGAAATCGGCCCCACTTAGGACAGCACCAGAAACTTTAACGCGTAGCCACAGACGTATTGATGCGAGTTGGATGAAGGCCAGGTAGTTGGCCGCGAGCTTGTCGTAGCGAGTCGCTACCCGCCGCCCGGCTCGCGTTGCAGACATCGCTTATTCCCCAAAAACTCCCCAAATAAAATTGATGAATGTTAAAATGCAATATAAGTAATTGAAATCATTGGCGCTCCCTACGGGAATCGAACCCGTGTTTCAGCCTTGAGAGGGCCGCGTCCTAGACCGCTAGACGAAGGGAGCCTGGGTCCGAAATAACCGCGATGTCGCGGCGGCGCAAGCACGTTGGCGCGGCCGAGCTAGATCGGCGCATATCGCGAGACCGCCGTCGAGGCGGGTTCATCCATTGATTGCACGCCCGAACGATGCCTGAGAGGAAATCGAAGTCAAAGATGCGCGAAAGCGCACCGCCTTCGGCGGCGACCCCATAGCCCGTTGCTTGCAACGGGCGTTCTGCCGAACGCCCTATGGGGTCGTCCTCGAGTTCGATTTCCTCTCAGGCAAAATGGCCGGCGAGCAATCAATGGGGACTTGGCGCTGCGGGCAGCGCTATCTCTGAAGCAGCCCTCACCCGTCACGGTTCGTTGACAAACCGCAGATGCCCGGATTCCTTCATCGTCTTGAGATCGAAAACCCGCATTTCGCTGACTCCGCCATTGTCGATCATCACCGCGACCCGGCCCCCGGAACCCGCCATGGACACCACGCGCGCGCCCTTTGGCAGCGTGATGGAGTCCTCGATTGGCGCACCACCGGCCCCGCCATACATCCGGTAACCGATCACGGTCACCACGGCCGCGATCGCAAGCACGGTGGTAAGACCCGATATCATCATCATGGTGCGGGCGCGCGAGACCAGGTGCGCGGCCTCGGACTCGGCGGGGTCGCCCACCGCTGTTAAGTTGCTCCGGGCCTTGCCGGATACATTGTTCATGACGTCCCCCACTCCCGCGCAAACATCGGTTACGCAGACTTCGGTTCTGGTCGCCGCAGACGAAGCCGGCGAGCGCCTTGACCGCGTGCTCGCCCGTCACGTCGCCGAACTATCGCGCTCCCGGCTCAAAGTGCTGATCGAAGCGGGCGCCGTCGCGGTCGACGGCCTGACGATCCGCAATCCGAGCCACCAGGTCAATTCCGGCTCCATCATCTTGGTTGACGCGCCGCCGCCGGCCCCGGCGAAGCCGGAGCCCGAACCGATCCCGCTCCGGATCATTTACGAGGACGGGGACGTCATTGTCATCGATAAACCCCGCAATCTCGTGGTTCATCCCGCCGCCGGCCATTGGACCGGCACGCTGGTCAATGCGCTCATTGCGCATTGCGGCGAAAGCCTTTCCGGCATCGGCGGCGAGCGCAGGCCCGGCATCGTCCACCGGCTCGACAAGGATACCACCGGGGTGATGGTGGTGGCGAAGAACGACCGGGCCCATAAGGCGCTCGCGGCACAGTTTGCCGACCACGGCAAAAGCGGCGACGCGTTCGAGCGCAGCTATCTGGCCTTGGTTTGGGGCGCGCCGGACCGCCCGCACGGCGTGATCGACCGGCCGATTGACCGCCATCCGAAATCCCGCGAGCGCATGGCGATACGTGAGGGCGGGCGTGAGGCCGTTACTCACTGGCAGGTGCTCGAAAGATATGGCGCCGCGACCGCCCAATCCGGAAAAGCCGGCCGCCCCAAGGAGCCGGTGGCGAGTTTAGTGCTTTGCCGGCTCGAAACTGGGCGGACCCATCAGATTCGGGTCCATTTGGCCTCGATCGGCCACCCGATCATGGGGGATAATGTCTATGGCGGCGGTTTTCGCACCAAAGCGGTCCTTTTGCCTGCCCCCGCCCAAGCCGCGCTCGCGGACCTTGGCAGACAGGCTTTGCATGCCCACATGCTGACGGTGAAGCATCCTTCGAGCGGCGAATTTCTCCAGTTCCGGTCGGAACTGCCGCAGGAGCTTGCCCGTTTGCGTGATGCGCTGGCCGATACCCAGCCCATGGCCCCACGCAGGCCGGGCCAGCGCAGCAACTAAAGGTTCACCAATATCAAGCGTTTAAGCATTGGATCGGATTGAGGTTCACAGCGGCGTCGCGCCAATGTTACGCCGACTTCACTTCCTCTCGCCCGATTCGACCGTGTATGTTGCGGGTGCGAAATCAATGGAACTTAGAGCGCCGTCGGCTCGCAGAGCGATGGCACCAATGGCCCGCCCACCCCGCGGGGGCATGAATATGGAGGGCGCTGTCATGGCCCAAACTGCAGCACTGCCGATCTTATCAGGCGAAACCGGTCTCACCCGGTATTTGGAAGAAATCAGGCGGTTCCCGATGCTGGAACCGCAAGAAGAATTCATGCTGGCGAAGCGTTGGCGCGAGCACGGCGACCGCGACGCAGCGCATAAGCTCGTCACCAGCCATTTGCGGCTCGTGGCGAAAATCGCCATGGGCTATCGCGGCTATGGGCTGCCGATCTCGGAAGTGATTTCCGAAGGCAATGTCGGGCTGATGCAGGCGGTCAAGCGCTTCGAGCCTGACAAGGGCTTCCGGCTTGCGACCTATGCCATGTGGTGGATTAAGGCAGCGATCCAGGAATACATCCTGCGCTCGTGGTCGCTCGTGAAAATGGGCACTACCGCCAATCAGAAGAAGCTGTTCTTCAATCTGCGCAAGGCGAAGAGCCGCATTTCCGCGCTGGACGAGGGCGACATGCGGCCCGATCAGGTCAAGCTGATCGCCAAGCGCCTCGGCGTGACCGAGCAGGATGTCATCGACATGAACCGCCGGCTTGGCGGCGACGCGTCGTTGAATGCCCCGATCCGCGAGGATGGCGATTCCGGCGAGTGGATGGATTGGCTGGTCGACGACAGCGCCAGCCAGGAAAACCGTCTCGCCGAATCCGAGCAATCGGAGAATCGCCACAAGGCGCTCGGCCAGGCGCTCACCGTACTCAACGATCGCGAACGCCGCATCTTCGAGGCGCGCCGCTTGGCGGACGAGCCGATCACGCTCGAAGAACTCGCCGAAGAGTTCGGGGTGTCGCGCGAACGCGTGCGCCAGATCGAGGTGCGGGCTTTCGAGAAGGTCCAGAAGGCGGTGAAGAGCAACATCGCCCACATGGAAAGCCCGGAAGCGGCCGCGTCGATCGCGGCGCATTAATTCCCCCTTTTCTCCGCGTGCGGGGAGAAGGCCGGGATGAGGGGCGCTCTCCGCTGGGCTCAGACTTGCGGCAACTCACCCCCGCTTCGCTCGACCTCTCCCCGCGCAGCGGGGAGAGGTTTGTTTACTCCCCCAACATTCCTCTTAGCAGCCAGCGGCAGATGAAAATCATCACGCCGGCCAATGCCGCAATTGTGCCGACCAGCAAAAAGAATTCCGGCTTCTCCATCCGGCTCCAAAAGCTGCCGATATAACCGGCGAGAAAGCCGCCGGTGAAACTTGACGCCAGCCAGATCCCCATCATCATCGACAGAATGCGCAAAGGCGCCACCTTGGTCACGAGCGAGAGCCCGACCGGCGATAGATAAAGCTCGCCGACAGTGATAACGGCGATCGAGCAAAGCACCCACAGCCAGCTCGCTTGGCCCGAGCCGGCGTGAAATGCGGCCAAGGCTTTGATCAGATTAGCCGCCGTCACGCCAAAGCACCCGAGCGCCATTTTGGTAATGGTCGACAGTTCCGTGCCGCGCGCGGCCTGTCGCGCCCATAGCGCCACGACGAAGGGCGTGAAGGAAAAGATCATGAACGGATTGAACGCGAGAAACCACGTGGTGGGGATTTGCGCCGTCCATCCGAACAGATCCACGGTGCGGTCGACATTGGTGTCGATCCACAAGATCGTCGTGTTGCCCATCTGCTCATAGGTCGCCCAGAACAAAGTGTTGGGCAGAAACAGCACCAGCAATGCGATAACAGCGCGCCACTCGTCACCGCCGAGCGGACGGCGCTTGATAGCGACCGACTTGTCCAATTCATCCGGCGGCAATGTCGGCAGCGCATAGAGATAAATGCAAAGGCCGATGCACATGCCGACGCCGGCGGCGGCGAAGCCATAATGCCAGCCGGCTCGCTCGCCGAGTGTGCCGCAGACCAGCGGCGCCAGGAACGCGCCGAGATTGATGCCGACATAGAAAATGGAATAGGCGCGGTCGCGGCGATGATCGCCCGGTGCGTAAAGGCGGCCGACTTGCGTGGAAATATTCGGCTTGAAACAGCCATTGCCGAGGATCAGCGCCAGCAGCGCGAAGACGAAAAGCTGTTCGATCGCCATCATGAAATGGCCGACCGCCATCACGACCGCGCCGACGATGACGGTCCGGCGCCGGCCAAGCACGCGGTCGGCCAAAAGACCGCCGAAGATTGGCGTGAAATAAACGAGGCCGGTATAAAGACCCCAGATCTGCGACGACAATGGCTGTACGTCGAGCGGGCCGAACAGACCTTCGAGCCCGCGTTTGACGGTGAGCAGGCCCACGACATTGCCGGCTTGGTCCGGCAGCAAGAGATATTTCGTCATATAGAGGACGAGCAGCGAGCGCATCCCATAATAGGAGAATCGCTCCCACATCTCAGTCGTGAACAGGAAGGTGAGCCCGCGCGGGTGGCCGAATAGGTCCGCGCTTTCGGCGCCGGCCGCGTCTGGCGAAGCATCGCGCGAAACGGTTTCAGCCACGATTGCAGTGCTCCGGCGCTTGCGTCACGCCGCCGCTGGTGTTTATTGGGTCGCCGGCTGCCGAGGATGATGACAATAAGAGCGGCCGAAAGCTAGGACGCGATTCCCGTGGTGTATCGATTTCTTTTTACGCGGCTCAGCTGCGCCCTCCTTGCAATCGCGGCCGTTATATTCGGGGCGTGGGGCCTTGCCACAATGGTCACGGCCGCCGAGCCGACGCTCCTTCACGTCAACGTTTTCCGGTCCGCCCGCTCGCTGCCGTTTTATGCCGGCCTCGATCGCGGCTTCTTCGCCAAGCGCGGATTGAGTGTCGACCTGCAATTCACCGAGAACTCGGAGCGGCAGCGCCAGGGGCTCGCCGACGGCTCGATCGACATCGCGCATTCGGCGGTCGACAACGCCGTCGCCATGATCGATGTCGCCAAAGTGGACGTGGTCATTGTCTCTGGCGGCGACAGCGGCACCAATGAATTCTATGTTCAGGACGGCATCAAGGACTTCGCCGACATCCGCGGCCACGCCATCGTCGTCGACGCCACCAACACCGCTTACGCCTTGCAGGCGAAAAAGATTCTGTTGCAGCACGGTCTCAAGGCCGGGACCGATTACACGCTCAACCCGGTCGGCAACGGCTCGCACCGCCTGCAGGCGATGCTGGACGACAAGAACAATGCCGGCGCCATCCTCAATTCGCCGTTCTCGCTCATTGCCGCAACCAAGGGCATGCATAGCCTCGGCCGCAGCACCGACGTGCTCGGCCCCTATCAGGCAGACGGCGCCTTCGTGCGGCGCGACTGGGCCCGCGCGCATGCCGATGTGCTGGTGCAATATCTCGCCGCTTATATCGAGGCGCTGCGCTGGTCGCTCGATCCGAAGAACCACGCCGACGCCGTCGCCATGCTCACCGACAAGCTGAAACTGACGCCGGACATGGCGGAAAAGAATCTCGAAGTGATCGCCGAACCGGGCTTCGGCTTTACGCGCGATGCCGCTTTCGACATGACGGGCTTCAAGAACGTGCTGGCGCTGCGCGCCGAAACCGAAGGCGGCACGCCGGCCGATCCGCAGCGTTATCTCGATTTGTCCTATTACGATCGCGCCATGAAGCTGGTGAATGAATGATCACCTCTCCCCGCTGCGCGGGGAGAGGGGGAATAAATATGGAGTGCCTATGCCCGCCACGTTTCCTGAAGAAGCGAAAAATTTCCGCCTGCTCGGCCATGACGCCACGGCGGCCTGGGGCGGCGGCAGCCTGGTGCAGGTTTACAAGGGCCACGCCTATGTCGGCGCGGTTGGCGGCTCGAGCTTCAACGGCCCGGAAGGTTTCACCGTGCACGACGTGCGCGATCCGCGCAAACCGGAAAAGGTCGGCGAATTCCGTGCCCCGCCCGGCGTGCATTGCCACAAGCTGCGCATCGTCGGCGACGACCTGCTCTACGTGAATTCGGAGCGGCTCGCCGGCGACAAGGGCAAGAATGCGCGCGCCGGGTTTTTCATTTTCGACATTTCGACGCCGTCGGCGCCGAAGCCGGTCGGCTTCTATGATATGCCCGGTTCCGGGCCGCACCGTTTCGGCGTCGATCTCGGGCGTCAGCTTGCCTTCATGCCCAACGATGCGCCGGGCTGGGACCGGCGCGTGATCTGGACGCTCGATATCAAGGACCCGCTCAAGCCCGAGGTCGTCAGCATCTGGGGCCTGCCGTGGATGAAGACCAACTCGGACGACGTCGGCAACGATCCGCATCCGCACGAGGAAGCGACCACGCTCCACGGCCCGCCAATGATCCGCGGCAACCGCATGTATTGCGCCTGGTGGGGCGGCGGCATGGCGATCATCGACTGCACCAATCTGCGCGACATGAAACTCGTCGGCCACATCAAATGGTCGCCGCCGTTTCCGGGCTCGACGCATACCTGCTGGCCGATCGGCGATCGCCCTTATCTCGTCGTCACCGACGAGGCGCGCGCCAAGCAGAAATTCTGGGACGCGCAATTCATGTGGATCATCGACGCGCGCGATGAAACAAATCCGCTGCCGATCGCGACCTTCATGCCCGATCGCGAGAAATATTACGACCGGCCGGGGCGTTTCGGCGCGCATAATATCCTCGAACACCTGCCGGCTGACGGCCCGTGGAAGGACGTGGTGTTCCTGACCTATTTCAACGCCGGGCTTCGCGCCGTCGACGTCTCAGATCCGCTGCAGCCCAAGGAGATCGGTTGCTATGTTCCGGAAACACCGGAAGGCTCGCCCGGCATCCAGTCCAACGACATCGGCAGCGACGACGACGGCCGGCTTTATTTGATCGACCGCTGGGGCCAGGGCATGCATATTTTGGAATATACCGGGTAGATGGACGTCATTGCGAGGAGCGAAGCGACGAAGCAATCCAGCGCCCGGCACCGAGCTGGATTGCTTCGCTGCGCTCGCAATGACGCGGAACTTTCTATCTCTGCGGCGCAAATCCGAATGTGCGCTCAAAACGCTTGGCGTAATCCGGCCAGACTTGCGGATTGACGATCCGCGGCACGGGCTTGCCGTCGAGCGCATCGAGAATCTGCTCGGCGGCGATCTTGCCCATATTGACGCGCGCCTGCCGGGTCACGCCCGCGGTGTGCGCGGTGACCAGCACATTGTCGAACTTCATCAGCGGATGATCGGCCGGCGGCGGCTCCTTGGCCCAGACATCGAGGCCGGCGCCGGCGATCTTCTTGTCGCGCAACGCCTGTTCCAGGGCCTCCTCGTCGTGGATGAAACCGCGCGCGGTGGTGATGAAAAAGGCATGCGGCTGCATCAGTGCATATTCGCGCGCCGACATCATCTTGCGCGTCTCGTCGGTCAGCGGGCAATTGACCGAGACAAAATCGGCGCGGCGCAATAAGTCGTCGAGTTCGACCTTGGTGGCGCCGCGAGCGCGGATGTCTTCGGCTGTTAGATAAGGGTCGTAGGCTAGCACTTGCATGCGAAACAGCCCGCCGCACAATTCGGAGATGCGCCGCCCGACATTGCCGAGACCGATAATGCCGACGGTCCTGCCCAGCATTTCATTGCCGGTGTAGTTGTTGCGATCGGCCAACGTGCCTGAGCGCAGCGCGCGGTCGCATTCGCCGACGCGCTTCACCAAGCAGAGCATCATGCCGAGAACGTGTTCGGCGACCGATTCGGCATTGCCGCCAGATTGGTTGACGACCAGCACGCCGTTGTCGCTGCAGTCTTTGACGGTGACGGTGTCGTAGCCGGCGCCGTTCGTCGAAACGATCAAGAGGTTCGGCGTCATTTTCAGCAAATCGCCGCTGACATGATAATGCCGCGCCAATTCGTCCCGCGCCGAGCCGATCTGATAGGCATGCGCCGCAGCGAGGACGTCCATCGCGGCCCTGTCGGGGCTCTCCTGCCCGAGCATGTCGAGCCGCACATCGCCGCGCTTGCCGAGCATCTCGCCATAACCGATTGGCCGGTGCGGCTTCACGCAGAAGACGCGCTTGCTGTTGACGGCATTATTCATCGTTTCCATCCCTATTCTTCATTGTCAGCATGGTGGCTGGGGTACGGCCGGCGGGAAAATCGCATTACAGCCGAGAGCGTCGCAGCCAGCAATGCGGTTTCGGCAATTTCTTAAGGCGAATCATGCAATTGTCACCGAAGCGCTCTTGATAGAAGTGCCCGGAACTGCCACATCCAGTCCGCCATGAATATGCCAATCCGCGCCCAAGAAGGCACGCCTGCGGGCACGCCAGCGGCTACCCCGGCCCAGCCGAGCCTCGCGACCGAAGTCGAGCGGCGGCGCACGTTCGCCATCATCTCGCATCCGGACGCCGGCAAGACCACGCTCACCGAAAAGCTGCTGCTGTTCGGCGGCGCGATCCAGCTCGCCGGGCAGGTCAAGGCCAAGCGCGACCGCCGGTTGACGCGGTCCGATTGGCTCGCGATCGAACGCGACCGCGGCATCTCCGTCGTCACCTCGGTGATGACCTTCGAGTATGCCGGCCGCGTGTTCAATCTGCTCGATACACCGGGCCACGAAGACTTCTCCGAGGACACTTATCGCACGCTGACGGCGGTCGATTCCGCCGTGATGGTGATCGACGCCGCCAAGGGCATCGAGCCGCGCACGCGAAAACTGTTCGAAGTGTGCCGGCTGCGCGATATTCCGATCATCACTTTCATCAACAAGATGGATCGCGAAAGCCGCGACCCGTTTGAACTGCTCGACGAGATCGAAAAGACACTGGCGCTCGATACCGCGCCGGTGACGTGGCCGGTCGGCCGCGGCCGCGATTTCGTCGGCACCATCGACATCGAATCCGGCGGCGTCCGGCTGCTCGAGGGTGACGCCGGCACCGCCGGCCACTTGCGCGAAATGACGATTGCCGAACTCGCCGCGCTGAACGACCGGCTCGACGCCGCCGCCATCGCGGGCGAACTCGATCTCGTGCGCGACGCGTGCAAGCGGTTTGATCCCAAAGCTTTTGCCGAGGGCCATCTCACGCCGGTTTTTTTCGGCAGCGCGCTGAAGAATTTCGGCGTCGGCGATCTGCTCGACGCGCTCGCCGCCATGGCGCCGCCGCCGCGCGCGCAGGCGGCCGACAAGCGCTTGGTTAACGCGACCGAGCCCGGCATGTCGGCATTCGTCTTCAAGATTCAGGCAAACATGGATCCCAATCACCGCGACCGGATCGCCTTTGTCCGGCTGTGCTCGGGCAAGCTGACGCGCGGCATGAAGGTCAAGCAGGTGCGTTCGGGAAAGACGATTACGCTGAATGCGCCGCAATTCTTCTTCGCCCAGAACCGGGCGCTGGCCGAGGAAGCCTATGCGGGCGACGTGGTCGGCATCCCCAATCACGGAACGCTCCGCATCGGTGACAGCCTGACCGACGGCGAAGACCTGAATTTCGAGGGCGTGCCCAATTTCGCGCCGGAGATTTTGCGTCGCGTCCGGCTCCCCGACGCGATGCGGGCCAAGAAATTGAAGGAGGCGCTGGCGCAATTGGCCGAGGAAGGAGTCGCCCAGGTGTTCCGGCCGACCGACGGATCCCCTGCTTTGGTCGGCGTCGTCGGCCCGCTGCAACTCGATGTTCTGCGCGCCAGACTGGCCGCCGAATACGGGCTCGACGTCGATTGGAGCCCGTCGGAGTTTCAGCTGGCGCGCTGGATTTCAGCGGACGACCGCAAGGTGCTCGATCAATTCGTCAGGGACCGCTCGTCCTCCATCGCCGAGGACTTCGACGGCGCCGTCGTCTTCATGGCGCGCAGCGCCTTCGACCTTGACTATACCGGCGAGCACAATCCCGGCATCTCGTTCACCGATGTGAAGGACATTCATCGGCGCAAGCCTGCTGCCTGAGCCGTCGACAGCCCGAGCCGTCAGCTGCTGGCGATTTCTTCGCGCAGGATTTCGAGCTCCAGCCATTGCTCTTCCACCGCGGCGATTTTCTGCTGCAATTCGCCGAGCGCCGCTGTGACCTTTTCAAAGCCGGCACGGTCCCGCGCATAGAAGCCTGCATCGTCAAGCTTGGCTTGCAGGCCCTTCATCTCGGCGTGCAGGCCGGCGATGGTTTTCGGCAGGGTTTCGAGCGCATGCTTGTCCTTGAACATCAGCCGGCGTTTCGCCGGTTGCGGCTTTGCAAACGCCGGATCGATGCCTTGCGCCGATTTCTGCGGCTCTTCCTTCGAAACCTCCTTGGAGGCTTCTTTCGGGCTCTGACGCGTGAGGTCAGCTCCGCGCTGCGCCAGCATATCGCTATAGCCGCCTGCATATTCGATCCAGCGGCCGTCGCCCTCCGGCACGATCACACAGCTCACCAGACGGTCGAGAAAATCGCGATCGTGGCTGATGAGGAGAACGGTGCCGGAATATTCGGCCAGCATTTCTTCCAGCACATCCAGCGTTTCCATATCGAGATCGTTGGTCGGCTCGTCGAGGACCAGAAGATTCGACGGCTTGGCGAGCACCTGCGCCAGCATGAGACGGCCGCGTTCGCCGCCGGACAATTTGCCGAGCGGCGTACGGGCTTGCTCGCTCGTGAACAGAAAATCCTTCATGTAGCCGACGACGTGTTTGGCGGCGCCGTTGACCATGACGGTGTTGCCATATCCGCCACCCCGTCCGCCGGTCAGCGCTTCGGCGACGGTGACATTGGGATCGAGACTGTCGCGATGCTGATCGAGCGCCGCAATGGCGAGCGTCGAGCCGAGCTTTACCGTGCCGAAGTCAACCGGCAGCACACCTGTGAGCATATTGATCAGCGTGGTCTTGCCGCTGCCGTTCGGGCCGATGATACCGATGCGGTCGCCGCGCTGGATGCGAATCGAAAAATCGCTGACGATCGGGCGGCCGCCATAGCTCTTGCCGATGCCGTTAGCCTCGATGACCAGCGCACCGGACGGCGCCGCCGAACTTGCGGTGATGGTGGCATTGCCGGCGCTGGCGCGGTAGCTGCGGCGCTCCTCGCGCAGTGCCTGCAATTGGCCGACCCGGCGCATATTGCGTTTGCGCCGGCCGGTGACGCCGAAGCGCATCCAGTGCTCCTCGGCGACGATTTTGCGATCGAGCTTGTGCTGATCGCATTCCTCCTCGGCCAGCACCGCGTCGCGCCATTCTTCGAAATGGGCAAAGCCACGCTCGAGGCGTCGGGTCAGCCCGCGGTCGAGCCACACCGTGCTGCGCGACAGCGTCGAAAGAAAGCGCCGGTCGTGGCTGATGATGACGAGCGCGGTACGGCGCGAATCGAGATCGCGCTCCAGCCATTCGATGGTTGTCAAATCGAGATGATTGGTCGGCTCGTCGAGCAGAAGCACATCCGGATCGGGCGCGAGGACTCGGGCGAGTGCTGAGCGGCGCGCTTCGCCGCCGGAAAGATCAGCGGGATTTTCGCGGCCGGAGAGACCGAGTTGCTCGAGGATGTAGCGCGCCGCATGGGAATCGCCGTCCGGCCGCAGACCGGCCTCGACATAGGCAAGCGTCGACTCAAAGCCGTCGAAATCCGGCTCCTGCGGCAGGTAGCGCACCACTGCGCCCGGTTGCACGAAGACCGAGCCGCGATCCGGCTCGACCAATCCGGCCGCGATTTTGAGCAGCGTCGATTTGCCCGAGCCGTTGCGGCCGACCAGCGACACGCGCTCGCCCGGAGAAACCGACAGCTCGGCACTCGTGAGCAGCGGGGTGCCCCCGAAGATGAGTGCAATGTCCTTGAGTTGAAGAAGTGGAGGAGCCATTCGCCTCAAATCAGTCGCGCGGCACGCTGAGCAATGCCAGCTTGGAAATATCCTCGGTCTTGTCCAATTGCCAGATGGCCTCAATCAACGGCGCGACATTTTTGCCCGGGATCGCGGCCGCGGCAGCCATGCGCAGCTTGTCCTCGAGATCGGCGTCCCTCATCGGATTTTCGGCGCTGCCGCGCGCCGCCCGCTGCGAAACCTTATGCGATTTGCCGTCAGCGGTTAAGATCTCGACCTCGACCGATGTGGTCGGAAAACGCTCGTCCCGCGCCACGCTGACCTTGCCGCGCAGTGCCAAGACCTTTGGATCGTTGACGCAGGCGTCGGTGAACTGATCGACACCGGCTTTGCCGGTGATCAGAGCTGCCGCGACCGCGTGCTGCGTGCTGACCTGCGCCTCGCGGCCGGTCGAAATGTTCGGCCGGTCGGTGCGCGCGGCAAGGAGCGGGTTGCCGGTCACGACCACCTTCTCGACCACCGCCGACGGATTGTCGCGCCACCAATCCAGCATGCAATCGAGAACCGGGTGAATGACGAAGCCGCACGGATAAGGCTTGTAGGCGGTGCCGAGGATTTCCCAGGTCGCGCCGAGATTCTGCGTGAGCCACGACAAATCGGGCGTCTCGTTCATCGCGTGGTAATAGCCCTGCACGCCGGTGAGCGGTTCCGGCGGTCCGTCGAAATTCTTTGCTGCCAACAGCGCCGACAACAAGCCGTTGCGCGCGGCATTGCCGACGCTGACGCTCTTGGCCGGCGTGCCGAGACATTCGCACAAGCCGCCGGACTGCGTCGCCGCGGTGCCAAGCGCCCACACCATCTGCTGGGCGCTCAGCCGCAACAGCTTGCCGGCGCCGACGGCCGCGCCGAACACGCCGCAGGTCGAAGTGATGTGCCAGCCCTTCTTGTAGTGGCCGGGCGACATTGCGACACCGATCCGGCATTCCACCTCGTGCCCGAGCACCAAAGCGAGCAAGAAATCGCGGCCGTTCACCGGCATCATCTCGGCGAGCGCCAAGAGCGCCGGCACCACCGGCGCGGTCGGATGGATCGCGGTCGGCACGTGGGTGTCGCAGAAATCCAGCACGTTGGCTCCGGCCGCGTTGAGGAATGCCGCGCTCAAAGCGTCGATGCGTTCGCGGCGGCCGACAATCGTCGCCTGCTTGCCGCCGGAGAACGCGATGAGCGTTTGCAACGCGATCTCGATCGTCGGGTCGTGACAACCGGTCAGCGCGACGGCGAAAAAATTCATCAGCGAGCGCTTGGCCTGTTGCGGGACCGGCGGCTTAAGATCGTCCCACTGGGTGCCCACGACAAAGTGGGCCAACCGCTCGGTGACATCAGGAGTTTGCAGCATGCGTTGCGTTTCCTCACTTGTTTGCGCCGAGCATCGACCCGCAAAGGCAAAAGTGCAAGGACGCCGGAAATGGCCGAAACGGCGAGGTGCTGGGGAGGATCATGTCGACAGTTTGGAAATATTGCGTGCGGCCTTTAGCACTGACCGCTGCACTCGCGTTGACTGCCGCACCCTCCCGCGCCGACGATTATCCCTCGCACTCCATTAAGCTGATTGTTCCTTACGCCCCGGGCGGCGGCGCCGATGCGGTGGCACGCATCGTCGCCAAGCGCGTGAGCGAGACCATCGGGCAACCGATCGTGATCGAGAACCGCGGCGGCGCCGGCTCGATCATCGGCACCGAGGACGTGCACAAAGCCGATCCGGATGGCTACACGCTTCTGCTCGGGCAATCCGGCCCGATCTCGATCAATCCCGCGGTCTACAAAGAACTGCCTTACGATCCGGAAAAAGATTTTGCGCCGATTACCATGACCACGGCATACCCTTACATCCTCGTGGTCAATTCCAAGTTGCCGGCAAAATCGCTGCAGGATTTTGTCGCCATGGTGAAATCGAAGCCCGGCGAATTCAACTACGGCACGACCGGCGTCGGCGCCGCCAATCATCTCGTCACCGAATTGTTTTCGAGCAAAGCCGGCTTGAAGATGACGCATGTACCTTATCGCGGCACCGCGCTCGCCGTCACCGATCTTCTGGCCGGACAAGTGACGATGGTGTTCGCCGATCCGGTGTCCGCGCTGCCGTACATGCAGTCGGGCGCGCTGCGCGCGCTCGCGGTGACCAGCAAAGAGCGCTCGTCGGTCGCGCCCGATGTGCCGACTATCGCGGAGAGCGGCTATCCGGGTTTTGATGCCATTGCGTGGCACGGTATCTTGGCACCGGCGAACACGCCGGCGCCGATTATCGCAAAGCTGCACGATCAGATTGCGGCAGCGCTCAAGGACCCGGCGACCAAGGTGCTGCTCAACGCGCAAGCGATGCAAACTGTCGGCGATACGCCCGATCAATTCGCCGCATTCATCAAAGAGGACATCGCCGTGTGGAAGGCCGTCGCCACCGAGGCGAACGTATCGGTAAAGTAGCGCTCGCGGCCGTATCGTCAAGCCGCGAACGAATTTCGACAAGCCGGCCGAAGAGACGCGGCAGCAGCCGCTGGCGCCGGCCGAAGCGCTGCAATTGCAATCTCAGTTGCAGCCGCAAACGCAACCGGCAGCGCTTGATCCCAACCGCTTCGAGCTGCTCAAGCGGCCTTTGGATCCGACCGCCGCGCCGGACCCGCTGCGGCGTTAGCCGCCGACGCCCCGTCGGCTTCCATGACCGGGCGCGCCAGCATCAGGAACACCAAGAACAGCGCGCCGATGAAGCACGGCACCGCGGCGGCATAAAATATGCCGCCGACCTTATAGCCGAGCCCAACCAATAGGCCGGTCAAGATCGGCCCAAAGACTTGACCGACCCGGCCCATGCCCATGGCCCAGCCGATGCCGGTCGAGCGGATCGACGTCGGATACATTCCAGCCGCCACAGCGAGCAGGCCGGTCCCGGTGCCGCCGACAAAGAACCCGGCGAGGAACGAGGCGGCGCTCAGCATCACCACCGATGTAGTCGCCTGCCCGAACCAGGCGAGGCACAGGCCGCCGAGTATGAAACCCGGAATGAGCACGCGAAAGGCGCCGCTGCGATGCACCAGCCAACCCGACAGCGCGCTGGCGATGGCGCTGCCGAGATTGTTCAGGCCGATGATCAACGCTGCCGATGACAGCGAGAAGCCGACGGAGTTGAGCACGGCCGGCGTCCAGAATGTGACGGTGACCAGAACCATGAACACCATGAAGAACGGCACCCACAGCAGCACGGTCGGCACCGCCCTGCCCTCGGTGAACAGATGTGTCACCGGAACGCCCTCCCGCGCCGGATCGGGCGGCGCTATGAGCTCGGCATCGGCGGGCACGGCGCCCGGCATGATGCGCTCGAGCGTGCGCCGGACCTGATCCTGGCCGATATTGCGCGCGAGCAGAAAACGAATGGATTCCGGCAGCCAGATCATAAGCACCGCCGCAATGACCAGCGGCGCGACGGCGCCAATATAAAACACATATTGCCAGCCGAGATTGGGAATGACCCAGAAGGCGGTCAGTGATCCGATGAGGCCGCCGAAGGGAAAAGAGGCGAACAGCACGGTGACAAAAACGTCGCGCAGCCGCTTGGGCGCAAGCTCGGCGCCCAAGGCAAGGAACGCCGGCGTGACGCCGCCAAGACCCAACCCGGCGCAGAAGCGATACGCGAGCAATTCATTGAGCGAGCCCGATTGCGCGGTCAGATAACTGAAGATGGCGAACACGATCATGGCGATGATCATGAACCATTTGCGGCCGAACAGATCGGCCAGCGGTCCAAATGACAGCGCGCCGATGGCAGCGCCGACGAGACCGGCCGAGCCGACCTGCCCGAATTGCGGCATCGGCAGATGAACCTGGGCGGTGATTAACGGGGCCGTATAGCCGATCGCCTGGGTGTCGAAACCGTCAAGCGCCGCCACCAGCATGCACAGGACCAAGACGCCGATCTGAAAGCTGGTGACGCGATGCCGATCGATGAGATCGATGACGTCAACCTTGGTTGCAGCCATGATGTTCTTCCCCCCGCTGGGCGGCCCCTACGGCGCCGCACCATATTCGTATTCTTTGATACGTTCGATTACGCCGCGGGGAAAAATTCCGCAAGGTCCCGCTGTCCCGCCGCATACCGCAACGCAGCGCGGGAATTCAACCTTGCGGCCTGAGCGCCGAAAGTTACCTGAACCCAAGCGCCTTGCTCGCCAGCGCCGCGCCCTCGACCATGGCGCGCAATTTCGCCCAGGCGATTTGCGGATGCGACCGGCCGCCAAAGCCGCAATCGGTCCCGGCAATGAGGTTCTCCTTGCCCACCAGACGCGCGTAGCGCTGGACGCGCTGCGACACCAATTCGGGATGTTCCACCACATCGGTCGAATGGGTGACGACGCCCGGAACGAGGATTTTGCCGGCCGGCAGCTTGATCTTTTCCCACACCGCATATTCATGCTCGTGCCGCGCGTTGGCGCCTTCGATGAGAAAAGCCTGCGCCTTGACCTTGAGCACGATGTCGGCGATGCGCTCGAATTCGAGATCATAGGCGTGCGGGCCGTGCCAGCTGCCCCAACACAGATGATAGCGCACGCGATCTTCCGGGATGTTGCGCAGCGCATGATTGAGCGCCTCGATCCGCATCTCGCTCCTCCTGCGGAACGCATCGAGCCCCATGGCCATGCCGATGCGGTCCCACAGCGCCGGCAGCCAAGCATCGTCGACTTGCAGGACAAGGCCGGCACCGGCGATCGCTTCGTATTCGACCCGCATCGCCTCGGAGATGGCGAAAACATACTCTTCGTCGTTCTTGTAGTAGCGATTGCGGCGGTAGACTTCGAGGCTCGCCGGCGCGGTCGATGTCAGAAAGATATTGTCGGTCCCGGCAGTGGCGACGGTGACGTCGATCTCCTTCTTCAGCTCGGCTTGGCCGACATAAGTGACCGGCCCGGTGCAGGCTTGCACTGGGCGCTTCTTGGCGATCTGCGCGCCGGGCGTATAGAACAATGTGCCACGCTCGCTGGCATATTGGTAAAAGTCGGCAAAATCCTCGCGATCCTTGCCCTGCTCGATGAGCGGCTTGCCTTCCGGCGCCTCGATGTCGGTAAAGCCGCCGAAGCGCTTCTGCATGTAACGCAGCCAGTCGCCGCCCTTGGCATATTCGCCTTCGTTGATGACATCGATGCCGATGTCGCGCTGGTGCGCGACGATGGCGGCAACGTCCTCGGCAAGATGGCTTTCGTCGCCGGCCGCAACCCCCTTGTCGAGCGACAAGAACGGAAGGCTGCCGACATGCGTTGTCAAAATCTTCGAGATGCTGCGCTGCATTGCGATTATACCGCCTCTTCTTTGCCTGCACCGGCGATGATATAGCCGCAAGGAAGCCGGCCGCAACGCAGGCCGTTATTTGCGCCGTGCCGCCGCGGAGCGCCGCCGTGTTCGAGTTCTTTGAGCAAATCCGCCTTGCTGGCCGCGCCTTCGCCGAGTTCAGCAACAGTCTCTTCGAGCCGACGATTCGGCTCGGTGTGACCGGGCTGTCGCGCGCCGGCAAGACCGTGTTCATCACCGCCCTGATCCACGCGCTGACGCGCGGTGGGCGGTTTCCCATCTTCGAGGCGCTCGCCACGGGCCGCATCGCGCGCGGTGAGCTTGCGCCGCAGCCGGACGACGCCGTGCCGCGCTTCGATTATGAAGGCCATGTCGAGGCCCTCGTGAACAAACGCAACTGGCCGGACTCGACGCGGCAAATCAGCGAGTTGCGGATCGTCATCGAGTACCAATCGCAAAACGGCTACGAGAGAAGCCTCACCCTCGACATCGTCGACTATCCGGGCGAATGGCTTCTCGATCTGCCGCTGCTCGACAAAAGCTATGAGGCGTGGTCCGCCGAGAGCCTGCGGTTGTCGCACGAGCCGCCGCGCGACCGCGCCGCCGCGCACTGGCATTCCTATCTGGCGACGCTTGATCCTCCGAGCGCCGCCGACGAGCAAGCAGCGCTTGCCGCGGCGCGGCTTTTCACCGAATATTTGCAGGCCTGCCGCGACGAGAATTACGGCATGAGTCTGTTGCCGCCCGGCCGTTTTTTGATGCCGGGAGAATTGGCCGGTTCGCCGGCGCTCACCTTTGCGCCGCTAGAGGTTTCGGACGAAGAGCCGCCGCCCGGCTCGCTCTGGGCCATGATGCGCCGACGCTACGATGCCTATATAGACATCGTGGTTCGGCCATTTTTCCGCGATCATTTTGCCCGGCTCGATCGCCAGATCGTGCTGGTGGATGTCATGGCGGCGATCAATGCCGGGCCGGAGGCGGTTTCCGATCTCGATGGCGCGTTGGCTGCGGTCCTCGACTGCTTCCGTACCGGCCGCAAGACGTTCTGGGGCACTTTGTTTCGTCCGCAGATTGATAAAATTCTGTTGGCCGCCACCAAGGCAGACCATCTGCATCAATCAAGCCACGACCGTCTGGAAGCGATCCTGAAAATGTTGACCGAGCCTGCCGTGAAAAAAGCCGACCTTGCCGGCGCCGACGTCGATGTCGTCGCGCTCGCCGCGGTGCGAGCGACGCGCGAGGCGACGGTCGAGCGCCGGGGCGAAAAACTGCCATGCGTCATCGGTACGCCCGTTGCCGGAGAAATCGTCGGCGGCGAGATTTTCGATGGCGAGACGGAAGTGGCGCTGTTTCCGGGCGATCTCCCCGCCGATCCCAAAGACCTATTCGGCAAAGACGGCCAAGCGTTTCGCGGGCTGACCACCAGTACGCCGCAAGAGGCGGACTTCCGCTTTCTCCGCGTGCGGCCGCCGGTACTCGAACTGACCGACAAGGGAACGCCGGCGCTGCCCCACATCCGCCTCGACCGCGCGCTGCAATTCCTGTTCGGAGACAAGCTGCAATGACCGAACATCATCGGCGGCATCGCCGCCCCGCCGCGTTTCGGCTCGACGATGATCGCGTTACGGTCAGTCCGGTCAGAGCGCCCGAGCGCGACATCGGCTCGGCGATCCAAGTGGTGCCGGAGCCCGACGCCTTTGCCGTCCCGGTGCCGGTCGGACCTTCCCGCGACTTGCCGCGCCGCGGCTTCCGTTGGGGCGCGCTGTTTTGGTGCGCGGCAGGCGGGCTCGTGCTCCTGGCCATCGCGCTTGGGATCTTTGACCTCCTCAAAGACTTTTTCGCGCGTAACGTGGAGCTCGGCTGGCTCGGTCTCGCCTTGGCGTGTCTCGCCGCCGTATCGCTTGCCGTCATCGGCATTCGCGAGACAGCCGGCCTGATGCGGCTCGCCAATGTCGAACATTTGCATCAGCGCGCCGCGGACGTGATCGCGACGGACGATCGCGACACCGGCACCGCGCTGGTGAAGGACCTTATCGCGCTCACCCACAGGATACCCCGCCTGGCGCGGGCGCGGGCCAATCTGCAGGGTCACCTCGGCGACATTATCGACGGCGCCGATTTGGTGCGGCTGACCGAGCGCGAATTGATGGCGCCGCTCGATCAGGAGGCGCGCGGCCTGATCACCGCGTCGGTGATGCGGGTGTCGGTCGTCACCGCGGTGAGCTCGCGGGCTTCGATCGACATGTTGTTTGTCCTGATCACGTTTTTCAATCTGCTGCGCCGGCTGTCGTATCTTTATGGCGTGCGGCCGGGCACGCTCGGCCTCGTTCACCTGTTGCGTCTGGTGATCTCGCATCTGGCGCTGACCGGCGGCTTGGCGACCAGCGACAGTTTGATTCAGCAGATTCTGGGCCACGGTATCGCGGCAAAACTGTCGGCGCGGCTGGGCGAAGGTTTGCTGAACGGGCTTCTCACCGCCCGCTTGGGCCTCGCCGCAATCGACGTCGTGCGGCCGTTGCCGTTCGCGGCGCTACCGCGTCCGACGCTCAGCGATCTGATGAGCGAGGCGTTGCGCGGCCGCGACGACGCCGACGAAGTGCCGCGTCTCGAAGGCGCCGACGTCTCGCCGAAAGGCGACTAGGCGCTACTCCGCCGCCGCAAGCGTCGCCCCGTCACGACTGGCGCGCACCAGGCGGCCAGGCATCGCTCCGGTATGTTCGCCGCGCTCGAAGATCGGCTCGCCGGCGACCAAGGTCGCTTCATAGCCTGTAACGCGCTGCACGAAGCGGCGGCCGCCGGCCGGCATGTCGTGAACGAGTTCGGGCTTTTGCACCTGCAAGCCGTCGAAGTCGATCAGGTTGACGTCTGCGCGCAAGCCTGGCGCGAGGCGCCCGCGATCGGCGAAGCCGAAGAAATCGGCGGTCTCGCTGGTCTGGCGTTTGACCAGATGTTCCAGCAGCAGACGCGGGCCGCGTTGCCGGTCGCGGCCCCAATGCATCAGCATGAAAGTCGGCACGCCGGCATCGACAATCGAGGTGCAATGCGCGCCGCCGTCGCTCAAGCCCAACAGACAGGCCGGGTCGTTGAGCATCTCATAAATCGGCGCGTGATCGCCAACCACATAGTTCACCACCGGGAAGTAGAGATATTGGCCGTCGGCTTCCGTCATGTAGTCGTAGGCGACCTCGTCGGGCGGCCGTCCGGTGCGCGCAGCGATCGCGGCGACGCTCTTTTCCGGCGCCGGCTCGTAATCCGGCGGATTGCCCATGACGTAAAACCGCTCCCACTTGGAGGTAACGGCCTGGCGGAACTGCGCGAGCTTCGCCACTTCGGCGTCGGATGGTTTTTCGGCGAGGATTTGGCGCCGCACCTCCGGATCGCGCAACCGCTTGCGCTGCTCTTCGATCGGCAGGCTTTCGAGCTTCTTGTAACTCGACCGCACCGTGAACGGATTGAGCGCGGTACCGACGCCCATCATCACGCCGATGGGCCGGCCGGCGATCTGCGCGGTGAACGGCAGGCCTTCGGCACGCGCCGCGTGCGTCGCCTTCAACAGGCGCTTCCAGCGCTCGGGGTCCTCGTAGCGATCGGTGAGCAGATACCAGACCGGACGGCCGGTCTGCCGCGCCAGCTTCGTCATCCAAGCGAGTTCATAGTCTTCATCGTCGAAATCGCTGTTCATGCCGAAGGCGCCCATGCCGACGGCGCCGAGCGCCGAGCCGATGCCGACCAGTTCGTCGGCATCCGCATCGCGCGAGGCCACCAGTTCGCCGTCCGGCGTCTTGTGCGAGTCGGTCCGCGACGTAGTGAAGCCGAACGCGCCGGACTTCATGGCTTCGATGGTAAGCCGGCGCATTTCGGCGATGTCGTCCGGCGTCGCCGCCTCGCGCCGCACCGCGCGATCGCCCATGACATAGACGCGCAGCGGCAGATGCGCGGCTTGCGCCGCGATATCGATCGCGCGCGGCCGCCGCTCAAGCGCATCCATGAACTGCGGGAACGTCTCCCATTCCCAGGTGAGGCCCGCGGCGAGCACCGGATTGGGAATCTCCTCGACGCCTTCCATCAGATCCATCAGAGCGCCGTGATGCTCTTTCTTCACCGGCGCGAAGCCGACGCCGCAATTGCCGAACAAGACAGTCGTAACGCCATGCCAGCATGATGGCGCGAGCAGCGGATCCCACATCGCCTGGCCGTCATAATGGGTGTGCACATCGACCCAGCCGGGCGTGACCAAGAGGCCCGTGGCGTCGATTTCACGCCGGGCGGGACCCTGCTTGCCGCCAACCGCGGCGATGCGGCCGCCCGAGATCGCTACGTCACCTGTGAAAGAAGCTTTGCCGGTGCCATCGACGATGGTGCCGCCGCGAATAACCGAATCATGCATGGGAGCCGCTCCTGGCCTTGCGACCGCATGATGATGCACCTGGAACACGGGGGGCGCAACGGCCCGATGAGCCGCTAAGCCGCGACGTCGTCGTTGCGGCAACCTTGCGCGCAGTCGCCGGCTATGTAGAAGGTCGACGCCAAATGGGGCGGCAGGTGCGGTTCGGAGCGGTCAAATGAGAAATGGTGCTGCTTTGCGCGCAGAGTACCGGCGCATCGCTTTCGTCGCGACCACATTTGCCGGCGCATTTCTGTTTGTGCTCGCCGCCGGACTGCCGGCGATCTTTGCGAAAAATGCCTTCGCTCAAGACACCGCGTCGCTGTCACAACTCGCACAATTGACGGTCAAAAAGGGATTCAAAGACATCGGCCTCGGCGATATTTGCGACCGCTTGCATGTCGGCCGCGCCTGCAAGGCCTATCAGCTCAATGCCAAGATCGACCCGGCCGAGAGCCAAAAATTCGGCCTGCCGGCGGGATGGCAGACGTCATTGAACGTTCTGCCGCAACAAGGCGGCGTCGATATCATCATCACCGACCACGACGATCACATTGCCTATGGCTATTTGATCGGCAGCGATGAAAACCTCCGGGCGGTGACTGTCGGACTGAGCTCAAGCGCCGATGGCAAGAACTGGCGCTGGAAACCGG
The DNA here is from genome assembly GCA_035642635.1 of Xanthobacteraceae bacterium. Taxonomy (GTDB): domain Bacteria; phylum Pseudomonadota; class Alphaproteobacteria; order Rhizobiales; family Xanthobacteraceae; genus BOG-931. The sequence continues at coordinate 23,360 of DASQRX010000142.1, forward strand.
GGCCCGTCACCGCCGACATCGCGCGGAAATTCGCATTAGAAAAGGCCTATTGGCTCGCGCAGATCAAGAACATCCAGGCGCTGGCGGACCGCAAGGACTGATGCGGCCTTAACGTTTCATTCACCATAATCTCTTACTGACGCAGTGGGGCGCCGCACCGCTTGCCGGAGAATACCCATGCGCAAAATTCTTCTTTCGGCTCTCGCCGCAACGACAATGTTGTCGGCCGGCATGCTGGCCAGCCGCGCCGCGGCAGCGACATCATCCGCGGAGCCGGCCGTCGCCGTGACCGCCCCGGATGTGCAAGCCCGGGATGCGCAACTCCGTGAAGCCTCGATTGTCTGCGGCAGCAACGGCTGCGGGGTGGTGCAAACCAAGGCGACCGCTCGGCGCAAACTGCAATGGCTGGGCCACGGCTAGACCAGACGTGACGCCCCTCACGCGGCATCGCACATCTTTTGATCGCATCCATGCTGTTGGCCAAGCACATCACGATCGGCCCCCTCGTCCCAGAGGATTTCGGTCCGCTGTTCTGCTGGGCCAATGATACGGCGGCGGCGCGGCTCGACTTCGCCTACCGGCCGGTCGATATGATGGCGCATCAGCAATGGTGGGACAGCCTCGGCAAGGACACGAGCAAAGTCGTGTTCGCGATCCGCAAGATCGACATGCCGGCCATCATCGGCTACGTGCGGATTGCCGGCATCAACAGCGTGCATCGTTCCGCCGAGATCGGCATCAGGATCGGCAGCGAGCAGAATCGCGGCCATGGCTATGGCAAAGAGGCATTGCGCCTAGCCGTGGATTTCTGCTGGAACCATCTCAATCTCAACCGCGCCCAGCTCGTGGTGTTCAACCACAATCATCGCGCCATCAGCGCCTACAAAGCGGCCGGCTTCAAGAAAGAAGGCTTGTTGCGCAAGGCGGCGTTTATCGGCGGCGCGTGGGTCGATCTCGTCCCTATGGCGATGCTGCGGCCGGCGACCAAACGCCGACGCAAGGAACGTCCTGCGCAAACCGCAGAGCTGCAACTTAGCGTCGCCTTAGAGTCCGTCTTGAGACTTCAGCAAGGATTACAAAGCTTTCGCAGCATGAGGCGGATGGACGCGAGTTTCAAGAAGGCAAGGGCGCTGCGCGGAATGAAGGGTTCAATATGCCTCCACTCGTCATCCGTCAG